>JAFXZK010000031.1 GCA_017541265.1 Bacteroidaceae bacterium | reverse complement strand
TATATATAATATAAAATTTTCTTTTGACTTTTGCAAGCTTAAAAAACAACTGCAACAACTGCAACACTGCAACACTTGCAACAAACGAAAACGAGAGTGTCTTTTTCTGATTTAGTTGACAATTGCAAAAGCTGTCGCCTGCAAAGTTAGTTTTAGTTTTTTCGTTCTTTTTCGTTGTTTCCTTTGTTTGTTTGGTTGAAAAAGTGTAACTTTGCGGGCAAAAGAAGCAAAGTCTATCAATATGAAGTTCCCTGTTCGTCTTTCATTTCTTCATTTTTTCATTTGTTCATTCTTGCTTGTGTTGCCTGCTTTCGCGGAGGATGCGCTCGACCCTGTGGCCGACCCAGCGGCGGTCGTCACTTCGGGTAATGCCCGCTTCACCGTGCTGACGAGCAGGATGATTCGCATCCAGTACAGCGCGACGGCGCAGTTCGAGGACCGTGCCACGTTTGCCATCGTCAACCGCCGCCTGCCCGTGCCTGCGTTCACGACAGAGGAAGCGGACGGCTACCTCTACATCCGCACCTCGGATGTCGCGCTCCGTTACAAGGTTGGCAGCACGTTCAAGGCCACCGACAAGAAGCCCGACAACCTGATGGTCACGTTCCAGATGAACGGCCGCACCGTCACTTGGTACCCGGGCAAGGACGACTCGATGAACCTGCTGGGCACGAACCGCACGCTCGACGGCGCTTGGGGCGACAACAAACGCCAGAACCTCGAGAAAGGCCTCCTGTCGAGAGCCGGCTGGAGCATCGTCGATGAGAGTCCCGCGACGCTAAGGGGCGACGGCAGCTCCTCATACGCCCTTGAGCCAAAGGAGGAGGGCATCACTTGGTGGGCGAATCCCGTTGACAAGAGCGCTATCGATTGGTACTTCCTCGGCTACGGCCATCAGTACAAGGAATGTCTGGGCGACTTTATCAAAGTGGGCGGCCGTGTGCCGTTGCCGCCGAAGTACATCCTCGGCTACTGGTACAGCCGCTATTGGGCTTACACGCAGGCGGAGTTCCAGCAGATTGTGCGCGATGCGGAGAGCAAGGATGTCCCGATGGACGTGCTCATCATGGACATGGACTGGCACAAGAGCGGCTGGACGGGCTGGAGCTGGAACACCAGCCGCATCCCCAATCCCAGGGGACTCATCAACTTCATCCACAGTCACGGCCTGAAGACCGCCCTCAACCTGCACCCCTCCGACGGCGTGGGAACCCATGAGGACAGCTACAGCGCGCTGGCTGCCGACCTGGGCGACACGTCCGGAAAAACGATATTGTGGAAGGTGGAGGACTACGACTTTATGAAGGCTTTCTTCAAGGACGTCATCCGTCCGCACGAGCAGGAGGGCGTCGATTTCTGGTGGCTTGACTGGCAGCAGGCACTTACTGTCGGCAAGCACGGGCAGGAGAAGAACTACACGCCAGCGGAAGGCTCCGGGACTCTGGGCGAGACATTCTGGTGCAACCACACTTTCTTCGAGGATATGCAGAAGAACCGTCCCGAGCTGCGCCCCGTCATCTATCATCGCTGGGGCGGCCTCGGGTCGCACCGTTACCCCATCTGCTTCTCCGGCGACACTTGGGCGGCCTGGTCAATGCTCGGGTATGAAATTTTCTTCACAAGCAACGCCAGCAACGTCCTCTACGACTATTGGGGGCACGACCTCGGCGGGCATCAGGGCGGAAACAACGACCCCGAGCTTCTCCTGCGCTGGCTGCAGTTCGGAGCCTACACGCCAATCTTCCGCACACACGCCACAAACAACAGCAGCTTGGAGCGCCGCATCTGGAAATACAGCAACTTCGAGCAGCTCCGCGAGGCAGTCAGGGAGCGCTACAGGCTCTTTCCGTACATCTATACCGCTGCACGCGAGACATACGACACGGGCGTCGGTATGAACCGCCCGCTCTATTATGACTATCCCGAAGACGGCAACGCCTACACCTTCGAGGACGAGTACATGTTCGGCGGCGACATGCTCGTGGCACCCATATACACGCCTCAGCAGAACGGCTACAGCGGCCGCAAGATTTGGTTCCCCGCAGGGAAGTGGTGGGATGTGACAAGGTCGCGTCTGGTGAGCGGCGGTCAGGCCTTCTACAGCGTCTATACGCTCGACCAGTTCCCCGTCTTCTATCGCGCCGGAAGCATCATTCCCTATTATCCTGTTCGCCGAACCGTCGTGGGAGACCCGGGCGAGATTATCCTCAAGGTCGTGCCCGGAGCAGACGGCACAGGCAAACTCTACGAGGACAAGGGCGACAATCAGGACTACAAGGGCAATGCCTGGACAATGACCACCTTCACCCAGACACGCACCAGCGACAACATTGCGCTCACCATCGGCGGACGCGAAGGCAGCTTCGAGGGAATGCCGACCGAAAGGAAGTGGACAGTCCAGTTCCTCGGCACAAAGTCGTTCGTCGCAGAAGGCATCACGGTCAACGGCAACCCCGTTGACAGCTCAGACATCCAGTACGATGAAGCCACAGGTACACTCACAATTACTGTCAACACAAGCAACCTCTCCCAGCCCATCACTATCAATGTCCCGTTGGGCGAAATAGCCTAAGAAAGTTGAAAAGTTGAAAAATTAAAAAGTTGAAATGAACAACAATTTATGTTACAACCATAAACTGCAAAGCACATGAAACTAAATCCTACATTATTATATTATCTTTTGGTGTTTTACCTTTTCACCTTTTCACCTTTTCACCCTTTAATGGCCCAGACGCGGCTTTACGTGCGTGGCTCTGCCGTACCGGGTGGCGTACAGGAATTGACAAAGTTCTCGACGAATGTGAGTGGCCGCTATACCTTTAAGTTCCACGGCAAACTGCTCCCGGGCGACCTCTATGTCACCACGACCAACACGCCGAGGTCCTCTTCCCGTTATTATGCGCCAAAACTCGTAGACACCAATATCGTCACGGATAAGGCAGACTATGTTCTGAAATCCGACAGCACCGGTGCTGAATGGGCTGTCCTCTTCGAGGCAGACAACTATCGCTTCACCGTCGATGTCACGAACAAGCAGGTAACGGGCGAACTCTTCACTCGCTGGTACGAGGCTTGGATATGCGGCGGCTGCGTAGAAGACAGGCAAGGGGAAAACATTTCAGGTCAGGAAGGCCATTGGCAAATAACGGCAGGCAAGCAGATGGAGCAAAACTGGGACGACCCAAATGTCTTCGAATGGACAGGGTTGCTGAAGGCTTATTCCTATAACTTGGAACCCAAACGCTTCAAGATAAACGGGCAGTACGGATGGAGTCCGAAGGTGCTGCATCCCTTTACGCAAGATGCCTCCATCCTGACAGCCAAACAGATATGGTACAACGGCTCGGAGGACTACAAATGGGCTATCAGCAAGGACGGCTACTACCACATCAAGATTAACGTCTTCGAGGAAACCATCGAAGCTGAATATCTTGGCACGGAGCTGCCGGACGGAATTGCCTCTCCTAAATCCTCCCCTGAAGGGAAGGACTTTGATTCACCCCTCCTTCAGGAGGGGATGGGGGAGGCTTATAACCTTTCCGGTCAGCGCTTGAGCAAGCCCCAGCGCGGTCTGAACATCATCGGCGGCAAGAAGGTTCTGATAAAGTGAACCCGTCGACGGAATAGGTCTTGTCGTCCTTGATGATGTAGAGGTGCCCATCGCGGATGACTTTCCGCGCGTCCGTGTGCTCGTCCGCCTTAATTTCTGTCAAGCCGTCGGCGAGTCCCGAGACGAGGCTTGCCAAGCCCGGCTCCCTCTCCACGAAAAAGTCATAGACGAATTGGGACTGCGCCTCTATATCGACGCTCTCGTAGATGCTGGAACTCCATCCCCAGCGCTGGCCGTGATGAGGGTAGGAGCGTATCAGTCCCTGCCCCAGAGCTGAAGAGGGGAAGGACAGAGCAAGCTGCCTCATCCGCTCCATCACGTCTAATTGCATGGCGCGATGATATTCGTCTATGTATGTTTCAATGAAGTCCGTACATTTCTGATTGGCAAACAGCTTTGAGAAGAAGATACCGCTTTCTCTATGTGTCCTGGACCATTGGTCGGGGTATTTCATGGAGGAATCCATGTCCCATCCTGCTGGCATTCGCATCAGCGAGGAGGCATCCCTGTTCTTTCGCGCGACATAGATGTTGGAACCTGCACCATCGTATGTGCCCAGGAGGTCGTGCAGCAAAATCCAGCGGGCAAATGAGCGCACGTCTATCACTTCCGGGTAATAATCGTTCACGATGGCGTCTTCAAACCGTTCAATGTCGCTCTTTATGTCTTCTTTTTGCTCATCAAAGATGTCCTCAGGTTTGGGATATTTGAATGTCCAAGCCATAAAATTAATATACTTGGACCGAATGTAGAGAGGTTCGTTCCAGAAGTAGGCATTCAGTTCTATGATGTAGCCTTCATCCATGTCAACATCAATACGGCATGTCTTGTCGCGGGTGATGTTCTCCGAGAGGATGTAAACGCCTCGGTAGTTGTTGTTGAAGATGACATTGACGTATTCCACCCTTGGAGCATATTCCATTCCAATCATCTTTCCCATTTGGTGGATGAAATGGCTTCTTATGGAGAAAGAGCAGTTGAGCAGTACCCAGTCCTTGCTCCTTCTGTCTGTTTCGTCGCCTTCCTCTTTCGGTATCAAGTCGGCCTTCTTCTGGAGTGTTACCTTGAATGGTTTGTTCTTATAGCTATAAGCCGAGGTGTTGCCTCTGTGCTTGATTTTCATCCCTGACACATCTTTCTGGTATTCCCCGCTGTCGTACCAAAGCGTGTCGGCGCGGTAGATTTGTATCCGTCCCTCTTTGGGTACGACATTTGTGATGCTTGCACCGACGTATGAACCTTCTGGGTGACGGACATTTGTTGATGTCGGTTCTTCGCCATTAACAGTCGTAATGCATATCACCGGCAGCCCCAAGGCAGAGTACTTCTTCAGCATACTCTCGGAAGTCTGGGCCAGACAAAAGGCAGGCAGAAGGAGCAGCAGTACGAGAGGGAAAAGTCTTTTCATCTTTTGTTGGTTATTTAGGCTTTCCGTCGGATCGACGTTCTGCTTCGTTTTTGGATGTAATGGTTTTTCGTGGATTCTAACCATGGCTGGCAAGCTTGCGCCTGAACTTGCTGTCGTAGATGAAAGATACCAGGGACGTGGGCATAAGGCGGAAGCACATACGCATGAAGGAGTAGATGTACTTGTAGCTGAATCGGCCATAGAGCCTGCTTATGCCGTCGTTGTAGGCCAGGAACTCGCTCCAGGCCTTTTCCCGGCTTCTTCGTCGCATGACCGACGGATTGCGCCGGAAATCCAGCAGGACATCCGGCAGGCTGTTTATCACCCGTCCCCCCGCAGCTGCATCGTACCACATCGTCACATCCTCGCAGATGTGGTATTTGCTGCTGTATCTGTAGCCTGCCTTGAAGAAGGATGAGCGGTACATCACCGTGGGATGGGCCAGCGGCGATGCCTTGTACATCGTGCGCAGCACTTCCTGCATTGTGGCGGGGTAGCAGCAGACGGACGAGAGCGTGCCCTCGTCGTTGAACTCATGTATTGAGCCTCCCAGTATGTCCACATCGGGGTGCTCGCTCATGTACCGTTCCTGAAGCATGAATCTGTCGGGCAGGCTGATGTCGTCGCTGTCCATGCGCGCAATGAGGTCGCCGCGAGCCACTTCGATGGCATCGTTCAGGGCTGCTGCCAGACCTTCGTTCACGGGCTTTTCTATGACGACGAGCCTGCTGTCCAGCACCCTCTTCCATGAATCTATCACGCCGCAAAGCTCCTCTGTGAGCGGTCCGTCCTCCACCAAGACAATCTCGTCGGGCTTGCGCTTCTGGTCGTCCCATATGCTCTTCATCGCCCTGTCGAGATACCTGGGCTTCTCTCCCTTGTAGGTGGACATGATGACGGAAATCTGATGTGTGTTCATGCCGCGCCCTCCTTCCTGTATCTTATCTTCCTTATCCAGTCGATGCCGGTCAGACGGAGTGCCTTCTTGACTGTCTGTGTGCATACGAGGAAGCCGTAGAATGTGTATGCCTGAAGCCATGAGCCGCCGTTCCCTCGGATGAGGGCAACATACTCCTTCCTCTTCTTGAAGATGCTTTCGTTGGTGGCACCTCCCAGACGGAACACCGATACCTGTACCGGCACATGCTTGAATCTCATGCCGGCTGAAGTGGCCCGCATGAGCAGGTCGAGGTCCATGGTGTAGTGCAGCGACGTGTTGTAGCCGCCCAGCCGTTCGTAAGCCTGTCTGCTGACGAACACGCCCTGATGCCCTGGCTTGCGGAAAAAGGGCATGAGGGGAAAGCGGGTTGATGGGTGTTGTATGCGCTTCTCGCCGGTTTTTGTGTTCAGCAGCAGGAGGTCGCAGCTGTAGATGTCCGTCTCCCCGTCGTAGTATGCTGCCACCTTCTCCAAAGCTCCGGGCAACAGCTGGTCGTCAGAATTGATGCACACGATGATGTCGCCTGTGCTGTGTGCAATACCCTTGTTGAAAGCATCGCTGATGCCGCGGTCTGGTTCGGAGACGTAGAATGAGATGCGCTCGCGGTATCTGTCGATGATGCTCTGCGTGCCGTCGGTGGAGCCTCCGTCGATGACGACGTACTCCATGTTCGCGTAGTCCTGTGCGGTTACGCTCTTGAGCGTTGCCTCTATCGTGGCTGAGCTGTTGTATGATATGGTGATGACGGTAATCTTCGGAATGGTCATAGGCAGGTCAGTATTTGTTGAAAAGCAGATTGATCCAGAAGAGCAGCTGTGTGGTGCGGTCTGCACAGCGCAGGCTCCTGCACGTCAGCATTCTGAATCTTCGAGCCATACTCGTCTTTCCCTCGAGGAAGAGCGTGAGCAAGGCGGCATTGGGGGCGGTGAGCCTGTCGTGGTAGCCATTGGAGAGTTCCAGGGCCTGCAGGTACCGCTCGTCGTTCTTGGCGGTGAACCTCCTGAATCGCTTCTTCCACTCGTATGCGGCTCCCTGTCCCAGCCCGACGGTGTTGTCGCCGTGTTGCCTGTAGAGTATGTGTGGAGTGGGGTCGAAGTGGACGAAGGCACCTATGCCGAGTGCGATGCCGTATATCCAGATGTCGTGCATAGGCATTATCTCTGGCATGAAGTCGCCCACGGCCTCCCGCAAGCGGTGATTCATCACCATCGTGCAACCACCGATGAACTTGTATATGAGCGACTCGCCGAATGTCAGCTTAGGGTTTATGATGACGCTGGGTATAGGATTCAGCCCGGCATCGACGAGTTGTGTCTGCGAGAAATATAGTGCCGGCTGGCTTTCGTGGCCTTCCAGCGTGGTAACGGCAGTGATGAGCTTGTCGTCCAACCATATGTCGTCCTGGTCGGAGAAAGCGTAGTAGTCGCTCTTGGGGGCATTCTGCAGCAGGTGCATGAAGCTGCGTGCCGGGCCGAGATTGCCGCCGCAGTAGTAGTCGAGTTGCCCTGCCGTTTTGTACTCGTCGAGTATCGTCAGGGTAGCATCGGATGAGCCGTCGTCCCTGACGAGAAGGCTTACCTCCACGCCCCGCTGCCCCAGGATGCTGTCTATCTGCTCCCTGAGGTATCTCTCTCCATTGTATGTTGACATCAATACGACTACCTTCATGATTCTCTATTCATAATTAGCGATGCACGATTCCAGATTTGAGGTAGGCCTTCAGGTAGCGTAGTGTGCGCCGCCTGATGGTATGTGAGAGGGTGGGCCGCAGGGTTGTTAAGGCCAGGGCGAGTATGTCCGTCCAGCTGTCCCTTGGGTAGGCGGCGGCGCATTGCAGGTAGATGCAGAAGCGGCGGAACACCTTCTCGGGGTCGGTGTCAAGCCCCGAATAGTTCTGCCGGCATACAAGGTCGGGCATGACGTAGAAGGTGTTGTAGTGCTTGCGATACTTTTCGATGAAACGTATGTCCGAGAAGTCGAGCCACACCGGTTCGTCGTAGCCGCCCGCCTTTATGAAGGATTTGACGCTGACAAGCAGCCCGCTGTTGATGGGACATGCATCCTTGAAGGCCACGATGCCTGTGGGTGCGAAGTCCTGAAGGTGCGATGTCTTCATCCTGTAGTGCGTCGGCGAGAGGTATTTGCCGCCTGCCACCATGTGCCGTGGCGCTATCATGTCTGTCTCGGGATGAGTGGCTATGGCGTTCTCATACTTGTCGATGGCATCGGGCGGGAACGAGGTGTCCTGGTCGAGCAGCAGCAACCATCCGTACCCTTCCGCTTCTGCATAGCGGCAGGCGGTGTTGTAGGCGCGGCCAAGTCCGCCGTTCGACGGGTCGTGGACATAGTGCGCCACTCCATCGGGAGGTGTGTGTGGCGAGGGCGAGTTGTCGTAGATGAACAGATGTTGCAGCCGTTCACTTCGACCGGCAAACAGCGTCCGCATGGCTTCAGCGTCCTCTGCCTCACAGCCATATATCACCAGTATGTATAGAATCGACGTCATTTGTTCATCATAATAAGTATGTCTCCAGGGGAGAGCGTATAGCTGCTCTTTGCCAGTTCGGGCTTCATATTCTTGCGGATGCGAACGAGGTAGTCGTCTGGGCGAAGCCCCACGGTCACATTCTTGGTGGCACTCTTGTTGACGAAACAGGTGTAGCGCCTGCCATCTTTTTTGAAGTGCGACTCAACGACTTCGCCATCAATACACTTCCGGTGCTTGATGCTTGTCACTTTGCTTTGCCAGAAGAGACTTGCCACAGGCTTCAACTCAGCGTTCATCTTCTTAACAACCTTATAGGTTTTACTTCTCTTGCCGTTGCGAAGCAACGGACCGTCATGGAAGTCATTAGATCCAGAGGGCTTGGGAGTGGCATAGGCAAAGTACTGGATGGCTTGAGCCCCGTAGGCAAGGTTGACGTAGCATTGCAGTCGCAAATGGGCGAGGGTGGGCATCGGATAGGGTCCGTGCGGCACACACAACACAAAAGCCCAAAAGGGTTTGCCTGTGCGAAGGCTTTCTTTCCTGATATCGTCAAGCGTGGAATACCAAGGGTTGCTCCTTACGACTTTTTCGTGAATGGGATAGAAGTCAAAGGAAATCTGTGGCAAATTTAGCTTGCTATATTCTCTCAGATACTCTGGATAGCTGTTCACACCGATGTCCTTAAGAAGTGCTTTACCAGTGTTTGG
Organism: Bacteroidaceae bacterium; assembly: GCA_017541265.1. Lineage (GTDB taxonomy): Bacteria > Bacteroidota > Bacteroidia > Bacteroidales > Bacteroidaceae > Physcousia. The sequence continues at coordinate 27,497 of JAFXZK010000031.1, read as the reverse complement.
AAAAAGGTTGATATAGCATTTGGCAGTGGGGTCTGATTTCTTGATGCGTGCTTGTAGCTTGTTTAGATTGTCCCAGTGCTTTATTTTTGGCTCGTCTGCTAAAAGGTATTGCCAAAAGGCCTCATTTCCTTTAAGAAAAGCCGCAGCCTTTTCCGGATGGAAGACAATCATGTCGCCATACATGATAACCTTCATCCCATGTGTCCCTGCGTGATAGAGTGCTGCCTGCATCTGTTCAGGAGTTTTGCACCAGCATTGGCATGCATTGAATCCTGCATTGTGGATGTCGCGGAAGCGTGTGGCATCAAACAATTCTGTGTCCAATGTCCAGGCAATGATGGGGAAGCCCTGCGGTTCGTTGGCTTTTGCGATTTGCAGAGATAAAAGGATTAAAATCGTTAGTATATGTCGCGCCTTCATCTTTTATCGATATATAAATTGTTTGGTTTAGTGGAAGTAAACTTCGTTGAGCATCTGTGAAAGATAATAGGCCAAAGAGAATACTGTTAAGCCTATGCGAACTGCATAGCGTGGCTTAATGAAGTACATGCATTGCGTAAAAGCTAACACATTGTACATGCCAAAAAGTTCATGGAGACGATTGCCCAAAACTTCAATTTCTGAGAATAATATGAGATATCCCATCTCAAGTGCGAGTACTTTTATAAGTATATGAGCATATATGCAATGCTTTTCTATGGTGTCGTAATAAAAGATAAAGAGGTAGAGCAGTGCAAATTCTGCAAGAAATGTTATCTGCTTGTATAATACGTATGGCTCCCAAACTCCAGCATCGCTTATCTCCTTATACATGTCTAATTTGCCTTCAATTAAGGATTTAGGTATAAGGCTAAAGGCACTAAAGTTTGCGATGTATAGTAGAAGGCAGATTGGGATGGCGGCTCCAAGAACCCATTTCCAGTACTTGCCTATTTTCATGTTACCCATTAAAAGAATTGGCAAGAAGGCCACACTGGAATAGTGAAATAGTATGGCCAAAACAAATAGAATTGTGGTCAAAAGGTATTGCCGTTTTTCCAATGGAATTATTGCTAAATAAAGGAGGGCTACAGCTACACCGCAACGTATTTGCACCACATCGTGCAGGGGGAAATAAATACCCACATAGACAATCATAGAGGAAAAGACAAATGGTGTCATTTTCCAGAGCATCATTAGTTTCAATGGTATCGCAAGCAAGGCATAGGTGAAGAAAAGCACCGTGATGCCGAAACCGAGCGACAAACAGAGACGACTCAAGTATATGAAGGTCGGCTCAGTGACTTCCTCAATAAAAATGTCGTCGTTATAATAAAAGTAAGTTTCATAGTTGGCAGCATCTGCAGTCGTTAGGGGTTTGAATGTGGATATACATATCAGGGTAATCCCTATGGAGATGAGTAAGACCATCTTCTGCCATGCAGGCATATAGTCCTCCAAAAAGGAAAGGACGACGACAATGGCGAATATGGACAAAATCAGTACATCCATAGTGGGTAACTATTGATTCTGGTTTTCCCCTATTTATCAGTTATAATAAGGTAAACAGTGCAAACGAATACTGTTAGTATCAGAAGTGCTAATGTAATGAAGAGACGTTTAGGACCTGCGGGCTTCTGTGGAACAGACGCTCCCTGAAGGACAGTGGTGACGGGGGTGGCTTCCTGTAGCTTTGCCTTTGCTGATTCAAGTTTCTGTGCTGCCGCGGAGAAGGTTTGGTATTTCATCGTCTTCTCGTTGCCCAGAGCTTCGAGCTTTGCCTTTGCTGTTTCATTAATGATGTCCCAGTTGGCATCCACTGCTGCCACATATCGATTGTTGCTCTCCTCGTATTCTGCTTTTGTCTGGTGGTAGATTCGCTGGGCATACTCCAAGTCGTTGCGTGCCTTTTTAGTGCGATAGTTCAGGATAAAATCCTGCAGCCGGCTGCTGATAGTGTCGGCGATGAGGGCGCAGACCAGAGGGTCGAAGTCGGTAACGGTGACGGAAACAACACCTGTCTTCTTGTCGTAGTCGTATTTAATCTTCCCCCCGATGGCTCTCGCAATGTTGTGTTGATCCTCTGTCAGCAGGAAACTTGGCGAATAGGTCTTTCCACTTGCCCCGGAAATGTTTGTTTCAGCTTTCTTCGGCTTCATCATTTTTTTCAGCTTATCAAACAGGCTTGTGTACCAGGAACTCTTACTGTGTTTCCGCAGATATTCGTAATAGTTCGTGTCTATTGTGCCATCTAAAGTAGTGACCTCTACAGGGAACAATGACACAATGAAGTCTTTGGATTGCATCAGGTCTGGATAGAGGTTGGGCGAGATAGCGTCGTTAGTGCTTTGCGCTTCACCAAATCCGAATGAACTCAAAAGAGAGTTCATTCCTCCGCCGCTGGCTTCGGGGGCAAGCATGATTTGACAAGCATAGTAGCGTGGAATGGTGAATACGAATATGAGGGAGAAAATAATCGCGCCCACCATGCACAGAACATAAAGTTTCCATCTTTTGAGTAGCTTGGGAACAATTACCGTCAAGTCCAATATGTTTTCTTTCTTTTCTTCCATGTTCTTTCAAATGTCAATGATTAACGTCTGAGTGCACTGATGAGAACAGCGCCAACGGTAGAAAGCGTGCTGACACCTGCCAGCGTCAGAGATGTTTTATTTGCGTCAATTTGTTTGTCGCGTTTCGTGGGTATCACAATCTCACAGCCAGGTCGGATGCGACCGTGGTACAAGCGGCTTACCTGACCATTGGCATAGATGATGAATGCTTTGCTGCGGCGTCCTTTTTCGCTGGTGCCGCCTGCTTGGTTGATATAGTATGAGGCAGACTTGTCCTCGACGTATGGCACGGTGTTGGGATACAGCACTTCTCCGCTGATGCGTACTGTGTTATCATGTGGGGGAATGACAATCTGGTCCCCGTCGCGCAGGATGATATCCTTGGTGCAGCCAGGCTCTTTCATTGCTGCCGCAAGGTCAATTCCTACTGAATACCTGTCTTTGATGATGATCTTGGTAATGTCCACCGTGTCAGAACTGTGGGCAATCTCCAACAACTCTTGTGCACGTTCCCTCTCGTAAGCCGTCAAAGCTCGCGTGAAGCGTGCCCCCCCGACAAATCCTGCATTTGTGAGACCTCCGGCGCGTTCTATCAAGTCACTCAAGCGTTCATTCCTGCTTTTGAGACTGTAGTTACCTGGATATTTGACTTCGCCACTAATGTTAACAGTCGTTACATCTGCATATTCGGGGTTTCTCCTAATGGTAATCACATCAAAAGGCTTCAGGACGAAATTCTGCCCTTCTCTCACCACCAGTCCGTTCTCGATGTTGAATGTGTAGAGCTTTGCTTTTTTGTTGTATGTGGGATCTTGCTCATCTGTGTATTGCAGGCGACGGGCAATCTCGATGTTGCTCAACAGTGCTTCCTCTCTCACTCCGCCTGCAGCAACAATGGCATCCTCCAGAGTCATGTTTTCGACGTATGCGTATGAACCCGGTTTGGCAATAGGGCCGTAGATGAAGTATCTGCGTGCTCTGGTGATTTCATCTTCCGACGACACAACCAGCGAGTCCTCGTTTTCTAGGATGACATCGGGCACATTGTTTGATATGATGCCTGCCAAGTCGATGCTCATAGCCTTGCGTGTGCGGTTCTCGTTCAGACGGAAGAGAACCACAAGGTCTGTATAGGCATTTTCTTTTACTCCGCCGGCTTTCTCTATCAGGGTACGAACGCTGTTGCATTCGTTGGAAATTTCATAGTGGCCAGGATAGAAGACAGAACCACGAACCTCGACCATATTCTGGTATCTGCCTATGATGCCCTTGACGCTGACAACGTCGCCATCTTGGACGCCAAAGGAGGCATAATCCCATTCTTCCACTGTGTGGACGGTAAGTCCGTCTCTTGTCTTGCGTTCGACGTTGACCAGGCTTTTGTTGGCTTCGCTTTTGAAACCGCCTGCAAATTCTATCAAGGATTTCAGCGTTTCCCCTTCCTTCATCTCATAGTACATGGGGCGTTTGATGGTGCCTTGGACGTTTACCAATGCGTCGTATGCACCGACGATGATGGCATCGTTGTCTTGCAACAGGATGTTGCCAGTCAGTTCGCCGTTGAGGATGTAGTTATAAACGTCGATTTTTGAAATAATCTTTCCGCCACGGCTCACTTTGATATTTCGCAAGGTGCCTATTTCGGTGATGCCACCAGCCAAATACAGCGCATTAAATACGGTGGAAAAAGCAGACAACGTATATGTTCCTGGGTTGACCACCTCGCCCAGAACGTTGACGACGACGGTACGGGTTTGTCCGACTGTCAGTTTAATGCTTGATCCCTGATAGTGCAATCCCATCTTGCTGCTGACTTTTGCTTGGGCTTGTTCAACGGTCAGCCCAGAGATTGACACGGGGCCGATCTTTTCAACGATGATAGTGCCTTCGGGCGAAATGGCGTATTTGTTGCTGATTTGTGATGTGCCATAGACATCAATGATGACCTCGTCGCCTGGTCCCAGGATATAGCTGGCAGGCGTTGCGATGTTCATGTTCGGCTCGAACGTCAGCTTCTCGTTCTGGAATATGTCGTGACCGAAAATCTGCTTGGTGACTGATGTCACATTTTTGACGACTTCGCCTCCTTCCGCTTTAGTCTGTGTGTCGCCATTCGACTTGCGCACGCGGTCGCCTACAGCAGAAGTAGAACTGCCGCTGTCCGGACCTACACCGCCAGCCTGTGCGGCTTCATATTTCTCTTTCAGACGGAGCAGTTGTTCTGTCTTCACACCCCTTTTCCGCAGGTCAACCAGGATGGTCTGCTGGCTCTTGCCTTCTGCATGCTCCTTTTGGGCGAATTCAATAACTTCTTCATCGCTCATCTGTGCCGATGCTTGTTGGCCTGCGGCAAACAGGGCAAGCATCAGTGCAAATAAAAATTTTTTCATGTATGGTATAGTTTTGTTATTATTCTTGTTTTTTGCCTTGCATGGCAGGGCAAAGTTGTGCAAAGGTACGTTTTTTTACTTTATTATAACGTGCGCGGGCGCACTTTTATTGTATTTGCTGCATGGGAAGTGAAAAAAAGCCAAATTATTTTGTGTTTCCCGATATTATTCGTACCTTTGCACCCAAATTGACAGAACACGTCACTTCGGGGCTGACTGGATTTGACAGCAGGATGAGGTGTTGTGTAAGCACGCAGAGAGCTGGTTGTCCCTCTCTATAATCTCTGACTTCCGACAATTTAATTGGCGCAAATAACTACGCTCTCGCTGCCTAACCGAAGCACAGTAGGTTACTGGCCTAATCTTGGCACAAGGTGCTGAGACGAGACATCGCTCAGAAGCTGTTGTTCCGAAGCGTCTGACAAAGCGGTGCAGGAAAATCGGGAATAGTCTTTGGAGAAGCCTCTATCCGGGGATGAAGTTTTAGAGGATAAGGTATTGGTAGGTGGTCCAGGTCTTGCCGGTACACGAAAACGAAGTCTGGAATAAGCGTGTAGAAAGCACAGGACGTCCCTGTTTGGACGAGGGTTCAATCCCCTCCAGCTCCACTAAAGTTTCGCCCTCCGAGGATTAAACCTTTGTGAGGGTTTTTCGATTATATTATGTCGAGCATCTTAAACAAGAAAGAGATGCATCGTCTGATATGGAACTTCATGCGATACACAAATGTTTTTTCTGGCTCGACTGCATGAGAGTTCCATTGCAGGAAACCGACATTGCGTGTGTTCTTGTCTGGAGGGAGCAGTAGTCTGGGTCTAAGGCTGTTCTTCCAATATACATACATGAGGTTGAACTGGTCTCTCTTTGTGTGTGTCATGAATTCAGCCCACCATTCTTCTGATGCCTTTCTTACTTGTGCGTCATTGTGTTCCCTCAGGATGAGGTTGTTTTCAAACAGTCCCCAGTGAGTGGGAAACCCGTCTCTTTTCAAATGCCAGTACTGAAGGAATGCCTCACCGAATCCTGCCCGGCCACCGAGATAGGCGAATTTTATCTCGTCGTATATGCAGTCGCATGGTGGAAAGCAATGGTTCACCTGGTAGATTTTCCCGCCTTCTGCGATTTTGCTGTCTAATACGGTATAGAATTCCTTTCCAGTAATTTGGATGTTTGCGTCCATCCACAAGCTCCATTCGTAATCCTCGAGCGCTCTGTGCGGCAGTATCTTCACATAGCGTGATAACCTGGCTTTGTCTTTATGTTTGAAGGGGATTGGACGTATTTGCCAGGCTCCAATCTTTTCCTCTTTTATGTCGTTTGAAAAGCAGACGTAGTCATAGCTTTCGTCGACAGCCAACGGTTGCCGAAGCACATCGTAATTGCCTACCAGACACGTGTATATTACCTTCTTGTTCATATCATCTTCTTTGATGGAAGTTTGAGCCATTGGCCGAACTTCAAGTCCCACTCTTCAGGTTCAAAAGGTGTAAAGCCGCTCCAATGCGAGAAAGTTAGCTCGCCAAAGTATATCTTGCCATTAGCCTCATAGAAATCCACGCGCAAATGGGGAATGCCTTGCGATAGCTTTTCAGCCATTTCTTTCATCTTATCAAACGAATGAGGCTTTGCGGGGGGAACGTCAGCATTGGGGTGGCCGTTGCGAATATCCAAATGACGGAAGTCTGCATCGAAGAAATCAAACTTTGTTTCCTCATCTCCCTGTCTGTCCTCTGCAATAAAGAGCACTTTCACCTTCCCGTCAAAGCAGAAGAACTTATAGTCGCGCAGTTCCTGAGTCTCGATATCCTCCAGATATGTCTCGGCAATAATGCGGGGCTTTACGTTCTTATAGGGCCATTCCCTGTTTTGCCAAAAATAGTTTTTGCTGAGACCTTTCTCAAACATGGCAAAAGCTTCATCCTTCTTAAAAATCTTCTTATCCTTACATATAGCGACGCTGCCGCTGTCGTGCGTACATTTGAGGACAAATCTGTCTGGCAGAGCGTCAAGGTCAATTTCGCTGGTGTTGTTGTAAACAGCCAGGGTCGGAATGATGTATTCGTCGCCGATGATGCCTGCCACATATTTCTTGGCCTCATATTTGTCAACCATCCGTGTGTATTCGGGGTTATGGTCATAAAGTTTGAGCCATTGCAGCTTTTCGTTGAAAGTCTTTGGCTGGTCCAGATTCAGTTCCGAGCCAATAAGTTGGCGAAAAACGATTTTGAGGAACTGCTTGTCGGAAAACAGTCTCGGATACCTTATTGCCAGCGCGAACTGTAATTCCCGATAGTTTCGTAGGTAGTATAATATCCTTGCAGGGTTCATCCTTCTATGATTTTTTAAGTACAGAATGTTTTAGGTGTGACAAGATGGCATCCCTCTCTTCTTTGTATAGTCCAACATAGTAAATGGTTACGACCATAAAAAGTGTGGCTATCACGAAATTCGTTATGTGCCATAAGTTTTGCTCTATGTCGGCAAATCCTGAAACCAGAACATACGCCACACCACACATAAACACGCCAAGAGGGCGCAGGTAGGACTTCTGAACGAAACTGCCTATGTCAAGCTTTATATATCGGTGCAGTAATAGTATCTGGAAGTACCGGCTGATGGCATCAGCTATGAAATATGATAGGATAACCGTGTATGGGGGAAAACCTGCGTTATAAAGACCAATGCTGATGAGGAGTGCTAAGACATATAACACGGTGAATTGTATGGTGAACCATTTTAACTTCCCTGTTCCTCGTATGAGTTGGGTGATTCCGCCAGACGTGGCGGACACCAATGCTACCAGTAAAGTGCATTTGCAGAATGTAATGGTGCCATCTGGCAGGTTGTCGCCTAACCATAGATGAAGGAGAAAAGGTAACTCACAATAGATAGGGAACAGCAATAGCAGTGTCAACAAAACACATATCCTGCAAGTGGAAGATGCCAGGAATACAGTCCTGTCCATGTCGCCACGACTGACGTTTTGAGTGATCTGCGGAGCTGATGCTATGTCGAAGTTGCCGACAAAGGTGATGATGTAGCTCTGCACAGAGTATGAAATGGCATAGGCTGCATTGACAATGGTACCGAAGAAGTAGTTGATAACCATATTGCTGCCCTGGTTCCGGAATATCAATGCGGCAGCACCTAAAAGGCTGTAGTTGTTGAAAATCAGGATTTCCTTGTAATTGCTTTTGCCCTTTATGAGGTTAAACCGGGTGATTGCCGGCCATCTTCTGCGGCTCAAAAAGAAATAGGAGAGCGACATCAGGGCCGTGACGAGTGCCATGCTTAGTGCGTAGAAGCGCAAGAGGTTCCCCCCGTAAAGCGCCAGCGCCAGTATCAGCGCAAACTTCGCCGCCGTCCCCAGGATGTCGATTATCGCTATTGTCCGGAAATCCTCATGTACGATAAAAAGGCTGTTGAAGGGCACACATGTCAGGCTCAGGCACGTTGTGATGGTAGAAACCTGAAAGACGAACATCGCGTCCGCCTCCTTTCCCGCTTCGACATTCAGGTAGTTCAGGATGTAGTAAACGCCTGCCGATTCCAGCAGCACCAATGCGACGATTGCAAAGCAGACGTGAATGGCAAGGCTCATGTTGAAGATGCGGTTGACGTTGCCGTCGGGCTTCCCCTGCTCGTAGTTGATGAAGCGTGTAGTCGTGTTGTAGAGGGCGCTCGTGATGAAGGAAAACATAATGACGGTCGCGCCCACCACGTTATAGAGGCCAAAGTCCGATGCGCCGAGCGCGGCAAGCACAAAGCGCGAGGACAGCAGACCCAATAAAGTGGTGATTATCAGTCTGGCATAAACAATAAGCGTGTTCTTCGCTATCCGTCTGTTTTCTTCTCTCATGTGTTCTGTCTCGAAGCAATCGCTGTAATTAATGGGCAAAGTTACGGAATTTTTCTTTAAGACGGAAAAATTCTGCTGTTTTTTTCGCCTCATCATATTAGCCTGGCAATTTTCGTTTTGTCACGTTTTCGCGCATTCTGCTTTCTTTTTGCTGTTTTTGCACACTCTGAAAACAAGGCGAAAAACAGCGAAAAACAGGCTTTGCCGAGCAACACGGCAGGGAGTTGTCGCCATAACTCCACGTTGTGTTTGGAAAAAATTTGGTGGAAAGCCCACGCCGAAAAGTGTGCAAAAACGTGTGAAAACGACCGGTTTTGCAAGGTGAAGTTGACATTTTCGTTTGTTGTGGGTCGGGCGTTAAAGAAAAGTGGCCGATGTCACGTCCTGTAATTCAGGTGGTTATGAAATTCTTTTGGTTTAAGCGCGTCTTTTTGAAAAAGGGTAGGAAAATGCCTCCGAGAGCGTCTGAAGCGTTTCTGGCGGGTTTGTCTGAAAACGGTCGTGTAAGCAAAACGGTGCATTTTGTGACATTTTGTAAGGCGCGGTTTGGTGGTCGGAACTCTTCTGTCTGCTATGGTCGGATTGCAAAACCGCACGGTCAAACAATAAAATCTGGTTGACGAGTGGTAAACAATGAAGATTTTTTCGTAAATTTGTGGCACGAAACCTAATAATTAATAATATGAAGAAACTGTTTTTCCTTTTGTTGACCGCATTTTGCCTGACCGCAGGTGCGCAGAAGAAAGTCATTGATTCCAAGACGACCTTTGCCCGCGAGGCGCTGCAGCCTTACGTTGACAGAGGCGAGCTGCCGGGTGCCATCAGCATTTTCTACAACAACGGCGTGCAGGAAACCTGTTGCATCGGCTATGCGAATGTGGAGAAGAAGCGTCCCATCCAGTTGGACAACGTCTTTATGCAGTGTTCCCAGACAAAGGGATTCTGCGGCGTGACCATCGCCAAACTGGTGGAAGAGGGCAAGCTCTCGCTCGACGACCCTGTGTCGAAATATCTGCCGGAGTTCAAGGAACTGTGGGTGCAGGACAGCGACAAGGACGGCGTCAAGACGCTCCACAAGGCAAAGAACGAACTGACGGTGCGCATGGTGTTGAACCACACCGGCGGCTTCCCCTTCGAGTGCAGTGCCAAGCGCAGTGACGTGCGCGGCGGCGGCTGGTCGGGCGGTGCGCCGCTCCGCCAGGTGGCTTCCATCGCAGCAGGCTCACCCATCATGTTCGAGCCTGGCACACGCGACATGTACTCCAACACGGGCATCGACATTGGCGGTGCCATTGTGGAGGTCATCACCGGAATGAAGTGGGAGAACTACCTGAAGAAGGAAGTCCTCGACCCGCTCGGCATGAAGTCCACTTGGTTCTGGCCCACCGACAAGCAGTTGAAGAAGCAGATTGAGATGTACGACGTGAAAGAAGGCCAGCCTGCCGTCTATCGCCTTGAGAACGGCTGGGAACAGCGCCCCTACAACGACGGCCACGTCTTTGCTTCGGCTGGAGCCGGCCTCTGGACGACAGCCAACGACCAGCTGAAGTTCTACAAGATGCTGATGAACCTCGGCGTGGGCGACAACGGCGTGCGTATCCTGAAGGAGGAAACGGTGAAGAGCATCCTCGCTGTGACCACACGCCCCGACAACATGGGCGGCTACTCGCTCGGCCTCAATGCTCCGAAGAAGGACGGCGAGAACGAGTGGTTCGGTCACGGAGGCGCATGGGGAACGAATTGCATGGTCAACTGGCACAAGAAGCAGCTTAAGCTCTGGGTGGTCCAGGTCAATGGCAGGCAGCCTTGGGACGATGCAAGGAATAAAGCCGCCGAGAAGTTCTTCGAGCAGACCATCGACACCTCCGGCATTGATGCCTACACGGGAAGAACGAAATGATTACCAGCACGCAGAATCCGCGCATCAAGCACTTGCTGCTGCTCGAGCAGAAGTCGGCACAGAGAAAAGCTGACGGCTTGTTCGTCGTGGAGGGGCGGCGCGAAGTGGAGCATTGCCTCTCGGCAGGCTATACTATCCGTACGGCGTTCGTATGCGAGGAGATAAGCCCCCTCCCAACCTTCCCGAGGGGAGGGAAGATGGACGGCAGGAAGCCTCCCCTCGGGGAGGTTGGGTGGGGGTCGATCGTCGAGATTATTCCCGTCAGCCGCAACGTCTATGAGCGCATCGCCTATCGTGGCGGAACGGAGGGCATTGTGGCTGTCGTGGAGGCACGCAGGACGCAACTGAGCGACTTGCAACTCTCAGCTTCGCCGCTCATCGTGGTATTGGAGAGCGTGGAGAAGCCAGGCAACCTCGGCGCAGTGCTGCGCAGCGCGGATGCCGCAGGAGCGGATGCCGTCGTGGTCTGCGACCCGCTGACCGACCTATACAACCCCAACCTCATCCGCTCTTCCATAGGGGCACTCTTCACCGTTCCCTGCGTGGCTTGCACCACAGAAGAGTGCATCGCCTTCTTCAAGGAAAGAGGCATTCGGATACTTACAGCGCAACTGCAGGACTCGAAACCCTACTACGACACCCCGATGACCGGCCCCACCGCCATCGTGATGGGCACGGAGGCAACGGGCTTGACCGACCAATGGCGTGAGGCAGCCGACGCGCACATCCGCATCCCCATGTTTGGCCGCCTCGACTCTCTCAACGTCTCGGTGAGCGCTGCCATCCTGCTCTTCGAGGCTGTCAGACAGAGAAAAAGTGAAACATTAAAAAGTTAAAAAGATAAAACGTGAAATGCTAAAGGTTTCAACATTTCTTTATATAAGTTTGCATGGGAAAAGGTAAAAAGTAACCAAAATATATTATAATAATGAAAGCAAATCGACTTTTGAGTGCAGGATTGCTCTTTGTGGCATTCTGCTCTGTCGCTTCAGCACAGCAGCGACTGGACATCACGCTCAAGGACAAGAGCATCGTCTCTTGCACCCTGGACGACATTAACTACATGGAAATCGTGGAGGGCGCAAATCCCGGTGAACTGGACGGCGTGTGGTATCTCGGCTGGAAGGTGACAAGCTCTGGGACAACGAACAGCAATGGCGAAGAGATGCTTGTCTTCTATGCCGGCAAGATGAAATGGGTGAAGAAAACGACGGAGAACATATATACCTTGACCTATCCCGAAGGTGGCGCTAAGGTCGGCTCGAGCTTCAAGGGACTTCGCGAAGGCTCTACGACGGCGCTCACCTACATGATATTTGCCATGGAGGGGGACATGCTCGTCCTGAAACAGGGTTCAAGCCGATACTACTTCTATAAATCGAAGGAGGCTGCCATCACCGCAATGAAGCCTGAAAACGGCAATTACCTCACACGTGCACAATACGCCACGGGCGAGGCCGTATGGAATGCTGGCATTAAGGGCGGCAACACTCACTCCAGCAGCACACCGATGGGTTCGCACTATGCCAAATATGCCGCTGCCACGCAGGAACAGATTGAATGGCTCGCCAACCCCAGCAACCAGCCGGACTACACGCTTGCCGACGCCAATGAAAGCTATAACCGATGGACGGCCAAGACAATCACCCTATACCCAATGTCAGCATCACCGACGCCTGCCGACGTCAACCAGCACGCCATCGGCGACTGCTGTATGTGCGCCGTCTTCGCCTCCTTCGCCTACAACTATCCGCAGTGGATAAAGACGCTCATTGAGAAGGACGGCAACAACTACACCGTACACATGTTCGACCCGAAGGGCAACCCCATTGACGTCGTCGTCGATAACAAGCTCCTGTGCAACAGCAATGGCGACTGTGCCCAGGTAAGCGGCAAGAACGGCAAGTTCGACTGGGCGACCATCATGGAGAAAGCACTGATGAAGTGGCTCACTTGCTTCAAGACTGGCGGACTGGGCGGCATCGGCACCGAGCACGCTGCGCCTCCCTTTACAGGCAACGGTGACAGCTATAGCTTCGACTGGGGCGACAAACTCTACAACTCCGAATATCCTCTGCTTGTTGACTACGCCTTGGGCACCCTCGGCATGATCGGCGTGGGCGGCTTCCATGAGAGCGATGTCCTGATGGGCGAACTGAAGACCGTCACAGCCCATGCTTTCACGGTGATGTATGCCGACGAGGGCTCCGACTATGCGTTCGTCATGCGCAACCCCTGGGGCAACGAGCCAAATGGCTCCACCACAAACAACAGGACAGACGGCAAGCTCAAGATCCCCTTCGACCATGAGAAGCTGCGTCTCATCGATTTCCGCTTCGTCTATCCCGGAGAGCAGATGGCAGAGTATAAGGTTGACAATTCCTCGGGCTACACGCCGCCGCGCTTCTGCCCGACCTACAGGGACATGAATCCGTCGGAGGAAATGTTGCGTATGTACAATGTGAAGGACTACGAACGGTTCCCGGTTCCCAACGACGCAAAGCTTGACGACTTCGTTGAGGACTACATAGAGGAATAGGGAAGATTCCTATAACGCAGAGAAGCCCCCTGCCGACAGATGATTGCCGACAGGGGGCTTCCTTGTTATGTCGCATGCGTCTGGCTTGATGCCGCTTTCGCTTATGGACAAAAAAAAGAAGCGTCCTCGCGGATTGCTTCTCCAAAAACTAAAACTAACAACTATTATTAACCTTCAAACAAATCTTTTACCTAAACACTAAAACTAACTAATGATATGCTTCTGAAATAGTTTTGCTTTTCTTTTGCACTGCAAAGGTACGATGAATTATTCTTTCCGCAAGCAAAAGGAACAACAAAAACAACAAAATGCCAATTTTGTTGATTTATGTCAATGTGCCAATACTTTTTTAGCGGAACATGATACCATCTTTGCGTATTTGCAAAGATGGTTAATCTTCTTCAATGTCGAAGCCAACTAATTCTTCCTCGCCGTTGGAACTTCCCTCATCCTCGTCAATAACGCTCTTGCAGGGGTCGAATTCGGCGGGAATGCCAAAGTTTTCTGTCTGGCTGTAGCCGAGACGCTCGTCCGCATAGACCTTCTGGAGGAAGTAGGCAGCGATGGGAAGTGCAGAATTGGCACCCTGGCCGATTGCCATGCTTGCGAAGTGGACGTCGCGCTCGTCGCCGCCCACCCATGCCCCGAAGACGAGGCGCGGGGTATAGCCCACGAACCAGCCGTCGCTGTTGTCGTTCGTGGTACCCGTCTTGCCGCCCATCGGAGCGGTTATCTTGTAGCGGCCTCTCATGCGGCTGCCCGTGCCGCCGTCGATGACGCCGCGCATCATGACAATCATCTTGTAGGCAGCTTCCTCGGAGATGACTTCCTTCACTCTCGACTGGAACTGCGCCAACACGTTGCCGTCGCTGTCTTCGATGCGTGTGACGTAAAGCGGATTGCGGCGCACGCCTTTCTGCGGGAAGGCAGAGTACGCGCCCACCATCTCGGCTACTGATATGTCGCAAGGGCCGAGGCAGAGTGCCAGCGAGGGCACGATGTCCTGGTTCTGGATGCCGAAGTCGTGGAGCAGCTTAACGAAAAGGTCGGGGCTGAGCTGATTGAGCAGCCAGGCGGAAATCCAGTTGTTACTCATGGCAAGTCCCCATTTGAGCGTCACCATCTCGCCATATCTTGCCTTGCTGCCGTTGCGGGGCGTCCAGAGCTGATTGCCTGCCACGGTGTAGGTCTGCTGCACGTTGGGAGCCACGTCGCAAGGTGTCCAGCCGTTCTCCATGGCGAGGGAGTAGAGGTAGGGCTTGATGGTGGAGCCGACCTGACGCTTTCCCTGCGTACACATGTCGTATTGGAAGTGGCTATAGTCCACGCCACCGATGTATGCCTTGACGTGTCCCGTCTCGGAATCCATGCACATGAAGCCTGTGCGGAGGAAGGATTTGTAGTAGCGGATGCTGTCGATGGGCGACATTACGGTGTCCTTGTCGCCTGTGAGCGAATAGACAGTCATTTCGATGGGCTTCGAGAAGGCATCATCGATTTCTGCGTCCGAGTAGCCTGCCTTTTTCATCTCTATGTAGCGACTGCATTGGCGCTTGGCACGAGCGAGGTCGGCACGGGCTTTGTCGGCAGAGAGTGCAGAGGCGTATGGCGCATTCTTGTTTTTGGACTGCTCTTTGTCGAAGATTGGCTGCAGCTCGCCCGTGACGTGTCTGGCAACAGCTTCCTCGGCATATTCCTGCATGCGGCTGTCAAGGGTGGTATAGACCTTCAGACCGTCGGTGTAGATGTTGTAAGGACGCCCGTCGCGGTTCATGTTCTTGTTGCACCAACCGTAGAGCGGGTCTTGTTCCCAAGACAACGAGTCTTCATAGAATTTCTGCTTCTGCCAAGAGGGGTAGTCGCTGCGGACGGGCTTCTTGGCCATGAGCATGAGGCGCAGGTGGTCGCGCAGGTAGGTAGCATGTCCTTCTTTGTGGCTGACGCGGTGGAAGTTGAGGCCAAGCGGACGCTGCCTAAGGTCTTCGCGTTGCTCTTTTGTCAGGAAGCCTGCCTTTTCCATCTGCATCAGAACGATGTTGCGGCGGTCAATGCAGCGCTCTGGCTGACGTACGGGGTTGAAAAAGCTGGGGTTCTTGCACATACCGACGAGCAGGGCGCACTGGCAGGTGTCGAGTTCCATCGGGCTTTTGCCAAAGTAGGTTTGCGACGCCGTCTTGATGCCGACTGCATTATGGAGGAAGTCGAAGTAGTTGAAGTACATGCCGATGATTTCCTCCTTCGTGTAAAAGCGTTCCAGCTTTAGGGCAATCACCCATTCGATGGGCTTCTGCAAGAGACGTTCCTGGGTGTTGGCAGCTTTCTCGGAGTAGAGTTGCTTGGCAAGCTGCTGGGTGATGGTGCTGCCGCCGCCTGCGCTCTTCTGCTGCAGCACGCCGCGCTTGATGATGGCTCGAAGCAGGGCAAAGAAGTCGATGCCGTTGTGCTCGTAGAAGCGCACATCCTCTGTGGCGATAAGAGCCTGCACGAGGGCTGGGGGCAGTTCGTCGAAGTCAGCAAAGACACGGTTGGCACTGCTGTAGCTCCATGTGCCGAGCTGTTTGCCGTCGGCAGAGAAAACCTGCGTGGCAAACTTGTTAACGGGGTTCTGCAGCTGCTCGATTTGCGGCATGTAGCCGATGGCACCTGTGAAAATGCCATAGAATACAACGCCGATAACGATTACACCCAGTATGTAGCACGTCCAAAGGAAGACGAAAAACTTCTTTCTCATGCGAAACATAGTTTTAAGACTACAAAGATACGGTAAATAATTGAAAATTGAAAGTTCAAAGTTGAAAGTTTTCCTTTTCCTTTAATAATTTTTAATTTTCAATTTTCAATTATCAACTTTTTTGTACCTTTGCAACAGAAAAATGCAATGCAATGGAAAATAGAAGTCTTGTTACCATAGCCAACCATTCGCGCGAGAAGATAGAGTACCTCATCCGCATGGCGCAGGAGTTCGAGAAGCATCCCAATCGCCGGCTTCTTGAAGGCAGGATTGTTGCCACATTGTTCTTCGAGCCGAGTACCCGGACACGTCTCAGCTTCGAGACGGCAGCCAACCGCCTTGGGGCGAAAGTCATCGGCTTTGCGGACCCGAAGGTGACGAGCGGCACGAAGGGCGAGACGCTGAAGGACACGATAATGATGGTGTCCAACTATGCTGACATCATCGTCATGCGTCACCATCTGGAGGGTGCGGCACAGTATGCCAGCGAGGTGTCGCCCGTACCCATCGTCAATGCCGGCGACGGTGCCAACCAGCACCCCAGCCAGACGATGCTCGACCTCTATACCATCTATCAGACGCAGGGCACGCTGGAGAACCTGAACACTTATCTTGTTGGCGACCTCAAGTACGGACGCACAGTTCACAGCCTTCTGACGGCAATGCGCCATTTCTCGCCAACCTTCCACTTCATCGCACCCGACGAACTGGCTATGCCCGAACACTACAAGATGTACTGCCGCGAGAAGGGCATCAAGTATGTAGAGCATCAGGACTTCGACGCAGACACCATCGCAGGCGCGGACATATTATATATGACGCGCGTACAGAGGGAGCGCTTTACTGACCTCGACGAGTACGAGCGCGTCAAGGACCGCTACCTTCTGAAGTGTGCCATGCTCTCGAAGGCTAAGCCCAATATGAAGATTCTGCATCCGCTGCCCAGGGTCAACGAGATAGAGTACAGCATCGACGGCACGCCCTACGCCTACTACTTCCAGCAGGCCCGCAACGGTCTCTATGCACGCGAGGCCATCCTCTGCGATACCCTCGGCATCACACTCGAAGAGATTATTAACGACAAAAATAAAATTGAAACATTAAAAAGTTGAAAAGAAGAAGTGCGCACCAACTCCCATTCTTTCACCTTTTATATGAAACGCCAGGAACTTCAGGTGGCTGCCCTTCAGAACGGCACAGTCATCGACCACATACCTTCCGCCAAGCTCTTCCAGGTCATCAGCCTGCTTCACCTCGAAGAGGAGCGTTCAGCCGTCACCATCGGCTACAACCTCAAGAGCAAGAAGATGGGAGGCAAGAGCATCATCAAGGTTGCCGAAAGGTTCTTCTCCGACGACGAAGTCAACCAGCTTTCCGTCGTGGCGCCAAACGTCACGCTGAGCGTCATCCGCGACTACGAGGTGGTGGAGAAGAAGGAAGTCAAGATGCCCGAGGAACTCATCGGCATCGTGCGCTGCGACAACCACAAGTGCATCACCAACAACGAACCGATGCAGACGCGTTTCCACTACCTCGGCAAGGAACGCGGCACGCTCCAGTGCCACTATTGCAACAGGGAAATCAATCTAACAGATGTAAAACTTGTATAAGGTTATAAGGTTATGAGGTCGCTTCGCTTTCGGGTTATGAGGTGAAGTTTCCTCATAGCCTTAAAACCTTATAACCTCAAAACCTCATAACCTATGCAAAAAGATTCAACCATCTTCTCCCTCATCGAGAAGGAGAACCAGCGACAGCGCAGAGGCATGGAACTCATTGCCTCCGAGAACTATGTGAGTGACCAGGTTATGGCAGCTATGGGCTCTTGCCTGACCAACAAATATGCCGAGGGCTATCCTGGCAAGCGCTACTATGGCGGCTGTCAGGTAGTCGATGAGGTGGAGCAACTTGCCATCGACCGCGTCTGCAAGCTTTTTGGAGCCGAGTATGCCAACGTGCAGCCGCACTCCGGCGCACAGGCCAATGCAGCCGTCTTCCTCGCCTGCCTCAATCCGGGCGATACCTTCATGGGCTTGAACCTCGACCACGGCGGGCACCTCAGCCACGGCTCCCTGGTCAACACCAGCGGCATCATCTACAAGCCCGTCGGCTACAACCTAAAGAAGGAGACTGGTCGCGTGGACTACGACGAGATGGAACAGCTGGCCATTGAGCATAAACCCAAGCTCATCATCGGCGGCGGCTCGGCTTACAGCCGCGAGTGGGACTACGCCCGCATGCGCGCGATTGCCGACAAGGTGGGAGCTCTGCTCATGATTGACATGGCGCACCCCGCCGGACTCATCGCAGCAGGCCTCCTCGACAACCCCGTGAAGTACGCACACATCGTGACCAGCACCACCCACAAGACCCTGCGCGGCCCGCGCGGCGGCATCATCCTCATGGGCAAGGACTTCGACAATCCTTGGGGCAAGACAACCCCGAAGGGCGAGGTGAAGAAGATGTCCGCCCTCTTGAACAGCGCCGTGTTCCCCGGCATTCAGGGCGGTCCGTTGGAGCACGTCATCGCAGCCAAGGCTGTTGCTTTCGGCGAAGCATTGCAACCTGAGTTCAAGGAGTGGGCAAAGCAGGTGAAGAAGAACGCCGCTGTACTTGCCGAAGAGCTTATCAAGCGTGGCTTCGACATCGTGAGCGGCGGTACAGACAACCACTCGATGCTTGTTGACCTGCGGAGCAAGTACCCCGACCTCACCGGCAAGGTGGCGGAGAAAGCCCTTGTGGCAGCCGACCTGACCGTCAACAAGAACATGGTGCCCTTCGACAGCCGCAGCGCCTTCCAGACCTCTGGCATCCGTCTCGGCACGCCAGCCCTCACCACTCGCGGTGCGAAGGAAGACCTGATGGTGAAGATTGCAGAGTTCATCGAGCGGGTGCTGAACGCCCCCGAGGACGAGACCGTTATCGCCCAGGTTCGCAGCGAAGTGAACGCCATCATGGAGAAGTATCCCATTTTCGCCTATTAGGCCTAGGCCTATAAGACTCATAAGACCTATAGGTTCTATAGCCTCAGGAGTCGGCGGCAGGTTTGCTTTTAGTGCAAGCTTGCCGCCAATTCTTTATGATGCCAAATTGTAACCTTTTTGTGGTTGCATCCTTTCGTTTTGTCACTTTCAGACGTGGCTAAAAATGGGGCAAAACACGTCGAATTTGGAATTTTCATGTGAAGTTGCTCCAATAAGAACGTGGACTTATTTAGATAAGAACACGGACTTATTCCAATAAGTACATGGTTAGTTTGGGCAAAACCCCATGTAGAATTTGGCCGAAAAACGCGCAAAAATGGTCTGTTTTGCCATGTATGGTTGTCAATTCGGCGTTTGTTTCCGAAAAACTCGACTTGTAACATGTTGATTCCCAGTATACATTCGATTTAAGCGCATTTCTCTGAAAAAACGACTCAAACTATGGTCAAGAGCATTTCCAGTGTTTCTCGACGGTTTGCCTGAAATCAAGAAGAAAGAGAAATAGCGTTTTTGCTTTCTATTTGTCGAGTTTCGACCTTGGGGTGTTCTGGCGGATTTGCAATCCGCCAGTATCGAGTATGGGGATTTGTAATCCCGCAACTGTATAATTGTCATCTTCGATTATCGCATTGCAAATGCTTATACTCGATACGGTCGGATTGCAAATCCGCCCGATCCCGCAGGAGCTCCCGATGCTATGTAAAGTGCCAAAAGACGCATTATCTCACTTTTTTCTCGGCAACTTGCCCTATAATTGAAAATAATGTAGTATCTTTGCGACGTTTTACGCGCGAGGGCGCGTGAACATATTATATTGTTCAATGTTCAATATTCGTTCAATGGAAACCAAAGAACAGTTCGAGAAGGTGATGGCGGAGTGCCGTGCGCTGTTCGTGAAGAAGCTGCACGACTACGGGGCTGCCTGGCGCATCCTGCGTCCCTCGTCGCTCACCGACCAGATATACATCAAGGCCAACCGCATCCGAAGCATCGAGACGAAGGGTGTCTCGATGGTCGACGAGGGCATCCGTCCGGAGTTCATCGGCATCGTGAACTATGCCATCATCGGCCTCATACAATTGGAAAAGGGCTACAGCGAGAAGCCCGACGACATGACGAAGGAGGAGGCAATCGAGGCTTACGACAAGCACGCGAACGAGGCCCTGCAGCTGATGCTCCGCAAGAACCACGACTACGACGAGGCCTGGCGCATGATGCGCATCAGCAGCTACACAGACCTTATCCTCATGAAGGTCTTCCGTACGAAGCAGATTGAGCTGCTCGACGGTGACACACTGGTCAGCGAAGGCGTGGACGCGAACTACATGGACATGTTGAACTATGCCGTCTTCGGGCTAATTAAATTGAATGAAAAATAAAAGCCCCCTCCCCGCTCCCCCTTTGGGGGAGTGCCACATTCCCGTGGCCTCGCCGCTCCAAAGCACTCCCCAAAAGGGGGAGCGGGGAGGGGGCTTTG
Organism: Bacteroidaceae bacterium; assembly: GCA_017541265.1. Classification (GTDB taxonomy): domain Bacteria; phylum Bacteroidota; class Bacteroidia; order Bacteroidales; family Bacteroidaceae; genus Physcousia. The sequence continues at coordinate 7,065 of JAFXZK010000031.1, read as the reverse complement.
TGATGCTCATCGTTCGTTTTGTCCTTGCGCTGACGTATCTGTTCTCCGGCGCGGTGAAGCTGATTGACCCTCGCGGCACGCAGTACAAGATAGAGGACTACGCCACTGCCTTCGGTCTGGGTAGCCTCATGCCCGAGAACCTGCCGCTGGTGCTGGCTTGTCTGCTGGGCATCGTGGAGTTCCTGATGGGCATCTACCTGTTCTTCGGCATCCGCAGGCGTCTGGCAACGACAGTGTCGATTTGCTTCATGCTCGTGATGACACCGCTGACGCTCTACCTGGCGCTCAACAACCCTGTGTCCGACTGCGGCTGCTTTGGCGACGCACTTGTGCTCACCAACTGGCAGACCTTCTGGAAGAATGTCGTCCTGCTCGTCCTCTCCATCACGGCCTTGCGCTACTACAGGCTGATGCCGCACTTCGTGGCGAAGCGTTTCCAATGGATGGTGGCACTCTGCGCGCTCGTCTTCGCCGCACTCTTCGTCAGCTACAACCTCTGGCGGCTGCCTGTCATCGACTTCCGTCCCTACCATGTGGGTGCCGACATCCGTCAGGCGTGGTACGACGACCAGCAGAACTTCGGGCAGTTCGTCACAACTTTCATCATGGAGAAGGACGGCGTCAGGAAAGAGTTCGCGCTCGAAGACTATCCGGACAGCACCTGGACCTTCATCGACTCGAAGACCATCGAGGTGGAGCCTTCGAAGCGCAGCGGGGTGGGGGACTTGCTCATCCAAGATGCAAAGACAGGCGATGACCTCACCGAACAGATACTCTGCGACGAAGGGTGGACGTTCCTGCTCGTTGCTCCATACCTCGAGAAAGCAGACGATGGCGTAATGGGCGACATCCTTGCAATATACGACTTCTGTCGGGAATGCGATATCGGCTTCTATTGTCTCACATCGAGCGGCGACGAAGCCATTGGGAACTGGATTGAAATGACCGGAGCCGAATACCCCTTCTGCCGCGCAGATGCCGTCGTGCTCAAGACAATGATACGCTCCAACCCGGGTCTCATGCTTCTGCGTGACGGCAAGGTCGTGAGCAAATGGCCTTCGACGGCACTTCCAACCCCTGAAGATATCGATATAACGAAATAACGTAATAACAACTAACTAATTAAAAAACTTATGAGAAAGAAAATCGTAGCAGGCAACTGGAAAATGAACAAGACCCTGCAAGAAGGTGTAGCACTCGCTACTGAACTGAAGAACATCTTGGCTGCTGAAAAGCCCAATTGTGAAGTCATCATCGGCACTCCCTTCATCCACCTCGCCACTCTGAGCGAGCTGTTGAAGGACAGCGTCATCGCCGTAAGCGCCGAGAACTGTGCCAACAAGGAAAGCGGAGCCTACACGGGCGAAGTGAGCGCAGCAATGGTGAAGAGCACTGGCGCAGAGTATGTTATCCTCGGTCACAGCGAACGCCGCGAGTACTACCACGAGACTCCCGAAATCCTCAAGGACAAGGTTGACCTCGCTCTTGCCAACGGCCTCAAGGTCATCTTCTGCATCGGCGAAAGCCTGGCAGAGCGCGAGGCAAACCAGCAGGAAGCAGTCTGCAAGGCAGAACTCGAGGGCAGCGTATTCCATCTGAGCGCAGAACAGTGGAAGAACATCGTGATTGCCTACGAACCCATCTGGGCCATCGGCACAGGCAAGACCGCTACCGCAGAACAGGCTGAGGAGATTCATGCCTACATCCGCAAGTGCGTGGCCGACGTCTATGGCGCACAGGCAGCCGATGAGACCAGCATCCTCTATGGTGGCAGCTGCAAGGCCAGCAACGCTCCCGAACTCTTCGGTAAGCCCGACATCGACGGCGGCCTCATCGGCGGCGCAAGCCTCAAGGCTCCCGACTTCAAGGGCATCATCGACGCTTGGAAATAAACACAAACACAGACCCTCTCTAACTCTCCCTTAAAGGGAGAGAACCTCGGATAGAAAGTCTCCCCTTTAAGGGGAGATTTAGAGGGGTCCTCAAATTGTTAAATTGTAAATGAAGTACACTTTGTCCCTTATCTTCTGCTTGGGTGTCTTGAATGCAGGCGCCCAGCAGACTTTCACCGAGAAGCTGCAGAAGGTAGTGGAATCGGCGGGCAGAATCATCCTGCATCAGGACAAGTCCATCACAGACCTCGTCAACAACACGAATAAGCCTGCCGCGACACCTGTGCAGAGACGACAGGTGGACGGCACCGTGTCGCAATTCCCTGACTCGACTGCCGTGGACAGCCTCTCGCTCGGGCCGAAGGTGAAGATAAACGGCTTCCGCATTCAGGTGTACTTCGGCGACAACTCCCGTAAAGGAAAGACTGAAGCGCGGGCTGCAGGCCTGCGTTTCAGGAACTCCTTCCCGGAACTGCCTGTCTACGTGAGCTTCAACTCACCCCACTGGCTTTGCAGAGCCGGCGACTTCCGCACGATGGAGGAGGCAAGCGAAGTGCTCAGGCAGATTCGCGAAATGGGCATCTTCCGTGAAGCCGTCATCGTGAAAAGTAAGATAAACGTCAGATTGTAATATGGAAGAACAATACAAGCACGAGCTGACACCCACCCAACAACAAATCTCGGAACACATCCGCGCCATCCTCGACCTTCTCGGCGAGGACGCACAGCGCGAAGGCCTTGTCAAGACCCCGAAACGTGTGGCAAGGGCCATGACCTTCATGACGCAAGGCTATGCGCAAGACCCTGTGGCGATACTCAACTCGGCGAAGTTCAACGAGGACTACCGCCAGATGGTCATCGTGCGCGACATCAATTTCTATTCCCTTTGCGAGCATCACATGCTGCCCTTCTACGGCAAGGTGCATGTGGCATACATTCCCAACGGACAGGTCACAGGCTTGAGCAAGATTGCCCGCGTGGTGGATTGCTTCTCGCACCGCCTCCAGATTCAGGAACGTATGACGAAGCAGATACGCGAGTGCATCCAGGAAGCTCTTCAGCCTCTTGGCGTGATGGTGGTTGTTGAGGCTCAGCACATGTGTATGCAGATGCGCGGCGTTCAGAAGCAAGGCAGCATCACCACGACCAGCGACTTCTGCGGCGCCTTCAACCAAGCCAAGACTCGCGAAGAGTTCCTGCAACTCATCAAGGCCTAAAGCCCTTTCAGAATCCTCCGATTATTCAGATTACTCCGATTATTCAGATTACTCGGATTATTCAGATTATTCAGAATACTCAGATAATAAACTATGAAGAAACTCCTTTTAGGTGACGAGGCGATTGCCCTTGGTGCCATCAACGCCGGACTGAGCGGCGTGTATGCTTACCCAGGAACGCCAAGCACCGAAATCACCGAATACATTCAAAACAATCCTCTTGCCAAGGAACGCGGCATGCATTCCCGTTGGTGCACCAACGAGAAGACGGCTATGGAAGCTGCCCTCGGTATGTCGTATGCAGGCAAGAGGGCTTTGGTGTGCATGAAGCATGTAGGCATGAACGTTTGTGCCGACGCTTTCGTCAACAGTGCCATTACTGGCGTGAAGGGCGGCTTGATTGTCCTCGCTGCCGATGACCCCTCCATGCATTCCTCCCAGAACGAGCAGGATTCGCGCTTCTATGCGAAGTTCGCCCTCGTTCCCTGCCTTGAACCCTCTAATCAGCAGGAAGCCTACGACATGATGGCCTATGGCTTCGACCTCTCGGAGAAACTTGGCGAACCCATCGTGCTGCGTGTCGTGACACGTTTGGCTCACTCTCGTGCCGCTGTGGAAGTAACAGAACCAATGGCCGAGAAGTCCCTTTCGCCTGCCACCGACCAGTGGGTGCTTCTGCCAGGCATTGCGAGGAAGAAGTATGTGAAGCTCCTCGAAAAGCAAGAAGCCATGAAGCAAGCTTCCGAAGAGAGCATATATAATAAGGTAGAGAAAGCTGCTGCGAAGACAGGCATCTTGGCTTGCGGTATCGCATACAACTATGTGAAGGAAGCCCTTGGCAATGATGCCAACCTTATCAAGATTTCCCAATATCCTCTCCCCGAAGCGAAGATTAAGGCTTTGGCTGCTGAATGTGATGAGTTGATGGTTATTGAGGACGGTCAGCCTGTTGTTGAGGAACTCGTCAAGGGTTTGCTTGGTGCAGGCTATCCCGTGAAGGGACGCTTGACAGGCGACCTGCCCCGTACAGGCGAACTCACACCCGACTGCGTGGCAAAGGCATTAGGCAAAGCGACTGGTGCAGTCTTTGCTCCTGCCAAGAATATGGCGGCACGTCCTCCCCAGCTATGCCAAGGCTGCGGTCACAGAGATGTTTATGCTGCCTTGAATCAAGTCCTTGCCGACTATCCCGACCATCGCGTCTTCGGTGACATCGGCTGCTATACGCTTGGTGCCTTGCCTCCCTTCCAGAGCCTTTCGTCTTGTGTCGATATGGGCGCAAGCATCACGATGGCAAAGGGCGCTGCCGATGCAGGACTCTTCCCTGCCGTGGCTATCATCGGCGACTCGACCTTCACCCATAGCGGCATGACAGGCTTGCTCGACGCTGTCAACGACAAAGCGAACATCACGGTCGTTATCTCTGACAACCTCACAACGGGAATGACTGGCGGACAAGACTCTGCCGGCACCAATAAGTACGAAGCCATCTGCCTCGGCCTTGGCGTAGAGCCAGAGCATGTACGTGTCGTTGTGCCTTTGCCCAAGAACCTGCCTGAGATAACCCGCGTCATCAAGGAAGAGATTGAGTACAATGGCGTCTCTGTCATCATCCCCCGCAGGGAATGCATCCAGACCTTCGCAAGACACGCGAAGGAAAAGAAGAAGACCCTCCCCCAAACCCCTCCCTTGCAGGGAGGGGAGTAGATACCTTTTCTGGGATGGGAAAACGAGAAGCCACATACAAGTGCGCTTCGCCAGACAGATACATGGTGCTACGGGAGTATGCCCGCAAGAATCGAAGGAATGCTACGCTGGCAGAACAATATCTCTGGGAACATTTACGAGCCAAGGCTTTAGGAGTTGATTTCCTCAGACAACACATAATAGGTGATTACATCGTAGATTTCGTTTCCCGACATGGCGGTCTTGTTATAGAAGTGGATGGTGGGTATCATTCCGAACCACAACAACAGGAAGATGATGCTGTCCGAGAATATAACTTGCAAAGAATGGGGTATCATGTGATGCGTTTCTCAAACGAAGAGGTACTTTACGATATTGATAATGTAATAAGAAAGATAACAGAATACTTTGAACGATGAATAACAACCAATCAAAGCTATCAACTCCCCTCCCTACAAGGGAGGGGTCAGGGGGTGGGTCTGACATCATCCTTTGCGGTGTGGGCGGACAAGGCATCCTCTCCATCGCAACCATCATAGGCGAGGCAGCAACAAAGGCTGGGCTTTACCTGAAGCAAGCCGAGGTACATGGTATGAGTCAGCGAGGCGGCGACGTGCAGTCGAACCTGCGCCTCTCCACTGAACCCATTTGGAGCGACCTCATCGCTGAAGCCGGTGCAGACCTCATTATCTCTATGGAGCCGATGGAGGCTATGCGCTACTTGGCTTATCTCAGCAAGGACGGCAAGATAGTGACCAGCTCGAAGCCCTTCGTCAATATCCCCAACTATCCCGATGAGGCAGCTTTGCAGCAGGAACTCGACACCTTGCCAAGCGTGAAGCTCGACATCGATACCGTCGCCAAGGACTGCGGCAATCCCAGAGGTGCCAACATGGTGTTGCTCGGCATGGCTGCCCCCTATATCGGCATCCTTTCTGTAGAGAACCTGCGCGAAGCCATCGCCACCGTGTTCGCCCGCAAGGGAGAACAAGTGGTTGAAGCCAACCTCAAAGCCTTCGACGCAGGAGTAAAAGCCTCATAACCTTACAACCTCATAACCTCATAACCTATTCAGGATAACTATGATTCACAATCCCCAAATGGAGTGCATGTCCCGCGAGGACATGACGAAGCTGCAGAGCGAAAGGCTCGCGGCAACAGTGAAGCGGTGCTATGAAACGGTTCCTTTCTATAAAAGGAAGATGGACGAGCGTGGCGTGAAGCCCGAGGACATCAAGTCCATCAAGGACGTCACCAAGCTGCCCTTCACCACGAAGTACGACCTGCGCGACGAATATCCCTTCGGCCTTCAGGCTGTGCCTATGGACAAGATTCGTCGCATTCACGCTTCGAGCGGCACGACGGGCAAACCCGTTGTCGGCACCTACACGCAGGCCGACCTCGATATGTGGGCAGAATGTGTAGCCCGCGTGTTTGCCGTGGGCGACATTGGCCCGGGCGATGTGGTGCAGGTGAGCTACGGCTACGGCCTCTTCACCGGCGGACTTGGTGCGCACGACGGCGTAGCCAAGCTTGGCGCGATTCAGCTCCCCACCTCCGCAGGCAACTCCGAGAAGCAAATCATGCTGATGCAAGACCTCGGCACAACGGCCATTTGCTGCACACCATCGTATGCCCTTCATCTGGCAGAGGTGGTTGAGCAAAACAGAGTACCTGCTGACAAGCTCAAGCTGCGTGTCGGTTTCTTCGGAGCAGAGCCCTGGACGTGGGGCATTCGTCGTGAGCTCGAAGCCAAACTTCGCATCAAGGCTATCGACATCTACGGCTTGACCGAGATGTGCGGACCTGGTGTAGGTGGCGAATGCCAGTATCAGGACGGCACACACATCTGGGAAGACTATTTCCTGCCCGAGATTGTTAACCCCGAGACGCTCGAACCGGTTGCCCCAGGCGAAGTCGGCGAGCTGGTCATCACCTCGCTCTGCAAGGAAGCAATGCCCATCCTTCGCTACCGCACCCGCGACCTCTCCAGCCTCAACTACGAGCCATGCAAGTGCGGACGCACGGCTGTTCGCCTCGGAAAGGTGCTGGGACGAAGCGACGACATGCTCATCATCCGCGGCGTCAACGTCTTCCCAAGCCAGATAGAGACCGTGCTGACCGAGTTCCCTGCCTTCACACCGCAGTACTTCATCACGGTCGATCGCAAGGGCAACGAGGATACCTTCGACCTCGACGTCGAGTTGCGCGAAGAGTTCTTCTCGCCGAACCCCGGCAAGCAGATGCCTTTCATCAAGCCGCTCTACGAC
>JAFXZK010000003.1 GCA_017541265.1 Bacteroidaceae bacterium | reverse complement strand
GATATTCAGGTGGCTATAGTGGCGGGGTTCCACCTCTTCCCATTCCGAACAGAGAAGTTAAGCCCGCCCGCGCCGATGGTACTGCACACCCGTGGGAGAGTAGGTAGCCGCCGTTTTTTAGCAAGTGAAGCCCTTCGAGAGAAATCTTGGAGGGCTTCTTTTGTTTAGTCTCTCCACACCTCCGGAAGAGTAGGCCTTGCTCATCGGGTCAGGCATGAATTGAATGCCAGGCACGCCAAGATAAGTGGCGGCAACGGACATTGTCCGGGAAGTCCGCGTGTCGTTGCTTGCTTTGTCATGACCAAGCAATTGCTTCATCATGACTAAGCAATTGCTTTATCATGACAAAGCAATGAAGGATTGCTGTTGTATCTGCTGAGGAAGAGTTTCCCGTGCGCGGGCGCGGCGCGTTGTTTCGGTGCCATCGCAACATTCGGGGCGAAGAGGCGAAGGGAACAGAGGGCCGACTAGTTTGCTTCGGTAATGCTGGCAAGTCTGCCGTCTCTTTGCTTTTTCTTGAAAAAAAGTGTCCGCACTCTTTGTTGTTTTTGGAAATATCCGTACCTTTGCAGTCGAAAAACAAAAAGTGATGCAAGTCAACTACTACATAACCGGGGCGCGGGACGAAAAATTGATGCCGTCTGGCTGCCTCGTTTGTCAGTCGTCAATAAGAAGCCACTCTCGCTGTCATCTTTAGCGGAAGTGGCTTTTTTGTAAAGGTAAAAAGGTGAAAAGTGAAAAGTTAAAACAGTAAATAGTAAATCGTCAAATTGTTATAACTATGGTGAAGCTCAAGAAAGTTCTCGTATTAGGCAGCGGTGCCTTGAAGATTGGTCAGGCAGGCGAGTTCGACTATTCCGGCAGTCAGGCGCTGAAGGCTCTTCGTGAGGAAGGCATCTATTCGGTGCTCGTTAACCCCAATGTCGCAACCATCCAAACCAGTGAGGGCATAGCGGACAAGGTTTATTTCCTCCCCATTACACCTTATTTTATAGAGGAGATTATCAAGAAGGAGCGACCCGACGGTATCATGCTGGCTTGGGGCGGGCAGACAGGCTTGAACGTCGGCACGGCACTCTACCAGAACGGCGTCTTGGAGAAATATGGCGTCCAAGTGCTCGGCACAAGTGTGGAAGCCATCATGAACACCGAGGACCGCGACCTCTTCGTCAAAGAACTGGGCAAGGTCGATTTGAAGGTACCCACGAGCCACGCCTGCGAGACACTCGACGAAGCCATCGAGACAGCCCGTCGCATCGGCTATCCCATCATGATTCGCTCAGCCTACGCACTGGGCGGTCTGGGTAGCGGCGTTTGTCCCGACGAGAAGACCTTCAAGGAGATAGCCGAGAGCGCCTTCACCTTTGCGCCTCAAGTGCTCGTGGAGGAAAGCCTGAAGGGTTGGAAGGAGATAGAGTTCGAGTGCATCCGCGATGCCAACGACCATTGCTTCACCGTGGCTTCGATGGAGAACTTCGACCCGCTCGGCATCCATACAGGCGAGAGCATCGTGGTTGCACCCACCTGTTCGCTGAAGGACGAGCAGGTGAAGATGCTGCAAGAGCTGACCATCAAGTGCGTGCGCCACTTGAACATCGTTGGCGAGTGCAACATCCAGTTCGCCTTTAATGCAGAGACAAACGACTATAGAATCATCGAAATCAATGCCCGCCTGTCGCGTTCCTCTGCTTTGGCAAGCAAGGCAACGGGTTATCCTCTCGCCTTTGTTGCTGCCAAGATTGCCCTCGGCTACACCCTCGACCAGATAGGTGAGATGGGTACGACGAACAGCGCCTACGTTGCTCCGTCGCTCGACTACCTCATCTGCAAGATACCTCGCTGGGACTTGACCAAGTTCACGGGCGTGAGCCGTAAGATTGGCTCAAGCATGAAGTCGGTCGGTGAGATAATGAGCATCGGTCGCAGCTTCGAGGAGATGCTTCAGAAGGGCTTGCGCATGATAGGGCAGGGGATGCACGGCTTCGTCTGCAACGACCATGTGAAGTTCGACAACCTCGACGAGGAACTTGCCAACCCGACCGACCTCCGCATCTTCGCCCTTGCTCAGGCGCTGGAAGAGGGCTATACAGTGGAACGCATTGAGCAGCTGACGAAGATAGACCCCTGGTTTATCGAGCGCATGAAGAACATCGTTGACTTCAAGCACAAGCTGCAGACCTACAACAGCATCGAAGAGCTGCCTGCCGAAGTACTGACGAAGGCAAAGATACTTGGCTTCAGCGACTTCCAGATAGCAAGGTGTGTGCTGAAGGTACACACAGGCAACATGGAGAAGGAGAACCTTGCCGTGCGTGCCTACAGAAAGAAGCTCGGCGTCTTGCCCGCCGTGAAGCGCATTCCGACGGTCGCCAGTGAGCATCCCGACCTCACGAACTACCTCTACATGACCTACGCCGTGGAGGGTCACGACATCAACTTCTACAAGCACGAGAAGTCAGTCATCGTGCTCGGCAGCGGCGCGTACCGCATCGGGTCGAGCGTAGAGTTCGACTGGTGTTCGGTCAATGCGATACAGACCGCTCGCAAGCTTGGCTACAAGAGCATCATGATAAACTACAACCCCGAGACCGTCTCGACGGACTACGATATGTGCGACCGACTCTACTTCGACGAACTCTCCTTCGAGCGCGTCCTTGACGTCATCGACCTCGAATCGCCTCGCGGCGTGATTGTCTCCACGGGCGGACAGATACCGAACAACCTCGCCATGAAGCTCTACCGCCAGAGCGTGCCTATCCTCGGCACCTCGCCCGTCAGCATCGACCGTGCCGAGAATCGTGGCAAGTTCTCCGCCATGCTTGACAAACTTGGCATCGACCAGCCAAGATGGAGTGCCTTGACAAGCATGGAGGACGTGAAGCAATTCATCGACGAAGTCGGCTATCCCGTCCTGGTGCGCCCGTCGTATGTCCTCTCGGGCGCAGCCATGAACGTCTGCTATTCCGATGACGAGCTGGAACGCTTCTTGCAAATGGCAAGCGAGGTCAGCAAGGAGTATCCGGTTGTCGTTAGCAAGTTCATGACAGAGACGAATGAAGTAGAGTTCGACGCTGTGGCACAGAACGGAGAGATTGTTGAATATGCCATCTCGGAACACGTTGAGTATGCCGGCGTACATTCCGGCGATGCCACGATGGTCTTCCCGGCACAGCAGTTGAGCTTCGCCACGGCACGTCAGATAAAGAAGATGAGCCGTGCCATTGCCAAAGAGTTGAACATCAGCGGCCCGTTCAACATACAATACCTCGCGAAGGGACGCGACGTGAAGGTCATCGAATGTAACCTCCGTGCCAGCCGTTCGTTCCCATTTGTCAGCAAGGTGCTGAAGCGTAACTTCATTGAGACAGCAACCCGCATCATGCTCGACGCGCCTTACACAAAGCCTGACAAGAGTGCCTTCGACATCGACCACATCGGCGTGAAGTGCAGCCAGTTCTCTTTCGCACGCTTGCAGAATGCCGACCCCATCCTTGGCGTTGACATGAGTTCGACGGGCGAGGTGGGATGCCTCGGCGACAGCTTCGAGGAGGCGTTGCTCAACAGCATGATTGCCACAGGCTACCGCATTCCGCGCAAGGAGAAGGGCGTGATGATAAGCAGCGGCGGCACAAAGGAGAAGGTGGCAATGCTCGACGGAGCGCGGATGCTATCGAATTCCGGCTATACCATCTATGCAAGTCAGGGTACGGCGGACTTCCTCAATGCCAACGGCGCGAAGGCAATTGCCGTTAGTTGGCCCGACGAGGACAAACCGGGCATGGAGAACGTGATGAAGATGATTGCCGAGCATCGCTTCGACCTCGTGGTGAACATCCCCAAGAACCGCACCAGCCGTGAGCTGACCAATGGTTACAAGATACGCCGTGCTGCTATCGACCACAACATCCCGCTCATTACCAACGCGCGTTTGGCAAGTGCCTTCATCGAGGCTTTCTGCACGCTTTCCGTCGAAGACCTCAGCATCAAGAGCTGGAACGAATACTAAAATTTAAGTCCATAGTTCATAGTCCATAGTCCATAGTTAAGGCTGCGTCCTAAAACCAAGCGAAGTGAAATAACTATGAACTATGGACTATGGACTAAGAATTGACCATGCATATCCTCGAACTTCCTTCTTTCTTTCCGCCTCATGGTGGCCTGTTCTGCCTGGAACAGGCCAAGGCCTTGAAGGCGATAGGGCACGAGGTACGCATTGTAAGTGTCGTGGAGCTGGGCGTTTCCAAGGATTGCGGCTACTACTTCACTGCACCATGGCGAGAAGAGAGAAAGGAGTTGGAGGGTGTGGAAGTCTTCAGCTACTATATGCGAGCGGTGCCGAAAGCCGTCCGCTTCAACATCAATCATTGGGTAGAGCTTTGCCAAAGGGCGGTTGACAGATATGTCCGTTGCTTTGGCAAGCCCGATGTCCTGCATGTCCATTGCTGCAAGAACGCGGGTCTGGCAGCGATGGAGATAAGCAAGCGTCTCGGCATACCTTACTATGTAAGTGAGCATCTTTCGTCGGGTTTGTTCGAGCGCGACTTCGGCAGGGGATGGCAACGGTATGTCTGGCTTCGCGAAAAGATGCGGGAAGCCTACGAGGCAGCCGCTTGTGTCATGCCTGTCAGCCGTGAACTTGTCGATGACCTCGCGCCATTCTTTGGAAAATCCTATCGTTGGCAGGCCGTCTCAAATATCATCGACACCAAATTTTTTACCTTTCGTGAACGCACTCAATCCTCGTCTTTCCGTTTCTGCTGCCTCGCCGTTGCAGACATCTACGGTAAGGGCTATGATGTTCTTGCTGAAGCTATGAAAAAGTTAAAAGGTGAAAAGGTGAAAAGGTTAAACAGGGCTTTCGAGTTGCACATTGCCGGCAGGGGTACAGACTCGCAGGCTATGCACGAACTTTTTGCGCATATGCCTAATGTCCATCTGTACGGAGAACTCGACAAACAGGGTGTGCGCGACCTGTTGTGGCAGAGCGACGCATTGGTTCTGCCAAGCCGCAGCGAGGCGCAGCCTTTGGTCATCCTCGAAGCCCTTGCTACCGGTATCCCTGTTGTCACGACAGAGTGTATTCCCATATCGCTCCGCATTCCCGGAGCAACCCTGATTGCCCCTATTGGCGACGCAAAGGCATTGGTAGAGAAGATGCAGGAGGTGATGCACATTCCACCTTCCCTGGAGTTCTCCGAAACAGTCCAGCGCATGGCTTCTCCATCGGTCGTTGCCAAGCAGCTAACGGTGTTGTTTCAGTCCTGACCAGTGTCGTTTTTTGCATAGTCATGATGTAGCAAACAGCATGACGTGTAGAGTCGAGAGTTCCCTATCTAAGGGCAGACTTGTTTGTCATGAAAAAATCTCTCGACGTTAAACTTTTTTGCATGATTGGTGTCAAAAAAGTAGATATTATATATGTTTTTAACTTTAAGGTAAAATGAAAAAGAATCTACTTATGCTTTTTGCTGCATTCTGTGCAGCACAGACAATGTTCGCCCTCACCATCGAGGACGGCAAGTACTACACAATCGCCAATCGCAACGATGTGAACCTTTTCGTTAAGGACACAGGTGTCGATGTTATCCAGATGGGTGGCTTCGACGATGCCTGCTACTGGCAGTTCATCGCAACTGGCAACGAGGGTTGCTACTACTTGAAGAACAAAAAGACAGGACGTTATGCCCAGCAGTGCAGTACCGCGACGGAGGTCAATGTGACGATGGGTGATGCTCCTGTTGAGTATCGTGTAAAGGAATGCACAGTTGAAGGAACTGATATGTTCGGCTTCACCACCACCAACCAGAGCAACACAGAGTTTACGTCAGGCTGCGTCGGCTGGAACTGGAAGAACGACAACACCGTCCAGACCTTTGCAGCTGCCGCAGGCACCAACCACCGCTCCTTTTGGAAGCTTACGCTTGTAACGCCTCCGATGACCATCAATACAAGTAAGGTTTATACCATGTCTAACCGCAACGACAGCAATGTCTATATCAAGGACAACGGCGGTGATGAACTGGCTATGGGCGACCTTGACAATGCCAGCCTCTGGCAATTCGAGGACGCAGGCAACGGTCAGTTCTATGTGAAGAACGTCAAGACAGGTCGCTATGCACAGGCTTGTGCTGTTGCAACCGAGGTGGCTGTCACGATGGGCGATGCTCCTGTGGCTTACGTTGTAGTGAATTGCAGCGATCAGGAAGGTCTCGACTGCTTCGGCTTGACTTCTGCCGACCACGACAACACCGCCTTCACTGATGGATGCGTGGGTTGGAACTGGCGTGCTGACAACATCGTGCAGACTTTCGCAGCTAAGGCTGGCACGAACCATCGCTCATTCTGGAAGTTCACAGAGCTGGAGCCTCAAGCCATCACCACAGCAGGCTATGCCACCTATTGCGCCACAGAGGATGTCCTTGTCCTCGGCGCACAGGCTTATAAGGGCATTGTCAATAGCTCGTATGTACACCTTGATAAAGTGAACGACGTGCCCGCAGGTTCTGCCGTCGTGCTGAAGGGTAGCCTCTTCGCCACCATCAGCAAGACTGCCACGAGCGACATGAGCGGCAACGGCTTGATTCCTTCTACAGGCATCGTTGCCGACGGAAGCCAATATGTTCTGGCAAGTGTGAATGATGTTGTAGGCTTCTACAAGACCGCAGCAGGCACCCCCATCCCCGCTGGCAAGGCATACATCACCAGCGGAGCAGGCATCAAGGCATTCTACTTTGACGGTGATGAGGCAACAGGCATTGACAGCCTCACCCCGACCCTCTCCGAAGGCGAGGGAGCTATATATAATGTAGCTGGCCAGCGCTTGCAGAAGATGCAGAAGGGCATCAACATTGTGGGCGGGAAGAAAGTCCTGTATTAAACACAAGTAACTGTGCGACGCAAATAACATCGCGCCTTTACAGCATTGCCGGCACTTTTTGCCGGCAGTTGCTTTTGCTTAAAGGATATGGAATCTTGTGAAATGCTGCACTTGTTCTCAAAACACATAATGTCATTCTTTTACTAAAATGAAAAAAAGGATTATCATTCTCTTTCTTTCCATGTTCTCTGCAATTACCCTATGCATAGCACAGGAAGATAACCAACACGTTGTTATCGAGAAAGAAAAAGCACATATTCGCGTCCCTGCAAGTGAGCAGAGCCAGGTGATGCTGGCTGTCCAAGCATTGCAAAGGGACTTCAAGAAGGTGATGGACTTCACGCCAGCTATTGTGCAAAACGACGAAGCGGGGACTGGCGTGAGAATCGTCGTCGTGAACGATGAGAATCCTGACGGCAGGGCACTTATTGAGAATCCGCGCGAACTGGACGACTTCGAGAGCCATCGTGTTTATGTGGATGTGCCAACGGGGAGCATCGTTCTGCACGGAAAAGACATGCGTGGCACCATCTATGCCATCTACAGCTTCAGCGAAAAGGTTCTGGGAGTCCCGCCTCTTTGGTTTTGGTGCAGCTGGAAGCCTGAAGTGAAAGAGTCTATTCAGATTTCTACTAGCTACGACTATTTCTGTCCCTCACCGCAGGTTCGCTATCGTGCTTGGTTCCCTAACGACGAGGATTTGTTTATTCCCTGGCGCAGGAAGTCAACCGACAACAACGAGCGCTGGCTTGAGACCATGCTTCGCCTCAAACTCAACACCGTGGAATACACAGCCACTGTCACAAACGGCGGCACATTGAACAACGAGGCGCTGCTATATAAGAAATATGGTATCGTGCTGACCTCGCACCACATGATAGCACTCAACAACTCTTTCTCCAATTGGGACAGCTACTGGAAAAACGTGCGCAAGACGACGCCACCAACCCTTTCCGTCAACGACCTGACCTCGCTGAAGGAGTTCTGGCAGTATAGCATCGACTGCGTCATGAACAGCGATGTCGAGAACCTTTGGCAGGTGGCTTTCAGAGGCAAGACCGACCAGCCTTTCTGGGAGATATTCTCCGACGCACCAAGTTCTGAATCTGAGCGCGGCCGCATCATCAGCCAGATGGTGAAGATTCAGTACGACATGATTTGCGAGTCAACAGGAGACCCCAATCCCTTTGTCCGCATGACTTTCTACGACGAGATATCTTCGCTTTTGGCCAAGGGATACATCACGCCTCCTGTTGCCACCAACATGCTCTGGACCTTTGTAGCTGGCCGCCGCGACCACTATCCCTTCGACGACCTCGTTAACTGGGAGAATACGGACAATGTCCAGTTGGGCTACTACATGAACCTGCAGTTCTACTCAACTGGTGCTCACCTTGCCCCGGCAGAGGGTCCTTGGAAGATGGAGGACAACTACCGCTATGTGCAAAGCAAGGGCAAGCAGACCTTTAGCGTGGTGAATGCGGGTAATGTGCGGGAGTTCCTCATGGAAATGGCTGCCAATGCTGCTATGATGTGGAACTCCGACACTTACGACACCGACGATTTCCTGCTGCAGTATTGCAAGCAGTATTTCGGTGAGGAACATGCACAGGAGATAACCGATCTCTATCACGACTTCTACTATTCCTATTGGTGCCAGAAGAAGAGCGATTTCCCTGGAGGCTTCGACCGCCAGTACATCTTCCAGGACTTGCGTCACGAACGTGCCATCAAGCAAATCAACGACAAGTGGAACAATTATACAGCTAATCCACTTACAGACATCGGTTACGAATCCATACCCGGTCGTTCCTTCCGTATTGAAGGCTCACATCAAGTTGACAGCATCATTGCCGGTACGGCTCGCGAGATGGTCGCCTTCGCCGATGTGGCAAGCCGTTGCGATGCCATCATCAACCAAATACCGGAAGACCGGCGCACATTCTTCTACGACAATCTGTCGGCATACGCACACTATATGTCGCATGTCAGCGCTTGTCTGCACTATTTCACACTGGCTTACAAGAGCAAGACAAACCGCTACGACAACCTCGAGCTTTCTTTGGCCGAGATGAAGGCTGCCAAGAAAGCGCTTACCGACTCACAGCACGACATCTTCTCGACCTGGTATGCCAGCGACGACAAGTTCGCAATGGATGCCAAAATCAGCATGATTCAGCAGAGACTCGACGAAACGCCCCCTTTCACCATTGAGGCAGGTAAAGCCTATACCATTGCCTGCCGCAACGACGACAACCTCTTTGTGCAGGACAATGGCTCTGATGTCTTGCAGGTCGGTGCCATGAGCGATAATGCTTGTTGGGAGTTTGTTTCTACAGGGAAACCCAATTGCTTCTATGTCAAGAACATGAAAACGAGACGCTATGCTCAGGCTTGTTCTACCCAGACCGAAGCCAGCATCACCATGACCGAGAGCCCAGTGGAATATGCCATTGTTGATTGCTCCGAGCAGGAAGGGGCACATTGCTTCGGTTTCACTTCCACCAACATGCCCGTCACGGATTTCACAACAGGATGCATCGGCTGGAACTGGAAGGGCGACAATACCGTCCAGACCTATGCCGCAGTTGCAGGCACCAACCATCGCTCTTTCTGGAAACTTAACGAAACCACCTATACCGACTCCAATCAGGAAGAAGACGAGGACTTGACAGCACTCATCTCCAACAACGACTTCGAGGAGACAGCAGGCATGATTGTAGATGGCACCAACTTCCGAGGTATTCCTACTGGCTGGCACGGCTGGGGCATGAAGGGAACGCAGGAGTACACACAAGAACCCGGCATCAACAACACGACCTTGCTTCCCAAGACTTCCTACGGTTCCAACGCAGGTTGCAGCGGTTCGCGTCATGGCGAGAAGAGTTGCTGGGTGAACTGTTCGCCCATGCCCGATGACTTCAAACTCTACCAGATAATCAGCCTTCCTGCGGGCAATTATCGTATCTGCTGCCTGCTCTCTCCTATGGGAACGGGCGACGAGAATCTCACCAATCTGCGCCTCTTCGCCGGTGACAATGCCTGCTACTTCGGCACTTCCGACAAGTATGGGACAAATCTGGGTCCAGAGACGAACCGCACCTTCATGGGCTATGCCACAACAATGGATGGCAGCGACCCGGTCATGAAGGAGATGACGATGGAGTTCACGCTCGATGCCGATACCGAGATTCAGCTGGGCATCCGTACCAGCAACATGCTCAAGTCCGGTTCTCGTGGCACTTCCAATCAGGGGCGTTTCCGCGTAGACTATTTCCGCCTCTATTCCATAGCCGACATACACGAACACGACTATACCCACAACGGCATTTGCACTTGCGACGGACCGGAACGCTTCGAAACGCCTGAAAAGTCGGGTTCCTACTATCTTCTCGACAATGCCGGAAAAGTGGAATGGTTCTCGCAAAAAGTGGCAGCAACTGGCGGTTCAACGGCCTATTACGGAAGGCTTACAGCCGATATCGATTTCGAGAACGAAGTGAACCTGCACCTCCCAATTGGCAAGACCAAGGGCAACAAGTTCAAAGGCGTTTTCGACGGTCAGGGACACCGCATCAAGAACATGATTATCTATCGCCCACAGGACGAGGCACAAGGCTTCTTCGGCTATCTTCAGGGCAATGCCTCCTGCACGGTCAAGAACCTCATCATTGACCAAAGCTGTTCTGTCATAGCGCTCACGAAAGCTGCTGGACTGGCTGGTTCGTGCCAGAACACAGGGGCAACCATCACCATCGAGAACTGCGTGAACGAAGCCAGCGTCACCGTATCGGGCCAGGATGCAGCGGGCATCATCGGCGGACAGAACGACACCAATCCTCGCTTCATCATTCGCAATTGTGTCAACACAGGCAACATCACTTCCACCCATGCCAGCCCGTATGCTGGAGGACTTTGCTGCTACTTGGGGAACAGCGAGAACACCATCGAGAACTTCATCAACCTCGGTACGATAACCGGTCATCTCGGCGGCAATATCGGCCGAATGCAGGGAAGTGTGAAAGGCATCATCGACCTCTCGGATACGGCGGATAAAACTCAGGGCATTGTGGAAAGTCTCACTTCTGACGATATAGCAAGCGGTGTGCTGACATATTATGCAAACGGCTTGGCAGGTAAGGAAGTCTTCTTCCAGACACTTGGCGAGGACAGTTATCCGCTTCCTTTCAGCACCAGCAAGTCGGTCAAGCAGATTGGCGTCACAGATGCCGGATATGCCACCTATGTTGCTGAGGCTGTTGTGCAGTTCCCTTCAGCTCTACAGGCCTTTACTGTGGTTTCTGTAAATGACGACTATGTCCTATTGTCGGAAGCCATCACAGAAGCCCCTATCGGCGAACCCGTTTTGGTGAAGGGAGCAGAGGGCAAATACTGCTACAATCCCGCCAATTCCGCAGCCAGTCCAGCCATCAATCTACTTCAGACCGCAACCAGGGATATCGTTTCTGACGGAACCCAATTCTGTTTCGCTAACGACGAGCAAGGTGTTGGCTTCTACAGGCTAACGCCCGGTTCCACCCTCACTTCCGGCAATGCATACCTTGTTATTCAAGATAATGAAGCAAAAGGGTTCTTCGGTTTTAAGCCGAACGATGAGACGGGGATAGATGTTCCCTATCCAAATGCCAATTTGAACAATCCCATCTACAACCTTGCAGGTCAGCGAATTGGCAAAGTTCACAAAGGCCTATACATCACCAATGAGAAGATAATTATTCACCCATAACTTTTATAACTTAGCTACAATGAAGAAATATCAATGCGCCCTGACAGCATTGCCGGCTCTTTTGCCGGCATTTGCTTCCGCCCAGCAGGCACAGCGACCTAACATCATGCTCATCGTGGTGGATGACATGGGCTACTCCGACCTCGAATGTTTTGGCGGCGAAGTGGAAAGCCCTAACCTCAACGAGCTTGCCGCATCGGGCATGCGCTTCACCCAGTTCTACAACTCTGGCCGTAGCTGTCCTTCGCGGGCACAGCTTTTGACGGGACGTTATGCACAGACCGTCGGCATCACAGGCATGGGGCTTAGCCTCACGCACGATTGCGTCACTATCCCCGAAGCACTCAGGGATGCCGGCTACCATACAGGCATGAGCGGCAAGTGGCACCTTTCGCTCACTCAAGGCATCGGCAACAGAGAAGACCAGATGAAGTGGCTCTCCCATCAGAGCTACTTCAACAACCGCCCCTTCGCGCCCATCGACACCTATCCATGCAACCGAGGCTTCGACCAGCATTGGGGCACCATCTGGGGCGTCACAGACCACTTCGATCCCTTCTCCCTTGTGCATAACGAGGAGCCTATCTACACGGAAAGCATTCCAGAGGACTTCTATTATGCCGATTTCGTTGCAGACAAAGCCATCGACATGATGGATGAGATGACGGCCGACGGCAAGCCCTTCTTCATGTACGTCGCTTTCCAGGAGCCACACTGGCCTGTTCAGGCAAAGCCGCAGGACATCGCGAAGTACAAGGGCAAGTACGACGACGGCTGGGACGCCTTGCGCGAGCGCCGCTACAACCGTATGCTGGAGCTTGGCCTTATCAGTCCCGAAGAGATGCCTGTCGCCACGAACGCCTCCGGGCGCAAATGGGAGGACGAGACGAACAAGGCTTTCCAGTCGGCAAACATGGAGGTTCATGCCGCTATGGTTGACTGCGTGGACCAGAACATCGGGCGCATCATCGACGAGCTGAAGCGTCGTGGCATCTTCGACAATACCCTCATTATCTTCACCTCCGACAATGGTGCGTCGAGCGAGAACTACAGCATCGGAGAGTTCGACCGCCACGACCGTACACGAAGCGGACAGATGGTGGTTCATAATGCTGCTGTGCCCGGCGACCAGCTCACCTATAACTATTTGCACACAGGCTGGGCAGGAGCCGTCAACACGCCTTACCGCTACTGGAAGACAACGCAGTTCCATGGCGGCACAGCAGCTCCGACTATCGTCCATTGGCCTGCGGGCATGGCAGAGGCAAAGGAGGGCACCATCATGTCACAGCCTTGCACATTCCTCGACGTGATGCCCACCTGCCTTGAACTTGCCGGCGCATCCTATCCCTCGTTCTACGGCGGCAACAGCATCAAGCCGCTTTGTGACGAGGCCCGTAGCTTTGTACCTTTGCTCCAAGAGAAGGAGAGTTGGGACGACGAGCGTGTGATGTATTGGGAACACGAGAACGGAAAGGCCATCCGCAAAGGCAACTGGCGGCTCACCGCCCTTGCAGGCGGCGGCTGGCAGCTCTTTGACCTCCAGCATGACCTTTCCGAGACGAACAACGTCGCAGTGGAATATCCCGAGAAGGTGCGCGAGATGAAGAGCCTCTGGAACACTTGGGCAAAGAGCGTAGGGCTGAACGTCGCCGAGGACATCACCGAGACAAAGACCGAGCTTATCTTCCATTATCCTTTCGACGGCAACTTGAATGATGCCTCGCCTGCCAATTATGCCCTTACGCCCAGCGCCAACGGCGTTTCATATGGTGCGGGTCAAGTGGGGCAGGCACTCCACCTGAATGGCAACGCGCAGTATCTTGACCTGAACACCACAGGCATCTTCGACACCCGCACTACGCAATCGACCTTTTGCGCTTGGGTTTATGACGAGAACACTGAAGCCCCTAATGCCAGCAACCAAACAGATAATGGCATCTACTTTCGCGACGAAATCATTCTTGCGCAGAAGGATGGAGGCGGCACCGGACGCATCTATCTCTATGGACGTGCCGAAGTCCCCACAGGCGGCGGCACGCCCACCTTCCTCTATGACAACTTCCTTGGCGGCACCCAGCACCGGGCAACGGCTGGTTCCTTGAAGCCCGGCACTTGGCAGCACGTCGCTGTGGTCTGTGACCCTGTAGGGCAGAACATTACGTATTATATAAATGGTGAGCGCGACTGCACCGTTTCGGCAGGTAGCTTCGAGACTTGCACGGGCGGCTTCCGCATCGGCGGCCACAAGGCGGGAAAGGACTACTTCAAAGGTTACATCGACGATGCCTGGTTCTTTAAGGGTATCCTTTCCGCCGAAGAGATACGTCAGATTCGCGACAACACCTTCGACCCCTCGCCCTATTATCCCGATAATGGTGGCGACGAACCGCCCGTGGAGAACTGGCCATTGAAGGATCAAGCCTACACCATCCGCAACTTCTCTGGCACGCCTGCCTATATGGTGGATAACGAAGAGAGCGACAACCGCATCACCTGCGAGGGCAGTGTCAGCGAAGCTGCCTGCTGGATTTTCGAGCCTACGGCAAACGCTCAGTGCTACTTCGTCCGTAATCTCCTGACAGGTCGTTACATCCAAGGCTATGCCAAGACCGCAGAGCAGATAGTCAGCATGGGGAGTGAAGGTGTGGAATACTATGTGGCGCCACAAACGAGCGAGGGCGGACGATACGGCTTCGCCTGTACTTCCGTCACGCCGCACGACTTCTCCTCTGGCACCATTGGACTTAATCTTCGTGCCGAAAGCAATCAGGCAAATTGCTATGTGCAGACGTACGCCGCTACCGCCGGAACTAACCACCGCTCCTTTTGGACACTTGTCGAAGCTCCTGAAGGTATTGTAACATACTTAGAGGCTCTCCCCAATGAGGGTAAAATCGTAAATAGCAAGTCAAATAGTAAATGGTTTGACCTTCAAGGCCGTCCTGCAACAAAGCAGACCAGCAGCATTCGCGTACAGCAGGGCAGGAAGTTTCTGAAGAAGTAGGCAAAGACCGTTAATCATTCGGGACGGTCTTTGTTGAGTCGCGTTGCCATGCGGGATCCGGGTAAGTGGCTGCTGGCGTGTACTGAAGTTCGAGTTCTGGTATTTCCGGTATGCTGTCCTCTTCTGCGCGGTATGGGACTTCGTTGGGATGATATGGTGTTATCTCCACCACACGGAAGCCGGCCCGGATGATGTCCAGTTCGCGGGCGGCGGCACGGCTCAGGTCGAGGACAAAGCGTTTGGAGTACGGGCCTCGGTCTGTGACGCGCACGATGACGGTGCGGTCGTTGAGTGGGTTGCGCACCTTCAATAACGTGCCGAACGGGAATTTCAGGTGCGCACACGTCATGCTGTCCCGGTGGTAGCGTTCTCCGTTCGCCATGCGATGTCCATGTAGCTTGTCGGAGTAGTAGGACGCATTGCCTTTGATGAGTTCCTGAGCACTTGCCGACAGCAAGGAACAAATGGCAAGAAACAAGAGGAGAAACAGCTTTTTCATAGGCATTGGATATGGCGCATTGCTCAATTCGGCTGCAAGTTACCAGTTTCTTTGCAATTAATGCAACAATAAGGCGTTTTTTTTTCTTTAAGAAGCGCCTGTCTGCCTTTTTTTTAGTAAATTTGCACCCAAAACTATGTAAAAAAGAAATGAAAAGGATAATACTTTCAACTTTCAATTCTCAATTCTCAATTTATTTGTCCTGTGCACTGTGCCTGGTGCTGATGACTTCCTGTATTTCGAACAGGAAGATGATTTATTTGCAGGGTGCTACCAAGGCATACGCTTTGCCCCAGGACATACAGGATGTCTTTGAGCTGCAGGTACAGCCTGACGACCAGCTTGCAATTTCTGTTGCAAGCAAAGACGTTGAGCTGATTACCCGCTTCAACAACAATACGCTTATCGGCGGCGGCAACAACTCGCAGACCGGTACCAATACGATCAATGTGTCTTCCGGCGTAGCTTATTTCCAGGTGAACAAGGAAGGTAACATCGAGTTCCCCATCTTCGGCACGGTTCATGTCGGAGGCATGACTACCGGTGCAATTTCCGCGATGATACAGAAGCGCATGATTGACGAGGGCTACATCAACGATGCTGTGGTCAACACTAAGATAATGAGCTTCAAAGTGACGGTGATGGGCGATGTGAAGAATCCGGGCACACAGACATACCAGGGAGAGCGCCTCACCATATTGGAGGCACTCGGCAAGGCTGGTGACCTCAACAACAGTGCCTACCGTAACAACGTCCTCGTTGTCCGCGAAGAGAACAATGTGCGGAAGGTCTACGAAGTCAACCTGCTCGACAACCAGAGGGTGTTCAACTCCCCGGCCTATTACCTGCAGCAGAACGACGTCATCTATGTTCAGCCTAACAAGAGCCAGCGCGTGAAGGGCAGCACAAGCTATACCTGGCTGACCGTCGGCAGCACCGTTGTCGGCATGGTGGTCAGCATCGTTTCCCTTGTCGTGGCACTGAAGAAATAAGTTTACCGTTCAAAGTCCAAAGTTAAGCATGGAAGCTAACAACAACAATATATCAGCCCGCAGTCGCCGGCGCAAGAATACAAGCATAGAGGACACCCTTACATTTTGTGACATCCTTGACACTTTCTTGGCCAACAAGGTTTGGTTTTTCATCTCTGTCATCATCTGTCTGGTTTTGTCGAGGGTATATCTTGCCACGAAGTCCAACGTCTATCAGCGGCAGGCCGTGATGCTTGTCAAGGACGACAACGGACAGGGCGGCAGCAGGCGCTCCAACATCAGCACCGACGCTCTGATGCAGCTCAACGGCGTGCTTGCCGGTGCGAGTGTAAAGAACGAGGTCTATATCCTGCACTCCTTCCAACTTGCCCAGGAAGTGGCAAAGAACCTTCAGCTCGATGTCATGTACAGTGTCCGTTCCGGTTTGCGCAACGTGTCGCTCTACAACGACCGTCCGTTCACCGTCAACTTCACCACAGAGTTCACTGTTCCGGCAAGCTTCAAACTCACCCTTGACAGCAAGCGTGGCGGCACAATCACCGACGTCCAGTTTGGCAACCCGATGGAGGAGTCCGACTTCACGGCAAAAGTGGAATGGGGCAAGGTGGTGAAGACGCCTTTCGGCGATTTCGTGGCGACGCCCAATGAGAAACAGCTTGAGGGGCTTGAGGAGGAAATTGTGGGCTTGACCATCGGCGTGCAGCGCATCAGCTTGGAAGATGCCGCCATCATCCTTTACAACAAAGTCACCAGCGGCGAGGTTGACAAGGAAAGCACCCTGGTATGCATCACCTGCACAGACACAAACATCCAGCGGGCTGACGACATCCTCAACGGCTTGCTCGACGCCTACAAGCGCAGCATCATCGAAGACAAGAACCAGATAGCGAAGAGCACATCCGAGTTCATCGAGGATCGCATAGCCCTCATCCATTCCGAGTTGAGCGAGGTGGAGGGCAAGATGGCTGACTTCAAGCAAAACAACGGATTGGTGGACATCAAGGCCAGCAGCGACGCTTTCATCCAACAGAGCACCACTGCCCGCCAGCGCACCATTCAGGCCGAGACGCAGCACTCGATGATTGAGTATCTTGTGGACTATCTGTCGCAGAACATTTCAGGCAACAACCTCATCCCCACCATGGGCGGTATCAGCGACAATGGCATTACCACGCAGATATCGAACTACAACCAGCTGATGCTGCAGCGCAACCGTTTGGCAGAGAACACCTCCGAGAACAGTCCCACCATCCAGGACATGGATCTCAACCTCTCGCAGATGCGGGCCGCCGTGCTTGCCTCGCTCAAGGGCTACAGTGCGAGCCTCAAGCTGCAGGTGGAGAAGGCAAGGCAAGAGGAGAAGGGACTCATGGGCAACCTTCATGCGGTGCCACAGCAGGAGAAGAAGGTCATCGACATCGCCCGCCAACAGAGCATCAAGGAGACGCTCTACACCTATCTGCTGAACAAGCGTGAGGAGACCGCTCTGCAGCTTGCCATCACGGAGGCGAACATCCGTGTCGTGGAGCAGCCGTTCGGTAGCCGTACGCCCATTGCACCGCGCACGAAAGTCATCACGCTCATCGCCCTGTTCATCGGCATTGTCGTACCCTTCATGTTCTTCTATCTTAAGAAACTCTTCGACACCACTGTACACGGGCGCAAGGATGTGGAGGAGTACACTACCATCCCCATCCTCGGAGAGGTGCCCCACAGCCAGGCAGGCATCCGCGACAGCGAGATTGTCGTTGACGGGAACAAGGACGACATACTTGCCGAGGCGTTCAGGATGATACGCTTCAACATGCCTTTCATCAACAAGGACGCGCGCGTCATCATGCTCACCAGCACCATGCCGGGCGAGGGCAAGACGTTCATCAGCGGCAACTTTGCCGCCACCTTAGGGCTGACCGGCAAGAAGGTGGTACTTATCGATGCCGACATCCGCAAGCGCACCCGCAGCCGCCTCTCAGCTATGGAAGGCAGATACGGACTTACCTCCTATCTCTCTGGCAACATCGACAACGTGCAAGACCTGATAGTCACAAAGAGCAAGGAGTGCAATCTGGACATCCTGCCGGCAGGCATCATGGCGCCCAACCCTGCGGAACTGCTGATGAGCAGCCGGCTGGATCAGCTCATGGAAGAGCTTAAGAAGCTCTACGACTATGTGATTATCGACAATGTGCCCGCCCAGGTCGTTGCCGACGCTGGCATTGTCAACCGTGTGGCAGACCTCACCATCTACGTTCTGCGCGAGACAAAGGTCGACCGCCGCTACCTCCCCGAACTTGAGCGGCTGCATCAGGAGAAGATATTCAACCATCTCTGCATTGTGATTAACGACAGTCGCGGCAAGAGCAAGCGGTACGGCTATGGTTACGGTTACGGCTATGGCTACGGTTATGGGTATGGCTATGGTAGCAAGGACAGCAAGAAGAAGAGTCTGTGGAGTAAGCTCTTCAGCCGGAAGGGATAGGCAATACTGATTGATTAGAGACAATAGTTAAAATGGGTAAAGGCGTATCGCACTGGGCGGTACGCCTTTAATGTTCCCGTCTATATGTGAAAACCTCCTCGTCTATATGTGAAAAAGTCCCTGTTCTTATGGCTATAAGTACAGGGACTTATGAGGATAAGTACAGGGACTTATGAGGACAAGTACGGGGACTTTTTAGGGTGTGGTCTGTATCTGCTTGATTACCAGATGTCTTCTGGGTTTTCAGGATTGTCGTACACTTCCTTTGCACAATACTCCATATAGTCCATGTAGAAGAAGCGTGAGTCGTCGTCCATCACAGTCTTGAACCTGATGTAGTACGTCTCGTCGGGATCCATCGTTTCGCGGACGATGATACGGCGAATACAGATGTTGGAGAGTCGCATTGAGCTTTCTGTGCCTGGGCCACCTGCGCAGTACTGGGCACAACCCTTCATAAAGCCGTTGTTGCGTAAGCGTTTGTCCACTTCAGCATTATAGTCGTCGTCGTTCGTGTCTCTTTCGTAACCGATGTCACTTGCCACATTGCCTGTGCTGGTATGCAGCATGTTGTCAGCTCCCTGACGCAGGTCCATGGGGATGCCCATGGCAGCGAGCCTGTCTTTTCTGCTGCCCCAGTAGAACTGTACCATGCCACGCTGGCTACCACCGCTCTGGATGGCGAAACGCAGTTCGTAGGTGCCACGGCGTGGTACAGGTGGCAGACGCATGGTGCAATCCGTGATTCCGCGTATGGTCATCTCGTCACCCTGCATGTTCTGCCAACCTTTGTGGCGTCCAGTCCAATAATTGAATCTGGTGTCTTTTGAGATATCCACATCTTCGAGGTATTTGAACTGATCATCATTGGGGATATAGACGTTCGTATGCTTCTCGTCTGTAATATCGGAGCAGCGGATGTCGTTATTCATGAACTCAGGCCACATGCTCGGCACACTCCAGCGGATGCGCTGCTTCTGCAGGTTAGAGCGTGTCTCTTCGCTGTACCAGAGGAGCTTGTCGATGGGATAGATGATAGCATTACGAATGTTGTTCTCTCCTTCCATGTTGGGGTTGCCTATGCTGATGCCTTCCTTGTCGGCGTCGCATGAAAGTTCGTGATAAGTGCCCCTACGCTCGTTGTCAAGGTTGGGGAAGCGGTTGAGGTACACACCATCGCTTTCAGCGCTCTCGAAAATCTTGAGCAAACGACGCTTACCCATTGTCGTATAGAACTCCATGATAGGCACGGTCGGCGTTTTCTTGTTGGTGTTGTATCCCATTTCGTTATAGTGATATACAAGTTTGTCAGGAGTCAGTCGTTCTGGCAGGAGATGATAGGTGATGAACTGATTGAGCAGGTTGTCTTCTGACTCGTAGTTATTGTCGCGCTTTGCCTCGGGATAGATACCTTGTCCATCAAGATAATTCATTACATCCTCCAAGGTGATATCCATAACCTCTTTCCCTGGGATGGCTTGTTTCCAGAATTCATCCGTTTCAGCAAAGAAAGTAAAGCCGATGTAGCGATGCTCGACTGTATGGAAGGTTGCGGTTTCGCCTTTTGTTTCTTCGTTTTTGACAGGTATATCCCCTTCCTTAAAGAGTTTTTCATAGTCGTCGTCACGCCATTTAGAGAGATCACTAAACAGTCCGCATGCTTCAACTATCTTTGCGGAAACGACATAGTTGCTGTTCTCATCCTCAGTATATTTTTTCAGCAAATAGTCCATTGTGTCATTGCTTGGCGAAACGACATTGTGCATAGCATGAATAACACCATTGATACAAAGGATGTCGCGATTGTAAACATCTACGACGCAGTTGTTAATAAGGATGCTGTCTGTTCTATCTGTATATTGCACGATGAGCTTGCGATCGTTCATATTGGGCAGAGGAATCTCTACAGTGGAAGATGTTGATGTCTGCGAAGGGAGATTGTTAATCTGGTATTCGTTATAGTCGTCGCCGCTGTCGATGATGCTGTTGAAGACGATAATGTGGCGAATGGAGTCAAGTTTGTGCTGGTTGGGAAAGGCATCCCAGGAGGCTTCGGGGATAACCCCATCGGACACAAGCGAGTCAAGGTATTCCTGAATGGCTTCGTTGGTGGGCGCAAAGACTGTGTAGTGACCGCGTGCAGAGAGCAATTGGCTGACCGTGGTCCCACTGATTTCGTTGACTTTTTCTTCATTGAGCAGACGGAAGTATTCGCTGTACTGGTCGTGCTTGCTCAAATAGCTTGTTATGGTTTCCTCTTTGAACACATAGCGCGCTGAGGTGTCAATCTCTTCTTTGCAGCTAACCATGAGAACCATGGCTGCAAGGGCAGATAAAAGGTATTTTTTCATATCAGATTATTAGGGCAAATAATTTAATGTTGTTAGTTATTGTGCGCAAATTTACGAATAATTTCCTTTGTCTCAAAGGAAAGCCGTCCTTTTTTGCGTCGAAGTGTGCTTTTTCGCCTTTTTTGTCTCGTTTAATGCTGTAATCTGTTGCGTCCTGCATCAATTCTGAGGAAAATAAACAGCAAAATGGTGAAACCCCAGAGCGACGAGCCGCCGTAGCTGAAGAACGGCAGGGGAATGCCTATGACGGGAGTCAGGCCGAGCACCATCCCGACGTTGATGAAGACGTGGAAGAGGAAGATGCTCAGCACACAGTAGCCATACACTCGCCCGAAGGCATATGGTTGCCTCTCCGCTAAATGCAAAAGCCTCAAAATGAGCGATAGGAAGAGCAGCAGTACAACGGCACAGCCTATGAAGCCCTCCTCTTCGCCTACGGTGCAGAAGATGAAGTCGGTGTCCTGCTCGGGCACATACTTGAGCTTTGTCTGTGTGCCGTTGAGGAAGCCCTTGCCTTCCAGTCCGCCTGAACCGATGGCTATCTTGGCCTGTATGACGTTGTAGCCGACTCCGCGTGGGTCGTCCTTCAGGCCAAGCAGGACTTGGATGCGTGTCTGCTGATGCGTCTCCAGAACCTTGTTCATCACGAAGTCCGTGGAATAGTAGAAACCGATGCTGCCCAGCGAGAAGAGGGCAATGAGGCAATAGGGAAGGAAGCGGTCGCGCAGTGAGAGGTAGAGCAGCCAGAGTGCCAGAAGCGGCGCGGGCAACAGGAAGTACAGCCAGCCGCCGAGTCCCTTTTTCCTGTTAGAGCGACCATAGACAAGCACGAGGCCGATGGTGAATACTTGTATGAGCAACATGACAGGCAACCACCCGAAGCGCACGCCGACCACGAAGTAGACAACGGCTGCGATGGCTACGAATAATATGGAACCCGACATTCCTTCGCGGTAGAGCATTAGGAAGAGCGCACTATAGACCAGTGCGCTGCCGGTCTCTTTCTGCATGACAATCAACCCCATCGGCACAACAATCAGCGCAATGCATATTATGAGGTCGCGCCATCTCCTGGCGTCGAACCCGTAGGTGCTCATCACTTTCGCCAGACAGAGCGATACGCCGAACTTCGCAAATTCTGCTGGCTGGATGCTGAAGCTTCCCATTTTGATCCATGACATGGAACCCTTGATGTCGTGCGCAAGGAAGGGCGTGGCGAAAAGCAGTCCGAGAAAACATATATATATAATGTATGAGAGGGACTCGATGAGTCGGTCGTCAATCATGAGGATAAGGAAGGCAAGGAGCAGGGAGCTGCCTATCCAGACAATCTGCATACCGCTTCGGGTGGAGAAGTCAAGGATGCTGGTCGCCTGGTCGTAGTCATAGCTGGCACCACACACACTCATCCAACCGAGTGCCAGCAGCACCATATAGATGAAGATGGTGAGCCAGTCGATAGAGCCCCACAGCGACGGTGCTTTCTTTTTGTTGCTTTTATTCGGAAGTTTCTTTGGCATTTTGCTTGTTTTCTGTCCCGTCCATTTTGTAGAGATGCTTGTCCTCGAAGCTTGCGGCGCGGGCCTGGCTTGCCTCGGAGAGCTTGCCGTTGATGTATTGTTCCATCATCAAGGCACCGATAGGCACGCCGTAGGTCGCTCCCCATGTGCCGTTCTCCACATAGACGCAGATGGCAATCTTTGGCTCCTCGCGAGGGGCAAAGCCCATGAAGACGCTGTGGTCCTGCCCGTGCGGGTTCTGCGCCGTTCCTGTCTTGCCGCAGACCTCATAGTCTGCTGTGTTGGCAACACGGCATGTTCCGCCCAGCACAGCCTGACGCATTCCGGCAACGACTGTCTCGTAGTGCTGCCTTTGGACTTTTGTATAGTGCTTCTTCGTGTAGAGCGTGTCGAGAGGCATCCCCTGTACTTCCTTGACGACGTGCGGAATGATGTAGTACCCCCTGTTTGCGATGGTGGCGCCGAGGTTGGCAATCTGCAGGGGTGTGAGGTTGACCTCGCCCTGCCCGATACTGATGCTGATGACGGTCAGCCCGCTCCAGTCGCCGCGATAGGCTTTGTCGTAGTAGGGCGCGTTGGGAATCATGCCGCGCTTCTCGCCGGGCAGGTCGATGCCAAGCTTATAGCCAAAGCCCATGCTCACCATGTAGTCCTTCCATGTTGTCATGGCGTCCTGCACTGTCTTGTATTTCTTTCTGTTGCCGAACATATGGTAGAGTCCCCAGCAGAAATAGCCGTTGCATGAGGTGGCAATAGCCGGGACGAGGGGCAAAGGCGAACCATGTCCGTGGCAGCCCACCTTGAGTCCCTTGAAGTGGAAACCGTGGCTGCATGGGTAGGCGGTCTGCGGTGTGATGATGCCTTCCTGAAGGAACGTGAGTGCCTGGCTTGTCTTGAAGGTCGATCCGGGCGGGTATTGTCCCATGATGGCGCGGTTGAGCAGGGGCTTGTACGGGTTTGCCGCGAGTTGCTTCTGGCTCTTTCCGCGTTGGCGTCCTATCATGATTCGAGGGTCGTATGTGGGGCTTGACACCATGCAGAGCACTTCGCCGGTGCTCGGTTCGATGGCAACAATACTGCCGAGCTTGCCTTTCATCAGGCGTTCGCCAAGCGCTTGCAGCTCTACGTCGATGCTCATCTTCAGGTTGCGCCCCGGGATGGGAGCCACATCGAACTTGCCGCTTTGGTAGCGTCCTTTGATACGCCCTCTGGCGTCACGCAGCAGAATCTCCATGCCTTTCTCGCCTCGCAGCACGGTTTCGTAGGAACGCTCCACGCCGAGCTTGCCGATATAGTCGCCGCTTCGGTAGTAACGGTCTGCCTCGATGTCCTCGGGATTTACCTCTCCGATGTCGCCGAGCAGGTGAGCCGCGTTCGGGTAGTTGTATTGCCGGATGCTTCGCTTTTGTATGTA
Organism: Bacteroidaceae bacterium; assembly: GCA_017541265.1. Classification (GTDB taxonomy): domain Bacteria; phylum Bacteroidota; class Bacteroidia; order Bacteroidales; family Bacteroidaceae; genus Physcousia. Next base: position 11,808 of record JAFXZK010000003.1, on the reverse strand, counting down.
GAAGCCAGGGAAGCGGAAGAGCTTCTCCTGGAAGCGGCTAAACTCCTCGGTTGAGAGCTGGCTCATAAAGACTTGCTGCGTGTAGGAGCTGTAGCCTGGGTTGCGCTTTAGGTCTTTTATCTCCTCCATTCTTCGCTCGTACCAGCTGCGTGTAATGCCGAGGCTTTCGCAGAGGTCGAGCGTGTCGACACCTATTTGCTCTCGCATGATGACCATCACATCGTATGCCGGCTGATTATAGACGAGCAGCTTGCCGTTGCGGTCGGAGATGGCGCCTCGGGCAGGGTACTGGATGCGCTTGAGGAAGGCGTTGGAGTCGGCGCTTATCTTGAAGTCCTCGCTGAGGAGCTGCAAGGTGAAGAGGCGCAGCAGATAGACAATGATGATAATCACTGCCGCGCCGCCAATGACGTATTTGCGCTTCTCAAGCTCGAAGTTGTTTTCAGGCTTCATTGAACATTGACCATTGAACATTGACCATTTGCTGCAAGGCAAATCCTTCACTTGTCACTTCCGCGGACGTGCTCCACCAAAAGGATGAGCAGCAGTGATGCGGCATAGCTTACACCCATGCTGATGGCAATGTCTTTAATCAGGAAGTATGAAAAGCCTTCAAGGGCATAATAGACGAGGTGGTGCAGGAAGAGTAGCAAGGCGATGAACTGGAAATAGTTCCAGCGCCCCATCGCAGAGAAGGAGGGATGCAGCTCTTCTTCAGAGTCGCGAGGTGCCATAAGCTCCAGCAGCGGCGGCTGCAGGAAGGCAATAAGCGTCAAAGCGGCGCTGCCGATGCCTGCCGTGCCTGCGAAGATGTCAGCCACGAAGCCTGTGCCGAAGCCCCAAAGCAACGCTTCCGTCCTCGACGTCCCCAAAGGCAGCGTGATGACGATGAGCGGGCACACCAAAGGCGCACCATAGCCCCACGGATGCACATGGTCGAGCACAAGCACCTGTATTGCCAGTAGCAACAATGCCCATGCCAGTCGCTTTAGTATCGGGATAACCATTCTGTAATACTTATTTGGGACATCCTATTGGTCGGGGTTGGCAATGAAGCCCTGATAGCGTTCGGGCAGGTCGCGCATGATGGTTTCGTAGCTCTGCTCAAGGGTATGCAGCACCGCCTCTGGACCTTGGCTTTCAGGAATGATGGGGGCGTGAATGACGAGACGAAGCCGGTGCCATGTGACGAAGCTGATGCCTTTCTGGCGAGGAAGGACATCGAAGCTACCGTCAATCGTTACAGGCACGACGGGCAGTTGCAGCTCGTCGGCAAGTTGGAAGGCACCTCTGCGGAATTTCGCCATATGGCCTGTGAAGGTGCGTGCTCCTTCGGGAAAGACAACCAGCGAGACGCCGTTCTGCAACACCTTGCGTCCCTGCTCGTAGGTGCGGTGGATGGCTTTCGGTCCGCTCTTGTCAACAAAGATGTGTCCGGCACTCTCGCAGGCTTTGCCTACGAGGGGAATGTTCCTGAGTGATTTCTTCATCATCCATTTGAAGTTACGCCCCAAGTAACCATAGACGAGGAAGATGTCGTAGGGACCTTGATGGTTGGCAACGAAGACGTACGACTGGCGTTTGTCGAGCAGCTCCTGTCCTTCAACCTTGACAGGCAGTAACATTCCCCAACACATGAAGCGGCTCCAAACCATTGCAGGATAGTAGCCCCATGTCTTTGCCCCTCCCAGTGCGCAGCCGATGATGGTGACGATGGCTGTCAGGGCTGTTGCCAGCAGGACGAGTGGCAGGGCGATGAACAATTGATAAAGGCGGTAGAGCATGGTCATCTTTAATCCTTTATCTCGCCTTCCCTTGCTTCCTTGATGTACTCCTTGACGTATGGATGTCCGAGAAAGTAGGGCGGAGCGTTGGTGATGATTTCCTCTATCTGTGGGCTGAGGATAGGGTAGGGCAGGCTGCTGGTCAGAATCATGAAGATGCCCGGTCCCAGTACATTGTTATAGTTCGCGCGTATGAAGCGAGTCACCAGCCGGTCGTTCTCGGCAGCTATCTGCTTCGACTGCTTGCCCAACTCGTACATGATTTCGTCGTAGTCGGTGCCGTCCATTATCATCTGCGACTCTAAGTGTGGCAGTTCTGCCATCCGTGCGTCGAGCTGTGTCTTGCGCTGTATGAAGTTCGACAGTGAGTCGTTGAGGGGCGTTCCTGTTGCTGTTTGCTGGGTCTCGCCGATGTTCAGCTTCACTTCACCCTCTTCGAGCACAATGGGCATCAGGCTCAGGTCGCCGAGGAAGACGTTGGCAAGCATCGTGGAGTCCATTCCGCCTCCGAAATTGAACCTGCCATGCACAACGCGGGTGGAGTCGATGCTGCGCATCTCGCCATCGACATAAACTTTCAGAGTCAGCACCCGACCTTCCAGTTCATCCACGTTGGAGACCCCCTTCACCATGTACTGGCTCTTGCAGGAAAGCAGTGTCAGCAGGCTTGTTAGAAGCAGATAACAGGACTTGTTCATTACCATTTTACCGTTAAGGCACGACAAAGATAGTCAAACTTCCGCAAACGGCAAAAACAATTAACATTATTTACAATTTACAATTTATGTACTATTTAATTATTGAATTACCTTGCCCTTCAAAATAGTTAAATAGCCAAATCGCAAATAAATTGTAAATAGTAAATCGTTAAATCGTAAATGTCTCTACATTTTCGCCATTGCCTGTTCGAGGTCGGCAATAATGTCGTCGATGTTCTCAATGCCTACGCTGAGGCGGACGAGGTCGGGTGCAATGCCTGCTTCGCGCAGCTGCTCGTCGCTGAGCTGCCGGTGGGTGTGGCTCGCGGGGTGCAGCACACAGGTGCGGGCATCGGCAACGTGCGTCACGATGCTGATGAAGTCCAGGTTGTCCATGAAGCGGATGGCCTCTTCCTTCGTGCCTTTCAGTCCGAAGGCAATCACACCGCATGTGCCGTTAGGCATATACTTCTGAGCCAAAGCGTAATACTTGTTCGAGGGCAGTCCAGCATAGTTCACCCATCCCACTTTCGGGTTCTTCTCTAACCACTCGGCCACCTTCTGCGCATTCTCGCAGTGGCGCGGCATACGCAGGTGCAGGGTTTCGAGGCCGAGGTTGAGCAGGAAGGCGTTCTGCGGAGCGGGAATGCTGCCGAGGTCGCGCATCAGCTGCGCCACAAGCTTGGTGGTGTAGGCCATCTTGCCGAAAGCCTTCGTGTAGGTGAGGCCGTGATAGGACTCGTCGGGTGTGCAGAGGCAGGGGAACTTGTCTGCGTAGTCGTCCCAGGGGAAGTTGCCGCTGTCGATCACCACGCCGCCAACTTGTGTGGCGTGGCCGTCCATGTACTTCGTCGTGGAGTGCGTCACGATGTCGCAGCCCCACTCGAAGGGACGGCAGTTGATGGGCGTAGCGAAGGTATTGTCAACAATGAGGGGTACGCCGTGCCTGTGAGCCATCTTGGCGAAACGCTCGATGTCGAAGACGTTGCAACCTGGGTTGGAGATGGTCTCGCCGAAGAAGCACTTTGTGTTCGGGCGGAAGGCGGCTTCGATGCGCTCGTCGTCCCAGTCGGGGTCTATGAAGGTACACTCGATGCCCAGCTTCTTGAGCGTCACGCCAAAGAGGTTGAACGTGCCGCCGTAGATGGTGTTGGCTGTGATGAAGTGGTCGCCGGCCTGACAGATGTTGAAGATGGCGTAGAAGTTCGCCGCTTGCCCGCTGCTCGTCAGCACAGCACCGACACCTCCTTCCAGGGCGGCAATCTTCTGAGCCACCGCATCGTTCGTGGGGTTGGCGAGGCGCGTGTAGAAGTAGCCGCTGTCCTTGAGGTCGAAGAGGCGGGCCATCTGTTCGCTCGTCTCGTAGCGGAATGTCGTACTCTGATAAATGGGCAATTGCTGCGGTTCGCCCTTCTTAGGCTTCCATCCGCCATGAATGCAGATGGTCTCGAGATTCTTTTTCATATTTTATTTTGTCGTTTAGTTGTCTGGTCGTTTAGTCGTTTGGCTTCTAACACCCAATCAGGGTGCAAAAGTACGACAAATAATCGAGAAAAGCAAAAGGAAGCATGAAATGCAGCATTTGCGACCATCATTTGCAATAAAAAGGGTCGATTAGCAAAGGAAAAACAGGAGGGAAAAGGCAAAAAACGACAGGAAAGCAAATAATTTTTCGCTTTTCACTTTTCACTTTTCACTTTTTGTTGTACCTTTGCACCGCATTTCGAGAGCGAATGCTTCGGAGAGATGGTAGAGTGGTCGATTACACCGGTCTTGAAAACCGGCGTGCTGAGAGGCACCGGGGGTTCGAATCCCTCTCTCTCCGCTCAATTAAATTGAAACCCACTGATTTTCAGTGGGTTTCTTGTTTCTTCCCTTTAGAGGTTCCGTTTGAGGTTCCGTTTTTCTTTTATGAAAGTTTAACGTGAAATCTTGGTGATAGCACTATTTTTGACCGTTCAAGAGTGATTATCTCCGCTTTGAGGTGTATTCTACATTGATGAATCCGCAACGCCGTAGAAGTTCCACCGCTTCTACAAAATTAGGATTCAGATTGTTCCTTTCTTTTTCGTAGTTGTTCACAGAAATGTACCTGGCTGTAGCTGGATTGATAGGCTTTCCTGTCTTCGACTCAAAGAACTCTGCTGCTATGCCCATGTCCTCTGGAGTGTTTCTTGCATCTGACAGCAGACAGCGTATAATATAGCCTAACAGAACATTCTTTCCTCTCCAGTTAATTTTTGTTGTAAGTGGATATGATTCCCCTTTACCACTAAAACGATAAATAAAAAGGGACTTAGGAGTAGCAGTATCAACAAGGTTGCTATCATCTTTCGTTAGTTCATCGTACAATAAGGACAGACATTTGCTCAGTTCTGTATTCTTCTCTTCGCTGTTGTTCCCTTTTAGTTTTGAATTGAGAACCGTGACATACCATTTTCCTTTTGGAATCGTATTATCATTGTCTATGGAATGCCCTTCTTGACTGACTTTTTGATAATTGCCTACCAAAGCCTCCTGTTGACCATCATTGGTGTATAATGACACAATCCAGTTAAGTAAATCTTTGTCTGCGTCACTCAGAAATCCCTCGATCATAAGATAGACAGATTTCATTTGCTGAAGGGAAAGGTTAATGAAGTTCAGAAAGTCCTGACATTCCCATTCCACATATCCCCAATCTTCATTCTCCCATTTTTGCTCGATAGTAGCTGTGAAAGTATTGCCTCCAGGGTTCCCCAAACGCTGTTCTATGGCATCTTTATGAATTCTTAGTGCAGACAGTAGGATTTTGTAAGCTTGAAGTTTGCAGCTGTATGTAATGTACGAAAGAGCTGTTGATGTGGTTTCGTTATTCTCAGGCTCACTCAAAAACTGTTTCCAAGACTTTCTTTCGTAATCAATATAGTGCAAATACGGTTTTGTTTGTGCAACAATCCCACTGTCGTATTGTTGCCTACCTATCCGTTGCCTACGTGCTACGCTCTTCGTGTCAAATCCACTGAGGAGTTTTATTCTCTCTTTGATAAACTGCTCGTCCTTCTCTTGTGGGATGTTTCTGAAAAATGAGGTCAGCCCAGTTTCTGCCAGCCAGAGATTCTCCAACTGATTCCTTTTACCACGCTTGATTATTTTTACATCCTTTTCGGATTGGATTCCAAATAGTAAAGAACGCATCACCCACAATACCCCCATCAGATCCTGGCAGTCTGTTTCTTTTAAGGCTGCTGAAAAAGCAACTTTGTTCTGGGTATGAATGGAGTTTATGGCATCCGTGTAAACATTGGAGGGAAGGCTGTTGTAGCTATCAATGATATTACGAGTGTCAGTATGTCCTAACGCACACAAGAAATCGAAGGCTTCATCGTGGGTCAGGAAAGATGTCGGCTCTTTGCCATTATCTTTTAGGTATGCGTATAGACTGGTAATGTGGTTCGTAAGAATTGCGTGAAGAACCTGAAAAAATGGAATGGCCACTCCTTCACGGAAAGTGATATATTCATAGAAATATGGCAGATAAGGAGTTAAGTCAGAAGGTTCGTTTTCTTCTGGCCAATACAAGAGCTTTCTGATTCTCGCGATTCCTTGGACTACATTTGGCAGGATGGTCAGTTGCTCTTGATACGTTTTTATGCTGCCTAATTCTTTTGCCATAAAGCCACACGCAAATCATTCAAGTGCAAAGGTACTCTATTTTTGTGTAATTTAGGTCAAATCATTCATTAAAAATGCAAAAATGTCATTAGTGATGAGCTAATTCAACAAATAATGGTACAGAAATGCCCATAATTCTCTCTTTATGACTTCTGATTGTTGTAAAAATAGAAATTTTCGTTAAAATATAACGCATTAAAACCTAAATGAAATGAAATTTGGGCAAAAATATGTACCTTTGCACTAACTTGGGATAATATGTACTTATCAGAAGTGCAAAACCAAGGCCATGTGTAACATCAAAACACTATCAGTATGGCACCAGAAGAAAAGGCAAGGCAGATAATAGACAGGAAGCTTGAAGATGCAGGTTGGGTAATCCAGGATCGTCAGGAGTTCAACCCTATTGCGTCTCTTGGAGTCGCAGTCCGTGAATACCTCACAAGTGACAATGAAGAGGTTGATTACGCCCTTTTCATTGAAGGTACTCCTGTAGGTGTAATTGAAGCCAAGCCCGACGAAGAGGGCGTTCACTTAGTGACAGCAGCACATGAGCAGAATGAAGGATATGTCAGTTCTGGCTTGAAATGGGCCAATTATTCCAAGAAGGACATGCGCTTCATATACGAGGCGACAGGTGTATTGACACACTTCACAGACTTGCTTGACCCGAAGCCCAGAGTGCGTAAGCTGTTCTCATTTCATAGGCCAGAGCAGTTACTGTACTGGATAAAAGATTATAAGTTCAATGGAAAGAAAACGCTACGAGGTAGATTGCAAGAGTTCCCAGAACTGCCAGAAGAAGGATTCCGTGAATGTCAGATAAAGGCTATACTAAACCTTGAAAAGTCTTTCGGTAACAACAAGCCTCGTTCTTTGGTTCAGATGGCAACTGGTGCAGGAAAGACCTATACCGCTATCACTAACACATATAGGCTGTTGAAGTTTGCTAAAGCTAAACGAATACTATTTCTTGTTGATACGAAAAACCTTGGAATGCAAGCCGAAACGGAATACAAGAACTATCAGCCTTACGATAGCAATGAGAAACTGAATGCCCTATATAATATTCAGCGCATTCAGACATCGAATATTCCTCAAAGCACACAAATCTGCATAAGTACCATTCAGCGTGTATATTCTATGCTGACAGGAAACCTCTCCTCCATGCCCGATGATGTGGATGATGAACCTGGCACTACTATAGGCGTAGAGCGAGAGGTAAAGTACAATGCAGAATACCCCCCAGAGTTCTTTGACTTTATCATCATCGATGAGTGTCACCGCTCTATTTACAACCAATGGCGACAGGTTTTGGAATACTTCGATGCTTTCCTTATTGGACTAACGGCAACCCCCAACCAGCATACATACGCATTCTTTGACGAGAACGTAGTTAGCGAGTACACCCATGAAGAAGCTGTCTCCGACGGTGTGAATGTTGGAGCATTGGGGACTTTCAGCATAGAAACAGAGAAAACCAAGCAAGGCGGCGTAGTAGCCAAAATCAATCAACAGATAGAAATTCGTGACAAGCGTACAAGGAAGCAGCGTTGGGAGTCAACCGACGAGGAAATTGCTTACGACGGAAAAGACCTTGACAATTCTGTAGTCAACAAATCACAAATCAGGGTAATCCTTCAGACCTTCAAGGATAATTGGAAGAAATGGGAATACTACAAGGATAGAAAGGAACTGCCCAAGACACTCATATTCGCTAAGAACGATAGTCATGCAGATGACATTGTTGCTCTTGTGAAAGAGGTATTCAATGAAGGTAACGATTTCTGCAAGAAGATAACATTCAAGTCCGAAGAGAACGAAACCTCGCTACTCTATGCTTTCCGTAATGAATTTTATCCTCGTGTGGCAGTAACCGTAAACAAGATAGCTACAGGTACAGATGTCAAGGCCATTGAGATTCTGCTGTTTATGCGTGACATCAGGAGTGAGAATTATTATGAGCAGATGCTTGGTAGAGCGAGAAGAACGATGGATTTGGAGAGTCTGAAACAGGCATCACCATCAGCAAGCACTCCCAAACTTGGCTATGTAATTGTCGATGCTGTGGGCGTAACCAAGTCTGACAAATGTGCTGCAAGGAGGAAATGTGGTGGCGACGTGAAGCCTACAGTCTCCTTTATGTCTTTGCTTAATGCTGTTGTGACAGGCGATATATCGGAAGAAACCTTTAGTACACTTGGCACCCGGCTTGAGCACATAGACAAAGTCCTGACCGACAAGGAGCGTGAGGAATTCAAGAAAGTATCTGGAGGCACGTCACTTCGACAGCTTTCTACTAATATCAAGAACGTACATGATGTTGATAGGATAGAAGAGACCATCAAGTCCGAACATCCTGAATATCCCACACTTTCGCCAATTGATAAGGAAGAAGTCAGGAAAGAGGTCATCAAGAAACGTTGTCTTGATGCAGCAAGACCTATCTACGATCCAAAAGTCCGTGATTTCCTGATGAAAGTCCGCAACTCCAACGACCAGACTATAGATCCTGCATTGGATCATCTGACATACGCTGGTTTTGAAACCGACGTGGCGGAGACCAAAGCTAAGGTTCGTGAGACCCTGAAAGAGTTTATTGAGACCTATAAAGACGAGATAACAGCTCTCAACATCATATATCATCAGGACTATCGAAACCGCCACATCACCGAAGCCATGATACGTGAACTTTACGACAAGATGCAGCGTTACAACAATATGCTCAATGGTAGCTTGATATTCTCGGCATACACAGATATGACCCGTAAGAAAACTGTTCTAAAGGAACTGGTAGACATCATTCAGATTATCAAGTATGAGTGGGGGCAGATACCAGAGATATACTCCTTTGCAGATATGGTAAAAACACGTTACAAGGAATGGATCTTCGAGCGTAATGCCAACAAGGGAGGTGTCCGTGGTGCAGGCACAGTCCCATTTACAGAAGAGCAGATGAAATGGCTGGAAATGATACGCGACTATATTGCCATCAATGCCAGTTTCCACGTTGATGCTCTAAAGAGCGGTGAGTTTAACAAACTTGGAGGGACAGCAAAATACTACAGTCTCTTTGGCAGCCAGTGGAAGGACATTATCAATGAGTTAAATCAGAAATTAGCAGCATAAGACCCAAAAATGGCAGATTCTACAATAAGCAACAAAGTATGGAATATCGCTGGCATCCTGTTTGATGGCGGCGTTTCAAATAGTGACTACTTGGAGCAGATTACCTATCTTCTTTTCCTCAAAATGGTGGACGAGGACATGAAGATGCCCGAAGAACTCAGATGGAACAACTGGCGCAACCTGGAACTTCCTGCCGATTGTGACTGGTCGTTGCTCATGTCGAAGTCAGGCGAGGAACTGAAGGAACACTACGGAAAGATTCTCTCCTTGCTCTCCAAGAAAACGGGTATGATTGGCGAGATATATCGTGGTGCACAGAATAAGATACAAACACCAGAACATCTGCGTAAGGTTATCCAGATGATTGACGGTACACAATGGAACTCCCTGAGTGAAGACGTGAAAGGCGACATCTATGAAAGCCTGCTGGAGCGTATCGCTCAGGACACGAAGTCTGGTGCAGGGCAGTATTTCACCCCTCGCGCCCTGATTAAGACCATTGTGAAATGCGTCAACCCCGAACTTGGAAAGGTCATTGTTGACCCATGCTGCGGTTCTGGAGGTTTCTTACTTGCTGCTAAAGATTTTTTGCAGGGGAAATACACAACGATGACAGGCCAGCAGACCGATGACTTGAAACTGCATACCTTTTATGGAACAGAGATTGTGCCTAACACCTATCGGCTCTGTCTGATGAACTTGCTGTTGCATGGTATCGGTGAGTTTGGCGGTGTGCCTCCAATAAAGTGTGCAGATTCCCTTGCTTCTGCTCCCAGCGACAATGACCTTTGCGAATATGTGATGACCAATCCTCCTTTCGGAAAGAAATCATCAACGACGATTGAAGTTCAGGAAGAGGACAAGGAAACAGGCGAAATGGTCACAAAGCTTAAAAAAGCACAGGACAACTATGTACGGGCAGACTTTATAGCTACCACCTCCAATAAACAATTGAACTTCTTACAGCACATCAAATCGTTGCTGAAAGTTGGTGGAACTGCTGCCGTCGTGCTTCCTGATAACGTACTGTTTGAAGGTGGTGCTGGTGAAACTATCCGTAAGAATATATTAAAGACCTGCGACCTGCATACGATTCTCCGTCTTCCAACAGGATTATTCTATGCCCAGGGTGTAAAGGCTAATGTGCTGTTCTTTGAGAAGAAGCCCACCTCTGAGAATGCCCAGACTAAAGAAGTCTGGATTTACGACTATCGTACCAATGTCAAGCATACTCTAAAACAGAACCCACTCCGTGAGACCGACTTACAGGAGTTTGTGGACTGTTATCGTCCAGATGACCGTCACCATCGTCAAGAAACCTATCATGCAGAGAGCAATCCAGATGGCCGTTGGCGTAAGTTCACATACGACGAGGTGCTGGGACGTGACAAGACTAGTCTTGACATTACATGGATAAAGCAGGGTGAGGAAAGCGAAGATCTCTCGTTGCCAGAGCTTATCAGTGTCATCAAAGAGAAAAGCAACAACATTACAGAGGCTGTTGCAGAACTGGAAAAACTTCTTGAAAATCTCGAAAACTAATGGACACAAAGAAACTTCGTCAAAAGATACTCGACCTAGCTATTCGTGGTAAACTGGTTCCGCAAGACCCTAATGACGAGCCTGCATCTGTACTATTGGAACGAATTAAGTCAGAAAAAGAACGCTTAATCATGGAAGGAAAGATTAAACGCTCCAAGAAGTCTGCTTCCGATATGTCACATTATGAGAACATGCCTTTTGAGATTCCTGAAAGTTGGGAATGGACTACTTTCGAAGATATAGCAGACAGTTCATTAGGCAAGATGTTAGATAAAAAGAAAGTAGAGGGAATTCCGCTTCAATATTTACGAAACATAAATGTCAGATGGGGATATTTTGATTTGTCAGATTTATTGGAAATGCCTTTTAAGGCAGAAGAGAAGGAGAGGTATTCCATAAGAAAAGGAGATTTGGTTATATGTGAAGGTGGTGAGCCTGGTAGATGTGCTATATGGAATAATAATACTGATATAATGTACCAAAAAGCCTTACACCGTATGAGACCATTCTACGGAATCTCAAACCAGTATCTGTCTTTTGTGTTAATGCAGTATAGTAATAGTGGGTATTTGGAGAAATACTATACAGGTTCTACAATTAAACATTTGACTGGTGAATCACTTTCGTCTATACCCGTTCCAATACCCTCTTACCATGAACAGCAACAGATTGTTTGCGAAATAGGCAAATGGTTTACTTTTATTGATTCAATAGATGAAAGCAAATTAAGTTTGCAAACTGTAATCGAACAAGCAAAATCAAAAGTTCTCTTATTAGCAGTCAGTGGAAAACTTGTTCCCCAAGAATTGAACGATGAACCAGCCACAGAACTGCTCAAACGCATCAACCCTAACATTCAAATTCCTTGTGATAACCCCCATTATCAGAAGTTGCCTAATGGCTGGACTATGACATCAATGCAAAATATCTGTCAACTTCGTGACGGAGAGAAGCAAAATGATATTCCAAGGATTTACCTTGATGTAAAATACTTGCGTGGT
>JAFXZK010000030.1 GCA_017541265.1 Bacteroidaceae bacterium | reverse complement strand
TTCGTCGAGTTTGCCAGGCTTGTTGGCACAGAACCTTGCTTTGCAATCAACATCGAGGACAATCCCTCTGATGTTCTTGCCTTGCTTCAAGACATTGAACCTTACGGATTGAAATACATTGAGATAGGCAATGAGGAGAACCTTTTTAGTGCCGCTCGACATGACTACGAACATTACGTCGAACGATACCTCGTGCTTTACGAGGCCATTCATGCTGTTTATCCGGAGCTTTTGTTCATAAATGCAGCTTGGTGGAGGCCGAATGAAGTGGAGACGATGAAGTATGTCTTCCAATCCCTCGACGGCAAATCTGACTTTTGGGACTACCATCCTTGGACCGAGACACCGCAACAAGCAAAGGATAAGGAAGCAGAAATCGCCCAGATGCGTCAGCTCTTCCTCGAGTGGAACCCGCAGACAACCATGCGATGTGCTATCCTCGAGGAGAACGGCAACACGCATGATATGGCCCGAGCGCTGGCTCATGCCGTCATGCTCAACGTAGTTCGTCGCTCGGCAGGCTTCGTTCCTCTCGACAGTCCGGCTAATGCTTTGCAGCCTTATAAGCAGAATGATAACGGCTGGGACCAGGGACAAATCTTCTTCTCTCCGTCCCAAGTCTGGATGCAACCCCCGTTCTATGCTCAGCAAATGGCAGCCAAAAACCATCAACCTCTACTTGTGGAAAGCTCTTGCTCCACGAATGCCAACCTCGATTATACTGCTACCCGCAACGAAGCAGGCGATACCATCGTGCTGCACATCGTGAACTACGGCTCCACTTCACGAGGCCTGACGCTCAACTTGACGGGTTTCGGCGAAGTGGGCAGCATCACATCCCTGTCACTTAGCGGCACTTTGAATGGCGAAAACACACCCGACAGGCCGACACGCTTCGTGCCAGTCGAGTCGTCGGTTGAGCCCGGAAGAAAGCTCGTGCTCAAACCAAACAGCTATTCCGTCTTTGTTATCGCATCGAAGGATGCGGGTACGAGGGTTCAGGCTGCGGGTGGCAAGCGCCCAGACGGCAAATGTTACGACCTGAGCGGACGTGTCGTGCAGGGAGAACCGGATGGCATCTACATCCAGGACGGCATTAAATGGCTAAGAAAACAAAACTCCATTAAACTATAATTATTATGAAAACAAGATTCTTTACACTTTTTGCTGCATTAGCTTTTATAGGTATTAGCTATGCACAAGACGAAATGTCTGTCAGAGATTCATTGTTTAATCTTGCGGGTGACGCATCGGTGGATGAGCCTTTGGACATGACGCTGCTTATCGTGAACCCCAATTACGACGGCGACAACCGTGCCGGATGGGAGGGAACAAGCGCGACACAGGTGTCGTGGGGCACTTGGGAGAACTGGAACCATCCATTCGACCTCTATCAGAATCTTGGTTCGGACCTTCCCAATGGGGTGTACGAACTGAATGCGAATGCCCTTCATCGTGTGGGCAACTACTGGGACGAATGGTATTCTTCGGGTGCTCTCGGCGATGCGACGCTGCGCACGTCTGTCCTCTACGGCCAGAGCGGTGGCATTGATGTCTATGCTCCTGTGATGGACCTGGCTGCTTGTGCTACGGTTGAGCCTGCGTCGGAATATGGTACGGCACAGCTTGCGAACGGTACTTACATTCCTGACAATCCAGAATCATTCCATTTCTACACCATGGGAGGCTATTATGCGGAGAACAGTACATACGTTGTCGTCACTGATGGCAACCTGACGATTGGCTTTCGCGACCCTAATTATATAGAGGGTCAATGGAGCATCGTGGATAACTGGCAACTGTATTATCTTGGTTCTTCGGACGAGGCTTACGCGCTCATCAAGGAGCAGCAGACGGAACTCATTCAGGACCTTTCGTCGCTGTTTGCGGTGGAGTCCCTGCTGGAATCCTATAAGAGCAGCGTGGAGACATTCCGCGATGCTGAGGAGCCAGGGGAGATTATAGATGCCTATCGTGCTATGGATATGCTTCGTCTTGCGGTGAAGGACAACGCAGAAGCCTATTCGACATACAAGAAGAGACACGACGAGCTGCTCCAGAAGATGTATGACAATGAGATTTACGGCGAATACAGGGACATTCTGGAGGCTTATCTGACAGAATATGAAGAGCCAAGCGAGACGTATCCGCGTGGCACGTTCGACTATATTATCGACAAGAGGGAGCTGTTCACGAATGAGCTACTGGATGAAATCAGCTTCATGGAGGCTCTCTACTCGACTGCTGTGGAGAAGGGATTAGGCAACGGTACGAACATCACATACATGGTGAAGAATGCTGACTTCAGCCTGCCGAACTTTGAGGGCTGGGAGTGGACGCGGACGAACAGCGGCAATTTCTATTCCCGGACGGGCGGCAAGGGTGATGGCTGGCAGACGTACTCGGACTTGTGGCTCGGCGAGGCTTGGAACTGTTCGTTCGACTTCCATCAGACTATTGAGAACGAATTGCCCGATGGTATTTATGAACTGGACTTTTATGGCTTGTATCGTCCCGGACAGAATATGTACTATCCTGCGGAGAAACTGCCCGTAGAGGTTTATATGAATAACTATACCACAACGGTACGACACATCATTAGCGACGGCGTGCAGAAGTCCGAAGCCCTGAATCATGAGAACTGTTGGATAGACAATGTAGGCAATTGGCCGCAGGATGACTACAGCGAAGAATACGGCTACATGCCCAACAGCAGTCATGGTGCTTCCATTGCCTTCAGCGGTGGCAGGTACAAGCAAAAGGCGTTCGCTATCGTTTCGGACGGCAAACTGACGCTTGGCATGAGACATACGCGCAAACCTTACTATGATAATGACTGGTGCGTGTGGGCTGATTGGCAACTTATCTTCCGTGCTCGCGATGGCGAGGCTATGGATGCTATGCTTGCAAACATGGAGGCTCGGGCTGCTATGCTTTCTGCCATGACTGAGACGTATTTCTATAAAGGTCATATTGATTCGCTGAATGATGCTATTGGTGCGGCTAAGTCTTCTGAGGACAATGAGGAAAAGTTTGCTTTACTGTCCGACATAAACGACTATATAAATAATGTATATAAAGGAATTGAATACTATGATACTTTGATTACTGCTGTAGAATATCTGTCGGATATTGCGTTCTCTGGCAATCCAAATGTTTCAGCAGAACGCTACACAGAACTTGAGAATCTTTACAACGAGTATTGGGAGAATATCTGGGAAGGCAATTATACAGATGAGGAAGCCTTGAGAATAGCTAAGAGCATTTATCTGCTACCAGAACTTGATGTTATCTATGTTTATGGCGATATGACCGATGGCGACTGGAACCTGCCTTGCTTGCTCTATCCTTTGACGCGCCAGGAGAATGGACACTATGCCGGCAGAATGTCAATTCAGGACAGAAGCGAAGGTTGGGGCGGCCGCGCAAGCTTCTTCTTCGTTTATCAAGGTCAAAGAATTGGTCGCGAAGCAGGAAGCCTCGACCGTTTCTTTACACCAGCTCACCATACGAAGAAGATGGGGCTTCTGAGCAACAAGGACGACGATTGCTTCAATACGACAGGTGGTGACTTTGATGTTGATATCGACCTCGAGAACATGATTGTCGAGATACATCCCGTCGGGGAGTTCCCATGGCCCGAGAATGTTTATCTTGCAGGCACGTTGCCCACGGGACACTGGCAGCGCAATGATGCCTGTCCGTTGGCGCATCTTGGCAATGGCATATATGAAGGCGTAGCTACGCTCGAGGACTTCCAAAACGGAAAGGCTGGAGTTACGCTCTTTGCTTGTCGCGACCCCTACGACTGGACTCATGCACGTTACGGCAATGCCGGCTATACAAACGATGCAGAGAAGGACATCATCTACGACGACCTGAATCGCTACAGAGGCGACACGAAATGGCTCATCCCTGTGGGTGAATACTGCATTGCATTCGACATGAACCATGAAACCATCATCTTCTGCGACCCAGATGTCTCTGGTGCAGATGGTATCTTTTCTGTTGACAATGGAGAATTGACAATTGATTATGAGAGAGCTGAAGTCTATGACCTCAGCGGACGAAAGGTAAATGGCAAGTGGTTGGATGGCAGATTGCCATCAGGTACCTACATTATCAGGACCGCAAAGGGCAGCATCAAGAAAGCATATAAATAAACCTTATATAAAAAACACATTTAATTATGAATAAAACATTATTTACAGGATTGCTTATGGGATTGGCTTTCTCGGCTTTATATGCAGAGAACGAGATTCCCGAGGGTGATTACTTTATCCGAAACAATGCTACAGGCATGTTCCTGAAAGCCGGGCATGACTGGGGCGTGATGGCCGCTATGGGTAAACACGGCAAACGCTTCACCTACGAGAAGGTGGGCGATGTCTATAAGCTGAACACAAACCTCTCTGGCGACAACATGAACGAGCATTGGTTCCGTGGCGACTGCTGGATTGACAATGGTGGAACGCCTTTGCAGATTAGCTGGGTTGACGAAGCAAAGCATCTTGCATTGATTGTAAATGCCGAGAATAATGAGCAGCTTTGCCAGAACTATCCTTGGGAAACGGACAGAGGGCGTTTCTCTGATAACCACAACGATTGGAACAATCAGAACCGCGATTATGTTTTCCTTTGGCAAATGCTGACCAAAGAAGATTTGCTTGCTGAACTTACAAGCGCCTCTCTCTACAATGGTTTCCCGAAAGATGCAACCTTTATGATTGAGTGCTGGGACTTCAGCCGCCACGACGACGGTCCCGCAGCTCTTTGGGAGGGACTCTTTGAGGAAGGACAAACGCCTCGCAATACACTTGACTGGGGTAGCAACAGAAGCAACTATGTGGGTCAGAAGCAAGGCGTCAGTAACTATGACATACATCAGACGCTCACAAGTCTGCCAAATGGCGTCTATCAGCTTCGTGCTCAGGCTTTCTATGAAGCAGGAGCAGGTGAGGGCGTAGTGGCAAAGTTGTATGCAGGCACAGCAGAGACGTTCCTGAAGGATGTTTCCGACGGTAGCGCTCCCACCAATTGCGAAGGCGCTGGCAATGCTTTCAACAATGGCGAGTATCGGAATGCTGTGACTGTTGAAGTGACAGATGGTACGCTTCGCATCGGTATCAAGGCCAATGGAGCAGACGTAAACGGCTGGTGTGTATTCGATAACTTCGAACTTTACTACTATGGCACAGAGACTACGGTTGCTGCAGTTGAGGCTGATACGCCAGTTGTTCCCGATGGAACTTATCTTCTACGCAATGTGCAGACAGGTTTGTATGTCTCGCAGGGGCATGACTGGGGCACACAGCTTGCCACCAATGCCTTCAATGGTCTCAATGTAAAGACAACTTATCAAGGCAATGGCTTTTATACTTTGGACAGCCAGGTATTCGAGAATGCTGGAAGCCATTTCATTGGCACAAATGGTTATGTCGATGGTGGTGCGTTCAACTATGCCCTTCGCAAGATTGCTGAGGGGCGATATGCTGTTCAGATTGACGATTTGGAGGCAAAGGTCATTCAGGACAATGGCGATGGTCGCAGCGGCTTGCAGTTCCTTGGCTTGCTCGCAACTTCCGAGATAGGTCAGTGGGAACTCGTAACTCCCGAACAAATTAAGACAGAGATGGCTGAGGCTACGGCTTCTGTTCCTGTCAATGCAACGCCTCTCGTCAAGGGTTCATACTTTGGTCGTCACGATAAGATGTATCAGACTTGGCAAGGCAACTTCACCGTGGTAGATGCAACGAACAACGACCCCAACTATGTCGGTCAGAGCAACGATGCAAATGTCGATGTTTATCAGGTTTTGACGGACATGCCAAATGGTCAGTACGAATTGCAGGCACAGGCTTTTGTCCGGAATGCCGCTGGTGTATTATATGCCAATGAAGCAGAGGCTGCTCTCTCTGTCATAACGGACGAGGTGGGCGACACCAGAGCTGCCGGCGAGGCATTCAACAATGGCGAATATGGCGTTTCTTTGAAGGTCTGGGTTTCCGACGGCACACTTCGTCTTGGCGTTCGTTCCGAGCAGAATGCCGAGTCGCCATGGACAGTCTTCGATAACTTTGTCCTTACTTATTATGGTACAGACTTGATTCTCGAGGATGGCAAGGCTATGCCGGAAGTTAAGGCAGATATGCAGGTGGCAAGTGTTAGCTACGACCGTACGGTTGAGGCTGACCGGATGATTAGTTGCATTCTGCCTGTAGCTGTTCCTGTGGAAAACTTCAACGGCACGGTTTATGAGTTGAGCTCTGTAAATGGAGATGTTTTGAGCTTTACTTCCGTGACTGGTACAACCGAAGCCAACAAACCCTACATTCTTGTTCCAAGTGCAGACGGCAAGTTGCTGACTGATATGACAGAGACATTGCTTCCTGCCACACCTGCTTCTTTGTCAACGACGGTAGCGGGAGTTGAGTTCTTTGGCACATACACCAAGCAAAGTGTTAGTGGCGTATATGGAATTTCAGAAGGTCAGTTCGTTGGCGTGAACTCAGGAACCTTGAATCCCTATCGTGCTGCAATAAGAGTCGCTTCTGATGTTAAGGCATACAATGTAGTTTTGGATGATGAGGCAACAGGCATCAGAGAATTGGAGAATTGTGAAGTTGTGAAATCGTCAAATTGTCAAATTTACAACCTCGCTGGTCAGCGTCTGCAAAGAATTCAAAAAGGAATAAACATTATTAATAGAAAGAAAATAATCAAGTGATATGAGAAAGAATTTATATACAGCTCCAGTCTTGATCATTGAACAAGCAGAGCCTGAAAGCATTATCGCTTTATCCTTAGATACCAGCAAAGCAGAATGGAAGGACGACGTTGACTTCGAAGTAAAAGAACTCTCAGGCGTTGATAACGCTTGGGGGGAAATCTGGTAACTCCTTATTGTGCAGGCGCGCTTTGGCGCGTCTGCTTTTTCTTTCACTCTTTTCTTAATGTCAATTATATTTCGTACCTTTGCACTCGAAACAGTAAAATAGAATATGAAAAGTAAGTTTCTTGTAAGTATTTGCCTTCTCTGCATTTGTGGCAGTGTGATGGCGACGGGTGAGATTAAACAGGTTCCGTTTACCGATGTGCAGGTGAATGACCTGTTCTGGAAGCAGAGGCTCGATGTGATGCGGAATACAACCATCCGCTATGCCTTCCAGAAAGTGTCGGATGCGGGGCAGATACGCAATTTCGAGTACGCTGGAATGATTGTAAGTGGAGAGAAGCAAGTGGGCGAGTTGACCTTTCAATCAGGCCAGCCCTACGACGATGCCGAGGTCTATAAGGTGCTCGAAGGTGCCGCTTATGTGCTTACGACACAGCAGAATGCGAGTCTCGAAGCGTATTGCGACGAGGTAATCGACAAGATATGTTCCGCTCAGGAACCCGACGGCTACATTCAGACCAACTTTACTATCCACAATCCCTTGCATCCGTGGTACGGCGGGCAGAAGTGGGCGAACGACTGGAACCTTTCGCACGAGACTTTCAATGTGGCTGAACTTGTGGAGGCAGGCATTGCCTACTACCTTGCAACCGGCAAGGACAAGCTGCTGAACTGCGCTAAGAAGGCGGCGGACAACATGCTGGGCGTGTTCAACGAGGACGGTATCAAGATGGCTCCCGGGCATGCTGTGGTCGAAATGGCTCTGGTACGTCTCTACGAACTGACACGAGAGGAGCGCTACCTGCAGGGCTGCAAGTTCTTCCTGGATTGCAGGGGCATCCGAAAGTTCGACCCCACAAGCAGCGACCAGCGCGTGAACGGCAAGTACTGGCAGGACCATCTGCCCGCCATAGAGCAACGCTCAGCCGAGGGTCACGCTGTCCGCGCCATGTACTTCTATAGCGGTATGGCCGACTGGGTGCGCTACTCGGGCGATCAGGCCTACGAGACGGCTGTGACGGCTATCTGGGAAAATATTGCAAGCAAGAAGTTCTACATCACGGGCGGATTCGGCGCTCGCGATAACAACGAATCTTTCGGCGAGGACTACGAACTGCCCAACGCATCGGCTTATTGTGAGACCTGTGCCTCTGTGGCTGGCTCGATGTTCAATCTCCGCATGTTCCGTCTGCACGGCGAAGGCAAGTACATCGACATGCTGGAACGTGCCCTCTATAATACGGTTTTGGACGGTTACGGCATTCAAGGCACCACGTTCTACTATCCTAACCGTCTGGCTTCCACCGCTCGTGGCGATGCCCGCCCGGAGTGGTTCGGCACAAGTTGCTGCCCGACGAACCTCTGCCGTCTCATCCCTTCTGTCCCTGGCTACATCTATGCCACCGACGACGATGCGCTCTATTGGAACCTCTTCGTAGCAAGCGCGGCAACGGCAAAGGTTAATAATGCTACGTTTGATATAACCGTCACTGGTTCTTATCCTTATAAAGGAAATATGAAGCTTACGTTTAATAGCGTGGAAGGTAATTCAAACGGCAAAACATTGAAAGTTCGCATCCCTGGCTGGGCTGTGAACAAGCCTGTGGAAAGTGACCTTTATGCCTATACGAACCCCACCACGACGCATGTCGTCATCAAGCTCAATGGCGAGGAGGTTGACTATACCGTAGAGGATGGATATGCCGTCCTTCAAAAGGATTGGCAGGCTGGTGACGAGGTAAGTCTCTCGCTTCCGATGGACATCCATCAAGTTGTTTCTAACGAGAACCTGAAGACCAACAAAGGACTTTGTTCCTATGAGTGCGGACCGATTGTCTATTGTGCCGAAGGCGTGGACAACGGAGGCAAGTTGGACAACCTCTTCATTCCGGAGGGAGCAACGGGTACATCTGCAACAGCACCATCGACATTGACCACGCTCTTTAAGGGAGGCGTGCAGCAGCTGCGCATGAACGGCAAGTCTTGTACTATGAACGGTGCGGAGGTGGTAACGGCAGACAAGGTGATTCGTCTTGTCCCGTACTTCACCCGCGCCCATCGCGCCGCTTCACCCATGCTCGTCTGGATTCCTACGGACGAGAGCAAGATGCAACAGCCCATCGAGTTCATCGATGAGGTGAAGATTTGCAACAGCGCAAGCGAGCAGGCGCACAACCTGCAAGGGCAGAACATGCGCACAGGCAGCGACCTCGGATGGCGCGACGCTCCAAACGGCTGGATCAGTTACGATATGAAGGTTGACCCCAAGCGCCCCACAGACCTCGTCCTGAAGCTATGGGGCAGCGACGGAGGCAACCGCCGTTTCGATATCTACTGCGACGGAACGGTTTTCTCCTACGAACATATCAACAGCTATTCCCCAAATGAGTACTACTACATGCGGCATCCCATCCCCTTCGACCTCACAAAAGACAAGGAAAAGGTGACGATAAAGATGCAGGCTGTCGATGCCGACAATACCGTGGGCGGCTTGTTCGGCGTCTATACAGCCCTCACTGAGGATATGCCGGAAGGAGCTGTAACGGTCGATTACATGTGGACTACGAAAGCCGCTTCCCGCAGCAGCCACAGATACAGTAGCAACGGCAGCAGCGGAACTCTCCGCAATCGGACTTGGCTCGACGGTTCAGGAACGACAGGGCAGAGGTGGACCATGAAAGTGAACAGCACCCATCGCAACTACCTGATGCTGCTCTATTGGGGCGACGAGGGCGATGTGCGCAACTTCGACATCATGTGCGACGATGTGCTGGTCGCTTCCGAGAGCCTCTGCCACAACGACCCGGGCCGCTTCATGATGCGTTGCTATCCCATCCCCGAAGAGGGAACAAGTGGCAAGCAGTCCGTCCGCATCCACCTCACTTCCCCTACTGGAACCAAGACAGGTGGCATCTTCTATGCTTACATGGTAGCGGTCGAAGATGACGGATCAGGAATAAACAGCCTCGCTCCCACTTCAAGTAGAGGGGAGAGTGTCTATAATCTGTTAGGACAACCCATCAGGGAACCTCAGCCCGGGATTTGCATCGTGAATGGGAAGAAAATCGCCTTCTAAAAGTGTGGTTTCATCAATGCAAAATCCACCTCAAAGCGGAGATAAACGCTCCGAAACAGGCTAAAACGGAATCAAAAACAAATATGACCGTTAAATTTTTCGTAAAAGAAAAACGGGGTCAGCGGATTTTCCCGGTTGGCAGAGGCTTGGCTAATCAAGAATAAAGTTGTACCTTTGCAGCATGGAACATACCAAGTTGCTTAGGGAGATACTCCCAGATGTACTGATAGACAACTTTGACATTGCGAGGTTTG
>JAFXZK010000029.1 GCA_017541265.1 Bacteroidaceae bacterium | reverse complement strand
GACGAACTACATCCCCTTGCATCCCGTCCGTCAGGGAGAACATTATTATATAGGTGTATTCCTCGTCGGAGCCTATCAGGAGATCCTCGGCAACATGCACAACCTCTTCGGCGACACCAATGCCGTGCACATCAGCGTCGATAAGGACGACTACACCATAGAGCAGTTCATCGACGGCGAGACGGTTGCCGATGTGCTCGAGTATGTGCAGTACGACCCGAAGAAGCTTGTCCGCCGCCTCGAGATTTGGATGAGCAAAGCCATCAAGGACGGCAAGATAACCCCGAACGAAGGCAAGGAGTTCATCAGCAACTACCGCGCCGGACTGTATGGATATACATATCTGGAGTAGAAGACCCCCTCTAACTCCCCCTCTATGGGGAGAACAATTATGAATTAAAAAATATGAATTATGAATTATATTAAGTATATTGGCGTCGATGACCTCGACATCGACCTCTTCGAGAGCCAATACGTTGTGCCCGAGGGCATGAGCTATAACTCTTACCTCATCGAGGACGAGAAGATCGCCATCATGGACACTGCCGACCGCCGCAAGGGTGAAGAATGGAAAGCAAACCTCACAGCCGCCCTTGCTGGCCGCAAGCCTGACTATCTCGTATGTCACCACATGGAACCTGACCATGCCTCCCTCATTGCCGACGTGCTCTCGGCTTATCCCGAGAGCAAACTCGTCTGCAGTGCCCAGGCAGCCAAGATGCTGCCAAACTTCTTTGACGGCTTCCAGTTCGATGGTCGCGTCATCATAGTCAAGGAGGGCGACACCCTCTCCCTCGGCAGCCACACACTCCACTTCATCGCAGCCCCGATGGTGCACTGGCCCGAAGTCATGATGAGCTACGAAGACCAAGAGAAGGTGCTCTTCGCTGCCGACGGCTTCGGCAAGTTCGGGGCATTGGCCAACGAGACCGACGACTGGGCTTGCGAAGCTCGACGCTACTACTTCAACATCTGCGGCAAGTACGGCGTGCAGGTGCAGAACGTGCTGAAGAAGGCTGCTGCCCTCGACATTGAGGCAATCTGTCCTCTGCACGGTCCTGTCCTCACGGGCGAGGCTATGAAGGAAGCCATCAGGCTCTACGACATCTGGAGCCGCTACGAACCAGAGAGCGAAGGCGTGCTTGTAGCTTATGCCAGCATCCACGGCGGCACAGCAAAGGCAGCGGAACGCCTCGGCGAACTGCTTCGCGAGAAAGGTGCAAAAAAGGTAGTTGTAAGCGACCTCAGCCGTGATGATATGGCAGAAGTCATCGAAGATGCTTTCCGCTATCCCAACATCGTTGTCTGCGCGGCAAGCTACGACGGCGGAGTCTTCCCCGTCATGCACGACTTCCTCTATCACCTGCAAATCAAGAACTACCAGAAGCGTCGCTTCGGCATCGTCGAGAACGGCAGCTGGGCACCCAGTGCAGGCCGCGTGATGAAGGAAATGATTGAGGCAATGAAGGATTGCCAAATCGTGGAGCCGATGGTCACCATCCGCTCCCGCATGAAACCCGCCGATGAGGAGCAGCTTACCCTGCTGGCAGAAGCAATGCTTAAATAACCGACACCCGAAAGACACAGCAATAGCCCCTTGCCGAAAACGAACGGCAGGGGGCTTTTGCTATTAGTTTGCTTTTAGAACTATTGTCACTTCACCACAATCTTCCTGACGATGGAGGCGCCGTTGCGGAGGATGATGTGTGCGATGACAGGCTGTCCGGCAGTCAGGGCATAGCCGATACGGTTGCCCTGAAGGTCGTAGTAATAGACAGCGGCAATGTCGTCGGACAGGGAAGCCCCGTCGGCCTCGCCCCAGCCCTCTGCAAAGGGAGAGAGTGCCTCTATCTCGTCGATGCCGGTGATAAACCCTTCGGAAGAGGTCTCGGCAAGCAGGGCTTCGCAAAGGCTTGTCTGAGGTGTCATATAGTAGTTGTCAAGCAGCTCGAAGCGGGCTGCCTTGGTAGAAGCAACTCCGACAGGTTCCCTGTTCCCGTTGAATCCAATATATCTGGCAGAGCCTTTTCGAATGAGGAACTTGCCTGATGAGAAGGCGATATTTAACTTCTGTGGTAAGTCTTCCGCTGTTATCTCATTGCCGATACTCAAATAATAGCCTGAGCCGAGATTGTAGAAGCAATAGTAGTTCGTATCGTCGTGACGCAGGATTATCCAATTGTTGTTGGGGTCTGTGACGTCGGCCTCTGTCTGGGGGATGCCGACTATCTCGTGGTTGCGAACAGCCAGTATGTTTTCACCATCACCTATTATATAGGCACGGAAGGAGCAGATATGCTCGACCTTGACGGTGTTGCCATAGCGAAGGAACTGGTTGTTCCCGGCCATGGTCTTCAGTGCCTGCTTCATCTGCGTCAATGTGTACTCCGTCTGCGCCAATTCGCGGATGGGAGCCATAGCCTCTGCCGTATAGCCTTCGAAGCGATTGGTCTTGGCCAAGAGGTCCTGGACTAGCTCTTTTATAAGTTTCAAACTGCTGCATTTGTTGACAAGGGTATTCATGGATGACTTGGAGTCTGCCACATAGGCTGTCTGCAAGGTGGCAACGAGGGAGTCAAGGTTAATACTCTCCACGCAGCTGTGGTCATCGACGAGAGGCAGCACGTTGGCTGAGTCCTTGGGCTGTCCATAGCCTCCTGCCTGCATGTAGAAGGCGCGAGGCACGTCGCTGGCAAGGCCGTGACCATAGTCCATGCGACGGTGGCGGGTGGTTATCTCCCCACTGTTGATGAAGTTCTGGTAGTCGGTCTGGCTGAAGAGGTCAACTTTGTTGACGAAGTACCACTTGCCGCTGCCTACGCTGCGCTGGTAGTTGTTGCGGTAGTAGGCGCGGCGGAATAGCTCACCGCCCGTGTCTGCCCAGTTCTCGATGAAGGAGTACCAGGTGTTGTAGTAGTGCGACTCGCCGCTGTGACGGATGGTGGCCATGTAGTGCCACTCGGGGTCGTCGATGGCCTTGTACCAAGTGGAGAGCAGAGAGCAGGGATAGCGGATGGTGTCCGCTTCGCCGTTACTCTCCTTCAATACAATGGTTCGTTCTTCCGGACGGGCACAGGTCAGGAACTGCACCCACTGTCCCGGATTCCATTTCCCATTGTAAACCATCGACTGGCAGCCAGTGCCCTCGTTGCCGAAGCGGTTGATGGTAACGTCGTCGCCGTATGCCAAAGCCCCGGCACGGAGGTAGGTTGCGAGGTCAGGCGTTATGTCTGTGTCGCCATTGTCCCAAATGGAGAAGAGGACGCGGTGCTGATAGGACGAAGGAATCGTGTCGGTCGACTGGCCGTTCTCGTTCTTCACCGTCTGTCCACACATCTGTATGCCCATGTAGCCGCCTGTGATGCCGAGCGTCATCAGGTAGGTGTTGATGGTGGCCCATTGCTTGGGCATCAGCACCTCCTGGTAGCACCACTCGTAGGATTCGTTCTGCGGCGCATTGGCAGCCGTTGAGTGTCCGAACCAGAGGTGTGTGGCAGGAGTGGGGAAGCCGCGCAGATGAGCATCGATGACAGGATTGCTGCCCGTGCGCTCGAAGTCAAGCTCAATGAGGCGCTGGATGCGGTTATAGCCGTCGGGAGCCTGTATCTCCACGCGATACCAAGTGTCGGCGGGGAAGCTCATTTCGGGAATAATCTCCAAGCTATTTGCCTGATTCCTTGTGCAGGCCTGTGTGACGCTGTGCTCAAGAAGCACGGCGCCGGTCTCACAGTTTTTGACACGGACATTGAGCGTAACGTCGCCTGTCACCTTGGGAAGAATCCTGGCAGAACCCGACACGGTGGCGCGAGGGATGCGCAGGCAATAGACAAGCGTGATGCGGTCGTCGGTCTCGAAAGTCGTGTAGCTTTCCGTCTTGCGGTAGCCAGCATAGCGCCCCTCAATCTCGCGGTAGTGGCAATTGCCATAGATGACATCGGTGGCTTGCAGCTGCAAGGCACCGAGCAGCATCAAGAGGAAGGAAAAGAAAAGATGTTTCATGGCTTTAACTCCCAAATAAACTTATTGTTGTCTGTAATTCTCCAACTGCTCCACATTCATCTTGCCGATCAGTGAAGCGTGCTTCTCCACTTCTGCCTCTGCGAGATTAACATAGACTTGGAAGCTCTTACCGAAGAGTTCGGGAGCCTTCGAGGCGTTCTGCAACAAGAGGTGGCACATGATGACATCGGCAGCCATCTCGTAGAGGTGTCGGGCACAGAGGTCGAGCAGCTCCTGATTGTCTGCTTCCTTCACGGCGGCGGTGCAGGCATTGAATTTGGAAGCCATACTGCAGACCCTCTCTAATTCTCCCTTAAAGGGAGAGGACTGGGAAAGGTTTTTCTCTTCAAATTCCTGAATGACCTGTGCATAGAAGCCATTGGTGACGTAGCGGATGGCGGCTACCGTCTGGAGCTGCGTCGTGCCTTCATAGATGGAGGTGATGCGGGCGTCGCGATAGATGCGCTGGCAGGCATACTCGAGCATGAAGCCAGAGCCGCCATGAACCTGAATGCAGTCGTAGCCGTTCTGGTTGGCGTACTCGCTGTTCATGCCTTTTGCCAACGGTGTGAAGGCATCAGCAAGGCGACTGTACTGCTTCAGCTCGGCACGCTCCTCCGGCTCCAACTTGCGGTCGCGGGCGATGTCTTCCAAGGCCTTGTAGATGTCAACGTAGCGTGCCGTCTGATAGAGCAGGGCACGACCAGCATCGAGGCGAGCCTTGATATTGCTTATCATCTCAGCCACAGCGGGGAACTCGATAATAGCTTTGCCAAACTGCTTGCGGTCGCGGGCGTAGGCAATAGCCTCGTTATAAGCTGCCTGCGAGAGGCCGACACTCTGAGCAGCAATGCCGAGGCGGGCACCGTTCATCAGAGACATTACATATTTAATAAGGCCGAGCTTGCGGTCGCCGCAGAGCTCGCACTTCGCGTTCTTATAGACAAGTTCACAGGTTGGCGAGCCATGGATACCGAGTTTGTTCTCGATGCGGCGCACATCGACGCCTCCGTCGCGCTTGTCGTAGATGAACATCGAGAGGCCGCGGCCGTCCCTTGTGCCAGCCTCGCTGCGGGCAAGCACCAGATGGATGTCGCTGTCACCGTTGGTGATGAAGCGTTTGGCACCGTTCAGTCGCCAGCAGTTGTTTCCCTCGTCGAAGGTGGCCTTGAGCATCACGCTCTGGAGGTCACTGCCTGCATCAGGCTCGGTCAGGTCCATCGACATCGTCTCGCCCTTGCAGACACGGGGGATGTACTTCTGGCGCTGTTCCTCGTTGCCGAAGCAATAGAGCGTCTCGATGCAGTCCTGCAGGCTCCAGATGTTCTCGAAGCCAGCGTCGCCGGTCGAGACAATCTCGTTGGCGGCGGTATAGACCGTGACGGGAAGATTGAGGCCACCGTATCTGCGCGGCATTGTCATACCGTTCATGCCTGCGCGGTTCATGGCTTCAAGGTTCTCGTAGGTCTTCGAGGCATAGCGCACGCGACCATTCTCATGGTGCGGTCCCTCGGCATCAACTGCCTCGGCATTAGGAGCAACCACATTCGCCGTGATGTCGCCTACGATGTCAAGCACCTTGTCGTAGGTGTCCATCGCATCCGCGAAGTCCTGTGGAGCCTCATCATACTTGTCTTTATCCTCGTACTGACGTTCCTTAAGCTCAACAATTCGCTCCATGAGCGGATTGTTCTCAAGCTCGAACTTAATCTCTTTTATGTCGTTATAATAGTTTGCCATGTTACTTGCTATTCTGTTTGTAATACTTGATGAGCTTTGGTACCACCTCTTCCACTGTGCCGTTGATGACGTAGTCGGCGATGGTGTTGATGGGGGCGTTCTCGTCTGAATTGATTGAAATGATGATGCCAGACTCCTTCATGCCTGCAACGTGCTGGATGGCTCCGCTGATGCCGCAAGCGATATACACTTTGGGACGAACCGTTACGCCTGTCTGCCCAATCTGAAGGTCGTGGTCGGCAAAGCCTGCATCCACGGCAGCACGACTGGCACCTACTTCTGCATGAAGCACTTTGGCAAGTTCGTAGAGCTGCTCGAAGCCTTCCTTGCTTCCAACGCCATAGCCGCCGGCCACGATGATGCTGGCACCCTTCAGGTTGTTCTTTGCTGCCTCCACATGACGGTCGAGCACCTTCGTGACGTACTCCGTCTCGGGCACGAACTTTGCCACATCTTCGACGATGACCTCGCCTTTGTAGTTTGGGTCGAGCACCTCTGCCTTCATCACACCGCTACGGACGGTTGCCATCTGCGGACGGTTCTCTGGATTGACAATCGTAGCCACGATGTTGCCGCCGAAGGCAGGACGAATCTGATAGAGCAGGTTCTCGTATGTCTTGCCGTTCTTCTTGTCCTCATGAGGACCTATCTCAAGGCTTGTGCAGTCAGCGGTCAGTCCGCTATGGAGAGCAGACGAGACACGAGGACCGAGGTCACGACCTACAACATCCGCACCCATCAGACAAATCTGCGGTTTCTCCTGCTTGAAGAGATTGACAAGCACAGCCGTATGAGGCTTGCTCGTGTAAGGAGCGAGGCCTGGAGCGTCGAAGATATGAAGCTTGTCCACGCCGTATGGCAGGATTTGGCTCTCCACTTTTCCCACGATTCCGCTGCCGGCAGCAACTGCCTCGAGCTGTACGCCAAGCGTGTTCGCCAGCTTTCTGCCCTTGGTCAGAAGCTCTTGCGACACTTCCTGTACCTGCGTACCTTCTATTTCACAATAAACAAAAACGTTGTTCATATTTTTTCCCTTTTTTGTAGTTAAGTAGTTAGGTAGTTATCGCGCTGTCGCGCTAAGTAGTTAAGCCAATACTTCTCTCGCTTGTGTCTTTGGCTGCCAAAACATTCGGCTTAACTACTTGACTACGTTTACTACTTAACTACTATCCTATTAGTCTTTCGTTCAACAATTCCTTAATTAAGCCGTTCACATCTTCGTCGCTGCCGGTTAATACTTTGCTTTCCTTCGCCTTGAAGACGATGTTCTCCACGTTCTTCACCTTGGTGGGCGAGCCAGCCAGGCCGCATTGCTGCAGGTCGGCATTCACGTCGGCACAGCTCAGCTGCCCGAGCTTCAGGTAATGCTTCTTCTCATATTCGCTTGCATAGGGCAGATCGCCGAAGCCTGTTCCCTGCGGCAACTCCATTGGAGCGAGGCAACGCTTGTACTTCATCACGCGCTTCACATTCCTGGGGCGGCAG
>JAFXZK010000028.1 GCA_017541265.1 Bacteroidaceae bacterium | reverse complement strand
GCTGAGTCATTCAACGCAAAAATCAAGGCTTTCAGGACTCAGTTCAGGGGAGTCGGGGACATCAGGTTCTTCATGTACAGGCTGGCTACACTTTATTCTTGATTAGCCGGCCTCTGCCAACCGGGAAAATCCGCTGACCCATAATATGGTTGCAGAAGTATGGGCTATGCCTATTGGTTAATATACAGACGATATTATCATTCCATCATCAATCATCTACGATGGTGAGACCTATACTGTGACGAGCATCGGCAATAATGCCTTCTCTGGGTGCAGCGGCTTGACCACCATCACCATTCCCTAAAGTGTGACAAGCATCGGCAATAATGCCTTCTCTGGTTGCACTGGCCTGACCTCTATCACCATCCCAAACAGTGTGACAAGCATCGGCTACGATGTCTTCCGTGGTTGCAGCGGCCTGACCTCTGTCACCATCCCCAACAGCGTGACCAGCATCGGCAGTTTGGCCTTCTTTGGTTGCACCAGTCTGACCTCAATCATCATCCCCGAAAGTGTGACCCGTATCAGCAGCGAAGCCTTCCATGGTTGCACCGGCCTGACCTCTGTGCAAATTACAGATTTGGCAGCATGGTGCAATATCTCATTTATTGATAATTATAGTAATCCTCTTTACTATGCACATCATTTATATTTGAATGGTGAAGAAATGAAAAATCTTGTCATTCCTAATAGCGTGACGAGCATCGGCAACTATGCCTTCTCTGGCTACAGCGGCCTGACTTCTGTCACCATCCCTAACAGCGTGACGAGCATCGGCGATAGTGCCTTCTCTGGGTGCAGCGGCTTGACCTCCATCACCATTCCCGAAAGTGTGACAAGCATCGGCAACTGGGTCTTCTATGGTTGCACCGGCCTGACCTCCATCTCCATTCCCGAAAGTGTGACAAGCATCGGCAACTGGGTCTTCTATGGTTGCACCGGCCTGACCTCCATCTCCATTGGCAACAGCGTAACCAGCATCGGCATCTGTGCCTTCGAAGGTTGCAGTGGCTTGACCTCCATTACTATCCCATACAGCGTGACCAGCATTGGCAGCGGTGCTTTCAGTGGTTGCAGCAGCCTGACCTCCATCACCATCCCAAATAGTGTGACAAGCATCGGCAAATATGCTATCCCAACGACAACAATGATTTTTACATCTGTTGAGAAGTCACTACTTGCTCTTTGGAATGCTGGATATAATAATATTAAAGAAATAAACACAGGCAAGGATCTTAACATCCCAACACTTTCGCTTGTCAAGACAACAGCAAGCTCATTGATTTTGAACGTGACCAACGACTACCCTAAATATTATAATTGCACAGTTAAAGGGTCTGGTACGCTAATAATAAAAGAAGACGGAAACATGTTCCTCACAGGGTTGATTCCAAATACATCATATAATAATCTTTCCTTAGCCTTAGCTTTAGGGGATGTTTCTTATACGACAAGCCCCATTTCTGCCAGAACAGAGACTCTTACTCTTACTACTCAGCAGCCGAAAGTTATCTCTGCCGGAAATGTCATTGTGGCAGCAGAATCTAATCTTGACGATGAAGAGACTAACGTAGGCTTTGAGTGGCGGCGCTACGACTGGCCGGACGACTTTGCCTCAAACTCTGGCGTTGCTTATCTCTATGATGGCACGATGGAAGGCTACATCCGCAACCTCTACACGGGTGCATTCTGGAAATATAGGCCTTATTATGAATCAAACGCAGGAAACCGCTATTACGGCGACTGGGTTGGCATTGACCCAACAAATACAAACTACTTCGAGCCGACGGTTCGCACATACGCAACAATTACTGTTACAGGCAACCGGGCAGAGGTGAGGGGCTATGCTATGCGAGGCACGGACAGAGTTACGAGTCAAGGCTTTATGTACTGGAAGAACACTTCTTCTTATTCCTTGCGAAAGAAAGCCCCATCCATACCAAGCGATGCTGTGACTGTAGAGGCCAGTGGCAACGTAATGACAGCAGTATTTGAGGATCTTGACTACGAGACAGAGTACTGCTATGTGGCCTTTGTGAAGACAGAAGAGAATGAAACCTTCTTTGGTGAGGTGCAGACGTTCTCAACGAATGTTGACCCTGACGCCATTGAAAGCCTCACCCCAACCCTCTCCGAAGGCGAGGGGGAATGGTACGACCTTAGCGGCAGGAAAATAGTAAATGGTCAATCGTCAAATAGTAAATTGCCTCGGGGTATCAACATCATCCGCTACTCCGACGGCACAACCAGAAAGGTTTTGGTGAAATAGAACAATCATCTCTACAAACAGCGAGAGGCTCGGCATTTCGGCACGGGCCTCTCCTGTTTTATCATTTTTCTCATTCCCTATATTATTTTTCAACTCTAAACTTTCATCTTTCAACTATTTGTTGTACTTTTGCATGTGAAAACAACATGGAGCTTGATTGTAAACTGACAACATGAATACAACAAATAATCGACAAACACAGTTCGCCACGTTGGCCATCGGGGCCACGGCGCAACGCATGGGCATCACTGCCACTGAGTTGCACAACCGCCTGAAGCGACACGGGCTGGTGCGCCGATTGCTGCTTGACTGCTACGATACGTTGCACGCCGAGAGCATCGACGGCGTGGTGTGGAACGTGCAGGAAGCCTTGAAGAACTGGGACAAAAAGGAAGGGGGTGCGCAATGATGACGCTCTATCACGGTTCGCACGTCAGCGTGCCATCGCCTTTGACTAACGTAGGCCGCAGGGAATTGGACTTCGGCCCTGGCTTTTACGTCACTAACTTGCACGAACAGGCTGAACGCTGGGCGCGTCGTGTGTGTGTCATCCGTGCTGCCGACACGCCGCTGCTCTCCATCTACGAGTTCGACGAGACACAATTACCCGCCGACGTGCGCCGCTTGCGTCTGGAACACTACGACCAGCAGTGGCTTGACTTTGTGGTCAGCAGTCGTCGAGGTGAAGAACCTTGGCGCGACTACGATATCATTGAGGGTGGCGTGGCCAACGACCAGGTCATCGACACAGTCGAAGACTACTACGCTGGACGCATCACCGCCAAACAGGCCATTGGCCAACTGCGTTTTGCCAAGCCCACCCACCAGATGTGCATCCGTCGGCAGGACATTGTTGATTGTTGTCTGCATTTTGTCGGCACAGAACCCGTCGTAGAGGAAGGAGGTGCGCAATGAGAGATCAGGTTCTATGGCGCAAGGAAGGTCGCATCGTAGCCCTGCTGGCCGAACGACTCGACATCGACACAGAGCGCGCCCTCGACATCCTCTACAACTCACGCACCTACGCCCTGCTGGCTAACCCCGACAGTGGCCTTCAGCTACAGAGCGACGAATACATCCTGATGGACTTGCTGCAGGAATTGGAAGGGACCTCTCCTGCTTTGTGCCTCGCGAATCCTCTTTGACAGACTTTAAAGCGGCATCAACATCATCCGCTACTCAGACGGCACGACGAGGGAACTATGACTTGAACTCCTCGGGCATTTGCACGTCTATGCCGTCGCGGCGGGCGTAGATGTGGGGCGACATGATTTCAACACCTTCCTCGAAGAAACGATTGAGCAGGTTGGCATGAAGGGCGGAATAGACCGCTGGAAGCTTCACGGCATTGTCGGTACAGGCATTGATTTCGTACTCCACATAGAAGTCGTTGAGGGCTGTTATCATCATGAACGGGTGCGGCTTGTGCTTGATGCCGGGGGTGGCAAGGGCGGCACTCTCCATAATGTCCTTGACTTTCTGCCAAGGCACATCATAGCCGATGGTGACCTTCGTGTGGACAATGATGCCAAAGTTGCGGGCTGCCACAGAGAAGTTGCTCGTCTGCGAACCCATCAGACTGGAATTCTGGATAGTGACAACTTCATTCTTGCGTGTACGGATGCGGGTGACAAACACCGTCTTCTCTATCACCTCGCCCACGGTATCGCCCACCTTGATGTAGTCGCCGATGTGGAAGGGGCGCATGTAGGTCATCACCAGACCTGCCATGAGGTTGCCGACGATGGAGGTGGAGCCAAGCGAGACAACAATACCTATGAAGACCGAAACACCCTGGAACACCTGCGAGTCGCTGCTGGGCAGCAAAGGCCAAATCATGACAATCATCAGCGAATAGAGCAGGACGCGCAGGATATAGTAAGAGGGCTTTGCCCAGTCGGGATAGAAGCCGTTTATCTTCAGGTGCTCCGACTCGATCTCGTCGGCGAAGTACCGGATGAGGCGCAGCTGATAATGGAAGCAGAGCCAAATGACGATAATCTGGCAGAGCTTGGGGATGTAGTTGACCACGGACAGCAAGATGTCCTTGAACGGGTTCCAGATGTAGCCCAGAATGGTGAACGTCAGCGTCTCTGTCTCAGGGAAGATGGAGAACAGCAGGGGGATGGTCACAAACAGCTGGAGCAAAATGAGGAGGTAGCGCAGAGCCTCGTAGCACGTCATAACGATGATGCCCTGCTTGTGGATGTTGAGGAACTCGTAGTCCTTGATGACAATGGGATTCAAGCGACGCACCACGCGACGCATGACGTGGCCTTTCCAACGAAGGAAGAGGCGGTTGGTCAGGAAGAGAAGAAGTATCTGGACGACGATGATGAAGACAGCCAGACACAAGCCCCACAGCTTGCGGTGAAGACCATACTCCTCGTGAATCTCGTCCACCTTGTCCTGTATCAGCTTCGTGTAGTCTGCAGCAAGCTCGGCACGAGGCTTGGCCGCCCAGAGGCCGTCCATGTCGGTGATACTGAGGATGACCTCGCCCGCTGCCATGATGTCGGAGGAGAAGTCGCCCTCGAAGACATAGAGCGTGTCTGCACGCAGCGTCAGGCGATGCCCCAGCTCGGTAATCTGTTCTCCGGCGGTCTTTGCACGTGCTTCAGGAGTGACACCACCGCGATGGGCATAGAGGCGCAGCAGAGTGTCCCCTTCCACCACGAGAGGCGCACCGGGCGTGATGGCACGGAGCGAGTCGATGAGGTGAATGCGCTTGGCGAGGGAGATGGAATCCATTTTCACCTTCTGCCCCGTGCGCTCCAGCTCCTCTTGGAGCATGATGTTGTGCATATTCATGTCCTGAAGCTGGCTGGTGAGGCTCTGAAGCTGACTGCTGAGTTCACTGATGATGGAATCACGTGTCATGCCGACGGTATCGACAGGAACTTGTGCCAAAAGGCTTACTGAAGAAATCCACAGAAGGACGGTCAGGAAGCCATATCGCAGGAGATTTTTCATAGTTGTGGCTTTTTCGGACACAAAGATAAGAAAAAACTTGCATTGAAGGACACATAGAGCCTTAGAAATATCTTTTTGTGCACTTTATAATATAATAATGTGCCTTTTCGTTGGCTAAACGAAAGGAATGTATTATCTTTGCAGCCAATTCGCACGCGCGAATGGATTAAAGAGTAAGGATTAAAGATTAGAGTATTGGGATAAACCATGAAACATCAACTTCGTAGCGCGGTCTGCACGGAAGGCCGCAGGATGGCTGGGGCACGCGCCCTTTGGGTGGCCAACGGCATGAAGCGCGAACAGTTCGGCAAACCTATCATTGCCGTTGTCAACTCTTTCACGCAGTTCGTGCCTGGTCACACACACCTCCACGAAATAGGACAAATCGTCAAGCAAGAGATAGAAAAGCTCGGCTGCTATGCCGCCGAGTTCAACACAATTGCCATAGACGACGGCATTGCCATGGGGCACGACGGAATGCTCTACTCCCTACCCTCGCGCGACATCATCGCCGACTCCGTGGAGTACATGGTCAACGCCCACAAGGCCGACGCAATGGTCTGCATCTCCAACTGCGACAAGGTGACACCCGGTATGTTGATGGCTGCCATGCGACTGAACATCCCTGCCGTCTTCGTAAGTGGCGGTCCCATGGAGTCCCACAAGCTTAACGGCGAGAACGCCGACCTCATCACAGCTATGGTGAAGGGCGGAGACCCCACCGTCAGCGACGAGGAACTGGCGAAGGTGGAACAGATGGCCTGCCCCGGCTGCGGTGCCTGCTCCGGCATGTTCACAGCCAACTCGATGAACTCCTTGACGGAAGCCATCGGACTCTCTTTGCCCGGCAACGGCAGCATCCTCGCCACACACAAGAACCGCATCCAGCTCTTCAAGGACGCAGCCCGTATCATCGTCAAGAACGCCCTTGCCTACTATCAGGACGGCGACGAGTCAGTTCTGCCCCGCAGCATTGCCACACGCGCTGCCTTCCTCAACGCCATGACCCTCGACATTGCTATGGGCGCAAGCACCAACACGGTGCTGCATCTGCTTGCCGTAGCTCAAGAAGGCGACGTTGATTTCAAGATGCAGGACATCGACGCTCTGAGCCGCAAAGTGCCCTTCCTCTGCAAGCTCTCCCCGAACTGGCAGAAATACAGCATTCAGGAGGAGAACCGTGCCGGCGGCATCCTCGGCATTCTCGGAGAACTGGCAAAGGGCAACCTGCTCGACCTCACTTGCAAACGTGTAAACGGAGCAACACTTGGCGAAGACATAGAACGCTACTCAATAATTGGAAATGGAAAATTGAAAATTAAAATAGATGGCGGGCTGTCTCCTTGGGAGATATACAGTTGTGCGCCGGGCGGCAAGTTCAGCAACGTCATGGGTTCGCAGGAAACATATTGGGACGAACTCGATACCGACCGCGAGAACGGCTGCATCCGCAACATAGAGCACGCCTACATGAAGGACGGCGGTATGGCAGTCCTCTTCGGCAACATCGCGCAGGACGGCTGCGTAGTCAAGACGGCAGGCGTTGACCCGAGCCTTTGGCACTTTGAAGGGCCAGCTGTTGTCTTCGACTCTCAGGAGGACGCTTGCGAAGGCATCCTTGGCGGCAAAGTGAAGAAAGGCGACTGCGTGGTCATCACGCACGAAGGTCCCAAGGGCGGCCCGGGAATGCAGGAGATGCTCTACCCCACTTCATACATAAAGTCGATGCACATGGGCAAGGAATGTGCCCTCATCACCGACGGACGCTTCTCTGGCGGCACAAGCGGCCTCAGCATCGGACACATCAGCCCCGAGGCAGCCAGCGGCGGCAACATCGGCAAAATAAAGGACGGCGACATCATTATCATCGACATCCCTACCCGCAGCATCAACGTGAAGCTCAGCGAGGAAACGCTCGCTGCAAGGCCGCAACAGCCGCTACGCCGCAACCGCCCCGTCAGCAAAGCCCTAAGGGCCTACGCCCAATCGGTAGCAAGCGCCGACAAAGGCGGAGTGAGAATTATAGATTAACTAGAAAAACTAGCACGACTAGTACAACTAGAATACCTAGAAGAAAATGACAAACGAAAAGATAAGCGGTGCGGAGGCTTTGATGCGGAGCCTCGAACATGAGGGTGTTGATGTGCTCTTCGGCTATCCTGGCGGTGCCATCATGCCTACATACGATGCCCTCTACGACCACAAAAAGACCTTGCATCACATCTTGGTTCGCCACGAACAGGCTGCCGTTCATGCTGCCCAGGGTTATGCACGAGTGAGCGGAAAGGTGGGTTGTGCTATGGTAACGAGCGGACCTGGTGCGATGAACACGATTACAGGTGTTGCCGATGCCATGATTGACTCCACGCCGATGGTGGTCATCTGTGGACAGGTGGGCGCAGCCATGCTCGGCACAGACGCTTTCCAAGAGGTCGATGTGGTGGGCGTTACGCAACCCATCACGAAGTGGAACTACCAGATACGCCGCGCCGAGGACATCCCTTGGGCAGTGGCCCGCGCCTTCTTCATTGCGAAGAGCGGAAGACCTGGCCCCGTTGTGCTCGACTTCGCAAAGAACGCACAGACGGCCATGATTGAATATGCTCCTCAAAAGGTCGATTTCATCCGCAGTTACAACCCTTATCCGCAGCCTGAAGAAGGTGCCATAGAGACGGCCGCCCGTATGATAAACGAGAGCGTGAAGCCCTTCATGCTTGTTGGTCAGGGCGTAGAGCTGGCAGAGGCAAACGAGGAACTGCTTGCCCTCTGCGAGAAAGCGCAGATACCTTTCGGCTCCACCATTCTCGGTCTCTCTGCTACTCCTTCCGACCATCCCCTCAACATGGGAATGCTTGGCATGCACGGTAACCTCGCGCCCAATGTGATGACCAACCAGTGCGACCTGCTCATTGCCGTTGGAATGCGCTTCGACGACCGCGTGACAGGCAACCTCAAGACCTACGCCAAGCAAGCAAAGATAATCCATTTCGAGATAGACCCATCCGAATTAGGCAAAAACGTGAAGCCCACGCTCTCTGTCCTCGGCAACTGCAAACAGACGTTGCCAGCTGTGACAAAACTTGTGGATAAAGCCACGCATAAAGCTTGGATAGATGGCTTCAAGCCGTACGAGGAGAAGGAATACACGAAAGTTATTGACGCAGCCCTGCATCCCACGGAAGGCCCTCTGCTGATGGGCGAAGTGGTGCGCAAGGTGAGCGAGGCTTCGGGCAACGAGGCCATCCTCGTGACCGACGTCGGGCAGAACCAGATGATGGGCTGCCGCTACTTCAAGTTCACCAAGCCCCGCTCTGTAGTCACCAGCGGCGGCTGCGGCACGATGGGCTTCGGCATCCCGGCTGCAATGGGTGCTTGCTACGGTGCGCCCGACAGGACGGTCTGCATGTTTTGCGGCGACGGCGGCTTCCAGATGACCATACAGGAACTCGGCACCATCATGGAGAATCGCATCCCCGTGAAGATGATACTGCTGAACAACAACTTCCTCGGCAACGTGCGCCAGTGGCAGTACATGTTCTTCAATAAGCGCTACTCCTTCACGCCCATGCTTAACCCCGATTACGAGAAGATTGCCGCAGGCTACAACATCCCTTGCCGCACCGTAATCGACCGCAAGGACCTCGACGCAGCCATCCGCGAGATGCTTGACACCGACGGCCCCTACCTCCTCCAGTGCGCCGTGAAGGAAGAAGACAACGTGCTGCCCATGACGCCTCCCGGAGCGAATGTGGATGAAATGCTTTTATCCATTGAAGATTGAACATTGAGCATTGAACATTATGAAGACAGATAAGAAAACAGGAAACGCCTTTGGTGCTGTTGAATGCGGCGATTGCAATACATGTGGCAAGTGTGACGAGCTGGAGCAGGCTCAGGAAATCCAAGGCTTCAACGAGGCTGTTATGGCTGCTGCTGCCATTGACCGCGACAGCTTCGAGAAGAACCTCGCACGCCAACGCCGTGCCACGCTTGCACAGGACATGGCAAAGGGCGGCCAGCATGAGACTTTCAGCCGCAATGCTGTGGCCCGTCCCGCAATGCCAGCCAGAGAAGGTGCGCTGCTCAGTCACGACGGCCTGACGCTCTACACGCTCATCGTCTATTCCGAGAATTTCGCAGGTATCCTCAACCAGATAACAGCCGTCTTCACCCGTCGGCAGGTCAACATCGAGAGCCTCAACGTCTGCGCCTCTTCTACACCCGGTGTACACAAGTACACAATTACCTGTTACTGCAAGCAGGAGATGGCAGAAATGCTGACCAAGCAAATCGAGAAGAAGGTTGACGTGTTGCAGGCCAACTGCTTCATCGACGACGAGATATTCATCCTTGAGACCTCTTTGCTGAAGCTCTCCACACCGATGGTGCTTGCCAACCAGGACATCTCGTGCATCGTGCGCCAATATGATGCCCGCATTGTGGAGGTGAACCCAACCTACACAATCGTGGAGAACACAGGCATCACGAGGGACGTGATTGAGCTCTTCACCAAGCTCGACACCCTTGGTTGCGTCCTGCAGTTCGTCCGTACAGGCCGCATTGCTGTGACGAAGTCCTGCATCGAACGCCTCGACGCCTACATTGCCAAACGCGAGGAGGAACATAATTCTAATTCATAGTGCATAGTCCATAGTTCATAATTAGGCTACGCCCTGAAACTAAGCGGAAGGAATGATTGTGGATTATGAATTACGAATTAGAATAATATTATGAATTGTGAATTATGAATTATCAATTAATCGATAGCTACCCTTTCTACGTCGAGCCTTTCCACGTTGACTTTACAGGCCGCATCTTCCTCGGCGTGCTGGGCAACCACATGCTCAACGCCGCCGGCAATCACTCGCAGAAGCGCGGCTGGGGCATCGGTGCGCTCAACGAAACGAGGCACACATGGGTGCTCTCGCGCCTATGCATCGAGATGATGGAGATGCCTCGGCAGTATGAGCATTGCGAAGTGAGGACATGGGTGGAGAGCGTGATGAAGTACTTCACCAATCGTAACTTCTCTATCCATAACGCTGAAGGCAAGCCACTTGGCTATGCCAGAAGTGTGTGGGCTATGATAAACCTCGAGACACGCAAGCCTTGTGATTTGCTGACACTCTACGACGGAGACATCCTCAGGTATATTGTCCCGGAGCAAGAGAACGTCTGCCCCATCGAGGGGCACGGACGCTTCCGCTTTCGTGAGCCAAAGCTTGTTCGCACTATCGACACCTACTACAGCGACGTGGACATCAACGGCCACATCAACAGCATCAAGTACATCGAGCATATCCTCGACCTCTTCCCTCGCGAACGCTTCGAGCAGCAGAGCATCCGCCGCTTCGAGATTGCATACAAAGCAGAGTCTTATCTTGGCGACCGACTCAGCTTCTACGAGCAAGCCGTCAGCGACAACGAGACAGACATCGAAGTCCGCAAAAACGAGACTGAAGTGGTATGTCAGGCAAAAGTCTGCTTCAAATAATTCATTTAATTTTCAACATTCAACTTTCAATTCTCAATTATTTGTCGTACCTTTGCATCGTGATTCAAAAGCGACCAAGCCTAAGTCAACACAAGCCAAGCCTAAGTACGCAAATAGGCACGCCTAAATGACCAACGAGGCACGCCTAAATGACCAACGAGGCATAGCTGATTCCCAAACTCAATAACCTATAACCAATAAACAATAACCATTAAACCAATAACTATGGCAAAAATGAATTTTGGCGGTGTCATCGAGGAAGTGGTGACACGCGAGGAGTTCCCTCTGGAAAAAGCACGTGAGATTCTGAAAGACGAGACCATTGCCGTCATCGGCTACGGCGTACAGGGTCCCGGTCAGGCTTGCAACCT
The DNA here is from genome assembly GCA_017541265.1 of Bacteroidaceae bacterium. GTDB lineage: Bacteria > Bacteroidota > Bacteroidia > Bacteroidales > Bacteroidaceae > Physcousia. The sequence goes on along the minus strand of JAFXZK010000028.1, from coordinate 10,250 downwards.
GCGCGACAACGGCTTCAACGTCATCGTTGGCCAGCGCCAGGGCAAGACCTTCGAGAAAGCAATCGGCGACGGCTGGGTTCCGGGCGAGACATTGTTCTCTATTGAAGAGGCTGCCACCAAGGGCACCATCGTGATGTGTCTGCTCTCCGATGCAGCTGTGATGAGCGTTTGGCCCACACTGCAGAAGTGCCTCACTCCCGGCAAGGCTCTCTATTTCTCCCACGGCTTCGCCATCACTTGGAACGACCGCACTGGTTGTGTCCCCTCAAAGGACATCGACGTCATCATGGTAGCTCCCAAGGGCAGCGGCACCAGCCTCCGCACCATGTTCCTCGAAGGTCGCGGACTGAACAGCTCCTACGCTGTCTATAACGACGCAACGGGCCGTGCCCTCGACCGCACACTTGCCCTCGGCATCGGCATCGGTTCCGGCTATCTCTTCGAGACCACCTTCCAGCGCGAGGCAACATCCGACCTCACTGGAGAGCGCGGCTCCCTGATGGGCGCCATTCAGGGCTTGCTCTTGGCTCAGTACGAAGTGCTCCGCGAGAACGGCCACACACCCAGCGAGGCCTTCAATGAAACTGTCGAGGAGCTTACACAGAGCCTCATGCCTCTCTTCGCCAAGAATGGTATGGACTGGATGTACGCCAACTGCTCCACAACAGCACAGCGCGGCGCACTCGACTGGTTCCCACGTTTCCACGATGCCATCAAGCCCGTCATGCAGCAGCTCTACGCAAGCGTGAAGTGCGGCAACGAGGCACAAATCAGCATCGACTCCAACTCGAAGCCCGACTACCGCGTCGGCCTGGAGAAGGAACTTAAGGCCATGCACGACAGCGAGATGTGGCGCACTGCTGAGACCGTCCGCAAACTCCGTCCGGAGAACAACTAAACGAAGAAGTTAGAGGAAGTTAGAGGAAGTTAGTTCTCTTCGCTCACTTGGGAAGTTAAAGGACAACACTTTTTGGATGCTGTTATTATCTGCCCAAACTATCGTCTTATAACTTCTTTAACTCCCTGTAACTCCTTTAACTCCCCCCAAAAAGAAGAGGCGAGCAGCAATGCCCGCCTCTTCTTTTTCAACTTTTTACTTTTTCAACTTTTCACTTTTCTTAGAAGTAATAGCCGAAGCCTACCTTGAAGCCTATCTTCGTGAAGTCCTTGAAGTGGTTCAGGCAGAGGTCGGAATAGACGGCAGGCTCGATGCTGACGTGGTCGTTGAGGAAGAAGCAGTAGCCTATCTCCGGAGAGATATAGACATTGTTCCTTACGGCTCTCGGACCAACATGGCCATACTTTATGCCGCCAGTGAAGAACAGGCCGTTGGACTGCATGTAGTAGCGGGCTGAGATACCGCTATTGAAGACATTGGTCTTGTCCTGATGGTCCCAACCAATCTCGGCAAGCAACATCCAACCATCTGCGAGGAAGTAGCCCGCTGTGGTGTGCAAGCCCAGGCGGAAGTCCTCGAATTTGCTGTAGCTGAAGCCGAAGTCACTGACCGAAGCGCCAAAGTACTTCGTACCCTTTTCAAACTGTGCCGAAGCACCGAGAGAAACCGCTGCAAGGAGCAGCGCAATGAAAATCTTTTTCATAACAAACTAATTAACAATTTGACAATATACTATTTACAATTTACTTACAGTTTTGCTATTTAGTGTTTTTCTTAAAGAGGGTTACTATCGCCAGTATTACCATCAGGGTAAGGCCTGCGGAAAGACCGATGGTGAGTGAGAGGCCGAAACCTTCGGGCGCGATGAGGATGTAGCTGGTGCAGACAACCGTCATAAAGAGAGCGGGCAGGAAAGCAATCCAATAAAGCTTCTTCTGTTTCCGAAGCCAAACCGTTGCTGCCCAAAGCATGATGCAGGCCAGCGTCTGGTTCGTCCAGGCGAAGTAACGCCAGAGTGCGTTAAAGTCGATAAAGAACAAAGCCGTTGTGATGGCAAAGAGCGGGAGGCAGAGCACAAGACGATTCACGATGCGCTTCTGCCCAAGATGCAGGAAGTCGGCAGCGATGAGACGGGCACTTCGGAAAGCAGTATCACCGCTCGTGATAGGTGCTGCCACCACGCCGAGGATGGCAAGCACTGCGCCCACGGCTCCCATCCAGCCTGTGCTTATTTCCTTGACCACAATGGCGGGATTGCCCAGGGCGGCAAGCTTTTCGTAGGCCGTTGCACCCTCTTCGCCGGGCAACATGCTGGCGAACTTCACGGCGGCGGCAGCCCAGATGAGGGCCACAACGCCCTCAGTTATCATGGCTCCGTAGAAGATGGGGCGACCGAGGCGTTCACTCGTCAGGCATCTTGCCATGAGGGGGCTTTGTGTTCCGTGGAAGCCGCTGATTGCGCCGCAGGCGATGGTAATGCAGAGCATTGGGAAGATGGGCAGCCCCTTCGGGTGGTGCGTCACAAAGGGCGCATCCGTCAGCTCTGGCATCCAACCCTCTTGCGTATAGATGTTCCAGCCGATGCCTATTGCCATAGCAAGCAAGGCAAAACCGAACACAGGATATACCCTGCCAATCAGCTTGTCAATGGGCAAGAGCGTGGCAAGAATGAAATACAGGAAGATGGCAGTCAGCCAGAAGCCGTTCGAGAAGAACCAACCCTTGTCGGGCGTCATGTTGTCGAGCAAGGAAGCAGGCGTCGTTACGAAGACTGCGCCGACCAGTACAAGCAGCACAAGGGCACCGACGCGCATCACCAGTCGCATCCCGTCGCCCAGCTCGTTGCCGATAATCTCAGGCAATGAGACGCCTCCCTGACGAATGCATATCATGCCGCAAAGGTAGTCGTGGACGGCTCCCGCGAAGATGCAGCCAAACACTATCCAAAGGTAGGCAGCAGGGCCGAACAGAATGCCCATGATAGCACCGAAGATGGGACCAGTACCGGCGATGTTGAGGAACTGGATGAGGAACACGCGCCAGGCAGGCATGGGCATGAAGTCAACTCCGTCCTGCTTCGTGTAGCAAGGCATCTGAGTCGTACTGCTTGGTTTGATGACGCGCTCAACGACTGCTCCGTAGAGCAAGTAACCTAACAATAGGCAAAGTAAAGAGATACTAAATGTAACCATAATTGAAGACCCCCTCTGACTCCCCCTCTAAGGGGAGAACCTCGAAGGACAGTTGTTATTTATTCGTTTTTCATTTTTACTTGTTCGGGCGGATTTGCAATCCGACCGTTTTGAGTCTTGGGATTTGCAATCCCCTTTTTTGTTTCGCATTGCAAATGCTTATACTCTTTGCGCTGGCGGATTGCAAATCCGCCAGAACGATTGCAAATCCGCCAAAACGTGCCGATAGAGACAATTAAGGTAAATGCTCCACCGATGATGTAACCCGTCGTGGTGTCGAGACCGAAGCCGTTCTCCTTGTCAATCAGAATGAAGCAGGCACTCACCGCACACATGAACACGGCGGGGAAGTAGGCGATGAGCCACGACCAGCGCGGCAGGATACCCTTCCCGTCTGTTCTGTGCTTCAGGAAATGCGCGATGGTGAAGAACGTGAAGGTTGCCAGCACCTGATTGAACCAAGAGACATAGAGCCACAGCACCTTGAAGCTGCTGACATTCAGCATAGCGATGGCGACAGCAAACAGCGGGGCAGTGAGGATGAGACGCTTCACGAGCGGCTTCTGGTCGTAATGGCTGAAGTCGGCAACAATCATCCTTGCCGCACGGAAAGCGCTGCCGCCAGTACTCATCGGGGCTGCGACGATACCTAACACAGCGAGGACAAGTCCCGCGTTACCCAGCCAGTCGTTACACATCCGCTCAACCAAAAGGCCGGGATTCATCTTGACCGTGCCGCAGGCCGTCATAGCGTTATAGAGCTTTTCGTAAGGAGTTGAGCCTGCAATATCCATCATATCGACGAACTTCATCGCGGCTGCAGCCCAAATGAGGGCAACCACGCCTTCCGTCACCATCGCCCCGTAGAAGCAACGCAGTCCGTACTTCTCGTTCTTGATGCAACGTGCCATCATCGGGCTTTGCGTAGCATGGAAGCCGCTCACCGCTCCGCAGGCTATCGTGATGAACAGCCCTGGGAACAGAGGTGTGTAGCTGACAGGATAATGGTCGGTAAAGGCTTCTGCAAGGCTGGGAATGTTCCCTTCATGAGTAAAGATGCCGAAGCCGATGAGCACCGCCATGATGAGCAGCGCCGCACCGAAGACGGGATAGATAGTGCCGATAACCTTGTTGATGGAAAAGACCGTGACGGCGAGGTAGAAGACAAGTATCAAGACCGTCCAAATCAGATAGGTTTCGGGAACATCAAACAGCCTTAAAGTCAGTTGCTCCATCAGTCCTGCGGGAATCAGCACGAAGCTGGCGCCGACACAAATCATCAGCACAAGCGTCACAACACGCATCACCAGGCGGCACACGCTGCCAAGCTCGTCGCCGATTATCTCCGGAAGTCCCATTCCGCCGCGCCGGATGCTTATCATGCCTGCCATGTAGTCGTGCATAGCTCCGCCGAGGATGCACCCGAAGACTATCCAAAGGAAAGCTGCCGGGCCGTAGAGCACGCCCATCATCGCGCCGAAGATGGGACCTGTGCCGGCAATGTTGAGGAACTGCACGGTATAGACTTTCCACGTCGGCATCGGGATGTAGTCGGCTCCGTCCCGCTTCGTGTAGCAAGGTGTCGTGCGACTCGAATCAACGCCAAACACCTTCTCAACAAACGTGCCGTAGATGAAATAACCAAGCACCAAACAGGCTAAAGCTATGCAAAATGTAACCACTTTCCGATTTTCTATTTAATGATTTACTATTTACCATTTGTTCCCCCTAAAGGGGGTTAGGGGGTCCTTACCATTTACAATTTTTCATTCACGCTGCAAAGATACAAAATAATCTCTAATCTTTAATCCTCAATCCCAAATTTATTTGTATCTTTGTGGCATGAAACACACATTATATATATATATACTGAAGAGATTGAGGATTGTTTCTTGTTTTCTTTTTCTTCTTCCTTCATTCTTTACCCTTCACTCACAAGAGCTGTTTATGTCCGCGCCGCCTGCTCCCAAGCACGAGATTCGGGCTATCTGGCTGACGACAATAGGCGGCCTTGACTGGCCAAAGACGCTGGCAAAAGACGAGGAGAGCAGGCAGATGCAGAAGGAGGAGCTGTGCCAGATACTCGACCAGCTGCAGGCTTGCCACATCAACACGGTGGTCTTGCAGACACGCATCCGAGGCTCGGTCATCTATCCGAGCGACATCGAGCCTTGGGACATCTGCCTGACAGGTCAGTTCGACCGCAATCCGGGCTACGACCCTTTGGCTTTTGCCATTGAGGAGACGCACAAGAGGGGCATGGAACTCCACGCCTGGCTCGTCACCGTGCCTGCCTTCAAGATAGTGAACGCCAAGAAGATGGGCAAGCGAAGCCTGTTCAAGACGCATCCCGAACTGCTCCGAAAGCACGGTGAGCAGTACTATCTCGACCCGGGACTGCCTGGCTCTTCCGACTACCTGACCGCCATTTGCCAGGAAATTGTCAGCAATTACGACATCGACGGCATACACTTCGATTACATCCGCTACCCCGAACACGCCGACTCCTTCTCTGATGCAGCATCCTTCAAGAAGTATGGTCGGGGGCAGAACAAGCGTGATTGGCGGCTGGACAACATAACTGGAATGGTACGGCAAGCGTACGAAGCCATCAAGGAACTGAAGCCGTGGGTGCGCGTCAGCTGCTCTCCCGTAGGCAAATACAAGGACTTGAGCCGCTATTCGGCAAAGGGATGGTCGGCATACGGCGCAGTCTATCAGGACGCGCAGCTTTGGCTTAAGGAAGGCATCATGGACATGTTGCTGCCGATGATGTACTTCCAGGGCGACCACTTCTATCCCTTTGCCGCCGACTGGCAGGAGAACTGCTATGGAAGACCCGTTGCTCCTGGCCTTGGCATCTACTTCCTTTCGCCAAAGGAAAAGGACTGGGATTTGGGCGTCATACAGCGTGAACTCTGTTATCTCAGGCAGATGGGGCTTAACGGGCAAGCCTATTTCCGCAGTCAGTTCCTGACCGACAACACGAAAGGCATCTACGACTACCTGCAGAAGGACTTCTATCCCTACCCTGCCCTGCTGCCGCCCATGACGTGGGAGAGCAGTTCGCGCCCCGACGTGCCGCTCCTTGTGAAACGCGAACGCAGGAATGGTGTCAACGAATACCTCGAATGGGTTCCGAAAGAGGGATGCCGCTATGTCATCTATGCCAGCCGAGAACACCCCGTTGACATCAGCAATCCCGCAAACATCGTCAGGGTGACCTGCGACAACAGCTACACCTACAGCCTCCTCGGAGCCTATTACCACAACTATCACCTCGCCGTCACCGCCCTCGACCGCTACGGCAACGAGAGCCTACCGTTGGAGCTATAGGCACAAGTCAAATTTCGGGGTCAGCATAGATTTCGGCAAAACAAATTTCGGGGTCAGCAATCGTTGCCAGTACCACCGCAGTTTGACTCAAGTACTCCCATGGGAGGACTGCAGTCCTCCCACGGTGGTACTGGAGTCCTCCAATAAAATTTTTTCAAAGGACTGAGCCATTTCCTGCCGTCACGAAAAGCAGAAAGGGTTCTGTCCGAAGCTTTAACCTGATGTCATTCAACGCGGACGGGACGGATGCTCTGACCGTTGTAGCGGTCGTTACCGAGCCAAGAAAAGAGACCCGACCCGAAGACTATGCAGACCACTTTGTCGCTGTAGCTCGTGAGGAGCGAACGTGTCCAATAGTAGCCGTAGCTGCCAGCACGGTCGAGGCCCGCGTCACCGCAGATACCTGCAACAGGCAGGAAAAGGCTCCTGCCGTTGCTAATGCTCGTTATTTTGTGTCCATTAACACCGTTCCGCGTCGTCCACTCCATTGTTGTGTACTTGCTATTGTATAGTTCTTGCAGTTGAGTTTGGCTCGGCACGGTCTTCTGCCAAATCGAGATAAGCAGAAACAATACGGTCGAGAGCTTTAATATGCTTCTCAGAAAGATAATTCTTGGCAACAGTAACGTCCGACTTCAGTATTTTACCCTCAGGTGCATGCCTCCAAGTGGTCAGCCCCATATGCGGCTGCTGGGCATCGGCAGAATAATAAATGATTTCGGCAGCCGTCTTTCCCGATATTGCCCAATGAAGCTTGTTCTGCACCGTGGCAAAGAACTCACGGGTTGTAGGAGCATTCTTGTCGTAGTCGATGGAAAGGGCATATATGTCGGTAATCTTCTGATAGAAACGTCGCTCGCTGGCACGTATCTCGCGTATATCTTCCAGTAGATTGCGGAAATAGTCGTGCCCGAACTGAGGACCTTGCTTCAGGCGTTCCTTGTCGAGGACATATCCTTTGGTGACAAACTCATCAAGTGTATTAGTTGCCCATTGACGGAACTGTGTCGCCTCTTTGCTATTCACACGATAACCTACAGCAAGAATGGCTTTCAGATGGTAAAAGTCCAACTCTCGCTCCACCTCGCGCTTGCCCTCTTGTTGAACTATCCTAATTTTTCGGATAGTTGCTTCTTCTGTCAGCTCCTGACTCCTATAGATTTCTTTTAGATGGTAGTTTACTGTACGAACATCTACGCCAAAGAGTTCTGCCATGCGTTTCTGTGTAAGCCAGAATGTGCCGTCCTCGTACTGCACTTGCACACTGATGCTTCCACCAGAGGTAGTATATAATATAATGTTACTCTCCATGTTCTATTTGTTTACTATCATTTCCCTATCTTTAGCTTCTCCCGCAAGAAGCGGGCTGTGTAGCTGTCCTTGCACTTGGCGACTTCTTCGGGTGTGCCTGCGGCAAGGAGGTTGCCGCCGGCGTCGCCGCCTTCGGGACCGAGGTCGATGATGTAGTCGGCACACTTGATGACCTCCAGGTTGTGCTCGATGATGATGATGGTGTTGCCGCGGGCAATGAGGGCGTCGAAGGCGGCAAGCAGCTTCTTGATGTCGTGGAAGTGCAGGCCAGTCGTGGGTTCGTCGAAGATGAAGACCTTATGACCCCCTCTAAATCTCCCCGAGGGGAGACTTTCTGTCACTCCCCCTCGGGGGAGACGAAGAGGGGTCGCCCCTTCCCCTAAGTAATAGGCAAGCTTGACGCGCTGGTTCTCGCCGCCTGAGAGGGTTGACGACGACTGACCGAGCTTGATGTAACCCAAGCCGACATCCTGCAAAGGCTTGAGCATTGAGACAATGCGCTTCTGCTTGTACTCTGTGAAGAACTCAATGGCCTGGTTGACAGTCATGTCGAGGATGTCGCAGACGTTCTTTTCGTGGAAGCGGACATCGAGTATCTCTGGCTTGAAGCGCTGACCGTGGCAGCTCTCGCAAGGCAGCACGAGGTCGGCCATGAACTGCATCTCGATGGTGACGGTGCCCTCGCCCTTGCACTCCTCGCAACGTCCGCCGTCGGTATTGAAGCTGAAGTAAGCTGGCGTATAGCCCATCTGCTGCGAAAGAGGCTGGGCGGCAAAGAGTTTCCTTATCTCGTCCCACGCCTTGACGTAAGTGACGGGATTGGAGCGCGTGCTCTTGCCGATGGGGTTCTGGTCGACGAACTCGACGGCACTTACCATCTTCATGTCGCCCTCCAAGCGAAGGAACTCGCCCGGACGGTCGGCCACCTCGTCGAGCTGCCGCTTCATCGCATTATAGAAGATGTCGCGCACGAGGCTGCTCTTGCCGCTGCCGCTCACGCCTGTCACACAAGTCATCACACCCAACGGGAAGCGCACATCAATGCCTTTCAGGTTGTTGGCTCGAGCACCCTTCACCTCGATATAGCTGTTTGACTTTCTTCGGGAAAGAGGCAAAGGAATCGTCTCTTCGCCAGATAGGAATGCGAAAGTGTAACCCTTCCACGCTTGCCTATGAGAAGTGTTATTTTGAATTTTTGTTCCGCGACTACAATCGCGCCTTGGTTCTAGAGAATCCAAGAATTTTGAATTTTGAATTGAGGGGGCCTCTCCCTCATACACCACCTCCCCGCCCAAGCGTCCTGCTTCGGGACCAATGTCGATGAGCCAGTCGGCAGCGCGGATTATCTCCTCATCATGCTCCACAACAATGACGGTGTTGCCCAGGTCGCGGAGCTGCTTCAGCACCTTGATGAGTCGTTCTGTGTCGCGGCTATGGAGGCCGATGCTCGGTTCGTCGAGGATATAGAGACTGCCCACAAGGCTACTGCCAAGAGAGGTAGCAAGGTTGATGCGCTGGCTCTCGCCGCCCGAAAGGCTGTTCGACGGACGGTTGAGTGTCAGATAGCCCAGCCCGACGTCCAGCAGGTACTGCAAACGGTTACGAAGTTCCGTAAGGATGCGCTTCGCTATCTGCTCCTCGTGTTCGCTGAGTTTGAGGTTCTCCACCCAAGGCAGCAGCTCGCTGACCGAAATGTTGACGAGGTCGGTGATGCTCTTGCCGCCCACCTTCACATAGTTTGCTTCGGGACGAAGACGCATACCGTGACACTTCGGACAAACCGTCTTGCCGCGATAGCGAGCCAGCATCACGCGGTTCTGTATCTTGTATTGTCCCTGCCGCAAGTAGTCGAAGAAAGCATCTATAGAGAGCAAGCCCCACTCGCGCTCTTCAGGGAAGATGGTCCAACTCTCAGGAACGAGAACCTCGGCTTCACCCAGGCTTTGAATTTTTAATTTTGTTCCGCCTGCGCCTGAGCTTTGCGAAGAATTTTGAATTGCTGACGGTGTTCCGTGCCAAAGCCAATCCTTCTCCGCTTGTGTCAGCTCGAAGTAAGGCTTGAAGATGGGGAAGCCGCGTTCGGAGTTGAAGCGGATGAACCAATCCTTCCATTCGCTCATCTTCTCTCCTCGCCAGCAGACGACAGCCCCGTCATAGACGCTCAATGCCGTGTTCGGGATAACCATCTGTTCGTCAATGCCGATAACTTTGCCGAAGCCCTCGCATTCAGGGCAAGCACCAATGGGAGAATTGAAGGCAAAAAGCTTGTCGGTCGGTTCCTCGAAAGTAATGCCGTCGGCCTCGAAAGAAGTTGAAAAGGTGAAGAGTCCATCAGTGTTTGGGGAGCTACCATTGGTATCGTCTTTTAACTTCTTAACTTCTTTATCTTCTTTAACTACCTTTATTATTGCTGTTCCGTGACCTTCATAGAATGCAGTCTCGCAGGAATCAACGAGTCGGGCAATCGTGTCGCGGTCGCCGGATGAAGTTAGGCGGTCAATGACTAAAAAGAG
>JAFXZK010000027.1 GCA_017541265.1 Bacteroidaceae bacterium | reverse complement strand
TCAGTAATTTTGTCTTCGGTAATCATGAGATTCGTTTTTGTGTTGATTAGTAAGTAACTGGTAATCACTTACAAAGGTACAAAAATAATCTCAGATTACCAACTTTTTGAACAACTTTCTTATCCCGAACTGAGGTATCAAGGACAAGTTCGGAATGGAGCAGTATTTCTCTGGGCTTAGCAAAGAAGAGCAGGAGAAGATAAATAACTATAAGCTTCTCGTCTACATCTGTAACGGCACAGAAAAAGAGATAAGGGACTGGTTCGAGACAATCAACATTGCAGGTGTGCCGCTTAACAAACAAGAGCTGCTCAATGCCACACATTCAGGCGATTTCGTGACACTTGCCAAAGCAACCTTCAGCAACTCCCGAAGCCCTCAACTTCAGAAATGGTGCAGCTACATCAATGGCAATGTCAACCGCCAAGACATCTTGCACACGGCACTCAAATGGGTGGCAAAGGGCGAAGAGAACATTGGCGGCTACATGAGCCAGCACCGCTACGACAAAACCATTGAGGAACTAAAGACATACTTTGAGACTGTGATAGATTGGGCTAAAGCCGTCTTTGGTGTTCCTAAGAATGAAATGAAAGGATTGGAATGGGGAGAACTCTATGAACTGTATCATTCAAACTCATATAATCCTACACTTTTACAGAAGCGAGTGGATGAACTTTATGCCGACGAGTACTTAACTAACAAGAAAGGCATCTTTGAATATACGCTTGGCGGAGAGACAGATGCAAGGCTTCTCAACATACGCATATTCGAGGAAAGTGTGAAGAAGACAGTCTATGCAAGACAGACCAATGCGGCTCGCGAACAGCACATAAGTAATTGTCCCGAATGTGCTAAAGGTCACGAGAATGTACGCATCAAGATTTACAAGATAACGGAAATGGATGCCGACCACGTCACGGCTTGGAGCAAAGGCGGCAGCACAGACATCGACAACTGCCAAATGCTCTGCAAGACACACAACAGACTAAAAGGAAACAGATAGACGAAAGGACAGAAAAGAAAGAGGTCCTTTCATTCCTCATCAACTATCTCCATGGCTTAACCGACGAAGAAATCAAGATTGTTATGATATTTCAAGTACACCAAACTTTTCAGAGAATGGTATATGTATATCTGTGAAGTCAAAAGAGAGCTTCCTTTCTCCTTTGAGGACTTCATACATTCGTTTGCTGCGACTATCGGAGGTGAGATAATAGTTTGCTGACTCACATTCTGCCTGAACAAGCAACTTAACATCATTCTGAATAAGAATCCTGGCATCTACCTCAATAACACCTTTGGCTCTGGCATCATATAAGATTCGAGCACACTCACCAGCCTTGCTGGCATGATAAGCATTAAACGGAGACAAAAGAATCTGCTGCAATGGAAGGTTCTCTATCTTATCCTTTACGCAAAACTCTGCAACAGCTATAGTGCTCATGCGAATAATATAGTCGTTCTCAAGGAAATAGCGGAAATATCCAAGAGCATTATGGTGCAACTCGTTTGTCCTATCTAACAGACGGATTACAAAGCCTGTATCGCAAAATACAATCTTATTCTTATTGTCCGGCATAGCTTCCCTCCCTTATTTCATGTAAGAACTCATCGACATCTATGCCTGACCATACAAGGGTGGATGCCGCTATCTTTCTCTCCAAATATGCCATATCGAACTTTGGCTCAAATTCTGTCATCTCGATGAGTTGCAAGGAACTTCGGTCAATATCGCCTGTGATGATGTTCTGCTTGGCCGTAGCACGCACACCAAACTTGCGATATAATGGGTTGCCAACGATATTGGCAAGGATTTCCTTGTCGGCATCTATCATAATGAGACCGTCCTTTGTGTCGAGGTGAATGTTCGACTTATTCTTTCCGCCTGCATCTACAAGCGTACCATAGTAGTAAACCTCAGCATCAGCCCACATGTTTTCTGTTCGCTTATAATAAGAAGATGGCGTAATATGGACAACATGCTCTTTAGATTCTGATGTATAGACATCAACCGTTAAGTTGTTTTGGATAGAGAATTTTTGTAATCCCTCGAATGCGACTGCTGTCTTCGCATCCAATTGGTCTATGGACGAAGTGCCTACAACTAAAGCAAGGACTGATGCAAACTCTACGGCTTTCTGTTTGCTTGTCGTAAAAACATTGCTGACAGAACCGCTCTCAATATGATAAGTGGTCACTGGCCTTTCCTTCCGCTTGTCAAGGTCAAGCAAAGCAACCGCGTACTCCAAGACGCTTTGCATCAGGGTAATATCATAGTTTTCCGGGGTCAAAGCTTCTGCCCCATACTTCCCTGCAAGGTGTATTATTACTTGCCCTTTGTTTTGCATTAGTCATATCTATTTGTTCGCAAAGATACGATTTATTTCTGAAAAGCAGAAAGAAGAAGATGTTTTTTGTTAAAAAGATGTGTATTATTATTTGTTTAAAGCCAAAAGATTGTTTTTTCGTTCAGAAAAGTGTATCTTTGCACGGAATTATAAAACAAACAAGATATAAACAGATGTTTCGCTCTTTATTGCTCCTTCTTGCGCTGCTTTGGTCGGGCGCGGCAATGGCCGGGGACGTGACGAATCCCGTCTGGCCGCGCAACTGGCCTGACCCGACGGTTTGGGTGGGCGACGACGGTCGCTACTACTGCATCGCCACAAACCCGACACGCTCCATCGTGAGCGACGACCTCTTCCATTGGGAAATGACGAGCGTGGCTCCCATCGATATCGCTTCGTGGGGAAAGATGCAAGCCGTCGCCCAGCGCTTCTGGGCTCCCGATGTGCAGGCGGTGGACGGCAAGCGCAACATGTACCTCACGCTCTACAACAGCGCCGAAGACAGCAACATCGGGGTGCTGCAGGAGTACGCTCCCGGTCAGTTCCAGTACAAAGGCATCATCACGAGCAGCCGCGAGACAGGCATCCACGACACCATCGACCCGGAAGTCGTCACCGACCCCAAGACAGGAAAGGTTTGGCTCTTCTTCGGCTCCGTGGGCGGCATACACCGCATCGAGTTGGCGAAGGACGGTCTCTCGCTGAAGGAGGGCGCAAAGTACGAGCATGTGGCGGGGCTGAAGGTAGAGGACTGCCCCGACCGCTCGAAAGTCTTCGAGGGCAGCTACCTCCACAGGCACGGCGACTACTGGTACCTCTTCGTCAGCTCGGGCTTCTTCGGCAACCACACCTACCAGCTGAAAGTGGGCAGGGCAAAGAAGCTGACCGATGACTTCCTCGACAGAGAAGGCAAACCGATGAAGGAGGGCTTCGCCACGACGGTGCTCCGCAGCGACGAGGGCGACCAGTTCTACGGTCCCGGACATTGCGGCGAAATCTTCAAGGCAAAGGACGGACAGGAATACATCTTCTACCACTGCCACGTCAAGGGAAGCCGCCGCCCCGACAGCCGCCCGCTCTTCATCTCGCGCATCCAGTGGGACAAGGAGGGCTGGCCAAGCCTCTCCCCGACCCTCTCCCAAGGAGAGGGAGGAAAGCCGCAACTCTACCCGACACTCTCCGAAGAGGAAGAAAAAGAACGAAATAAGTAATGTAATATAAACCACGCCAACTTTCTCCCCTCCTTGGAGGGGCAGGGGGAGGCTACAAATCGAAAATAAATTGTAAATTGTAAATAAATTGTAAATTGTAAATTGTTAAATAGTAAATCAATATGACTCTCATCAAATCCATCTCGGGCATCCGAGGCACCATCGGAGGAAGGGCAGGCGATACGCTCAACCCCCTCGACATCGTGAAGTTCACATCCGCTTACGCAACCCTCATCCGCCGCACCACGACGGTGAAGAGCAACAAGATTGTCGTCGGTCGCGACGCACGCATCTCTGGCCCCATGGTCAAGAACGTGGTCTGCGGCACGCTCATGGGCATGGGCTTCGACGTGGTCAACATCGGCCTTGCCACAACACCCACCACCGAAGTTGCCGTCACTATGGAAGGCGCTTGCGGCGGCATCATCATCACAGCCAGCCACAATCCGCGAATGTGGAACGCGCTGAAGCTGCTCAACGCAAGGGGCGAGTTCCTCAATGCCGCCGAGGGCAACGAGGTACTCCGCATCGCAGAAGCCGAAGACTTCGAATATGCCGACGTTGACCACCTCGGCTCGTATCGCGAGGACAACACCTACGACCAGAAGCACATCGACCTCGTGCTCAGCCTCGACCTCGTGGACGTGGAAGCCATCAAGAAGGCAAACTTCCGCGTGGCCTTCGACAGTGTGAACAGCGTCGGCGGCGTCATCCTGCCGAAGCTCTTCGAACAGCTTGGCGTGAAGACCGTCACGGGCCTCTTCACCGAACCGACGGGCGACTTCCAGCACAACCCCGAACCGCTCGAGAAGAACCTTGCCGACATCAAAGCCCTGATGCAGAAAGGCGGACACGACATCGCCTTTGTCGTTGACCCCGATGTGGACCGCTTGGCACTCTTCTGCGAGGACGGCAAGATGTACGGCGAAGAATATACGCTCGTCACCGTGGCCGACTACATCCTGCAGCACACACCCGGAAACACGGTCAGCAACCTCTCTTCCACACGCGCTTTAAGAGACGTGACCCGCAAGTATGGCTGCGAGTACAACGCTGCTGCGGTGGGCGAAGTGAACGTCGTGACGAAGATGAAAGAGACGAATGCCGTCATCGGCGGCGAAGGCAACGGCGGCGTCATCTATCCCGCTGCTCATTACGGCCGCGACGCTCTCGTAGGCATCGCCCTCATCCTCACATATATGGCAAAGAAGGGAATGACGGCAAGCCAGCTGCGCGCCACCTATCCGCCCTATTTCATCGCCAAGAACCGCATCGACCTCACACCCGAAACAGACGTGGACGCTATCCTGAAGAAAGTCAAGGAACTCTACAAGAACGAAGAGGTGAACGACATCGACGGCGTGAAGATTGACTTCCCCGACAAGTGGGTACACCTGCGCAAGAGCAACACCGAACCCATCATCCGCGTCTATAGCGAGGCCAGCACAATGGAAGCCGCCGATGCCATCGGCAAGGAGATAATGGATGTAGTGTATAGTATGGTATAAGAAGTATTTAGGTTATAAGGTCGCTTCGCTTTCAGGTTTTGAGGTGAAGAAACCTTATAACCTCATAACCTAACAACTATGTTAACCCAAATCATCAACGGTAAAATCTTGACTCCGCAGGGATGGCTCAAGAATGGCAGCATCATCCTGCGAGACAACAAGATACTTGAAGTGACAAACTGCGACCTCGCCGTCATCGGCGCAGACCTCATTGACGCAAAAGGCATGTACGTCGTGCCTGGCTTCATCGACATGCACGTCCACGGTGGCGGTGGCAGAGATTTTCAGGAAGGCACACCAGAGGCATTCCGCACAGCAGTTGCCGCTCATGCCAAGCATGGCACCACCAGCATCTTCCCCACCCTGAGCAGCAGCACGGTGCCCATGATAGAGAAGGCCGTGAAGACCTGTACCGAACTGATGAAGGAAAAGGATTCCCCCATTCTCGGTTTGCATCTCGAAGGACACTATCTTAGTCCCACCAAAGCCGGCGCGCAACAGCCCGAATGGATAAAGAATCCCGACCCCAACGAGTACATCCCCATCGTGGAACATTCGGAATGCCTCGCTCGTTGGGATGCTGCGCCCGAGCTTCCCGGTGCTTTGCAGTTCGGACGTTACTGCGCAGAGAAAGGCGTACTGCCAAGCATAGCCCACACCAATGCAGAATACGACGACGTGAAAGCCGCCTTTGCCGCAGGCTTTACACACGTCACACACTTCTACAACGCCATGCCTGGCTTCCACAACAAGATGGGCTACAAGTACGAAGGCACGGTGGAAAGCGTCTATCTCATCGACGACATGACTATCGAATGCATCGCCGACGGCATACACGTTCCGCCAACTATCCTCCGAATGGCTTACAAGATTAAGGGTGTTGAACGCATGGCTCTCATCACCGACGCCCTGGCTGTTGCCGCAGCAGGTCCTGATGCCAAGGCTTTCGACGACCGTGTCATTATCGAGGACGGTGTCTGCAAGCTTGCCGACCGCACTGCCCTTGCAGGCTCCATCGCCACCAGCGACCGTCTCGTCCGCACAATGGTACAGCAGGCAGAGGTTCCTCTTGAGGATGCTGTCCGCATGGCAAGCGAGACACCGGCACACATCATGGGCGTCTTCGGCAGGAAGGGCGCGCTGGCACGCGGGAAGGATGCCGACGTGCTTATCCTCGACGAGAAGCTTACGGTGCGCTGCGTCTGGCAGATGGGCAAGATTATTGAGAACACCCTGTTCTAATTCAAAATTAATAAATTCAAAATTCAAAACTTTTGAGCCTTCTTAGGAGTTTATGGCAGAAAGCTATGAGCAATGATGCGCTGCGCGAGAAGCTGCGCATCATCATCTTCCAAAGCGATACGCCACTGGGGAAAGCCTTCGATGTCGCATTGCTTTGGTGCATCGTGGCAAGCATTTTGCTCGTCGTGGTAGAAAGCCTGCCGTCTATGCCATCAACGGCCAAGCAGGTGTTCACGGTGCTGGAGTACGTCTTCACGTTCTTCTTCACATTAGAGTATCTGTGCAGGCTCTATTGCTCCGACAAGCCACGCGAGTACGCCTTTAGCTTCTTCGGCATCATCGACCTGCTGAGTACACTGCCACTATACATCGGATGGCTGTTCGGTCCCGTGCGCTACCTTATGATAGTGCGCACGTTCCGCCTCATCCGCGTCTTCCGTGTCTTCAAGCTTTTCAGCTTCCTGCAAGAGGGCGACCTGCTCATGCGCTCCCTGATAATCAGTGCCCCGAAGATTGGCGTCTTCTTCCTCTTCATGGTCATTATGGTCATCAGTACCGGCACGCTCATGTATATCGTGGAAGGCAACATCCCCGGCACGCCGTTCACCGACATCCCGACAAGCATCTACTGGGCTGTCGTCACGATGACAACCGTGGGCTATGGCGACATTGCTCCCGTGACATTCCTCGGACGAGTGCTTTGCGCAGTGGTCATGCTCATGGGCTACACCATCATGGCTGTGCCGACGGGTATTGTCAGCGCCCAGATGGTGCATGACCACAAGCAGCGACGCAAACCGGAATACTGCCCGGAATGTGGCTCCCCCCTACCCTTCGACGCACACTTCTGTCCTTTTTGCGGCTTGAAGCAAGATGCGACAAAGAACCTGAAGAGCGTCAAGACACCATTGGCGCTGTTGCTGTTCTTGCTGCTGCCAGGCTTCTCCCTGAGCAGCTCCGCAGAGGACAAGCTGCTGACCGGCACCGTGATTGGCACGATGGAGAGCGTGGACTACTCCACCGGACAGGCAAGCACGACGGTCAACACTGCCGCCAATGCCTTCGACGGCAACTTCTCCACCTTCTTCGCCTCTTACGAGCGCAGCAAGACATGGGTGGGTCTCGACCTCGGAGAGCCGCACGTCATAACGCGCGTCGGCTGGTCGCCCCGCGAAGGCAGTGTCGGGCCGAAACGCGTCGTCCTTGGTCTCTTCGAGGGTGCCAACGACCCAAACTTCCTTGATGGCGTACCTTTATATCTGATTGACGAGGAAGGCACATTCGGCACAATGAGCTATGCCGACGTGAATGTTTCAAGAGGCTTCCGCTATGTTCGCTACATCGGCCCCAACGATTCAAGATGCAACATAGCGGAGGTTGCATTTTATGGTCACGCTGGAGAAGGCGACGACAGCCACTTCTATCAGCTCACCAACCTGCCGACCGTTTCCTTTCATACCGTCGATAACGTCGAGCCTTACGACAAGGTGAACGAAATCACCTCCTCCTTCACCATCATTTATGCCGACGGCACAAAGATTCAGGAAGAGACAGGCACGACACGGCTGCGCGGCAACGCCAGCAAGTCTTTCCCCAAAAAGCCCTATCGCATCAAGTTCGACGAGTCACATCGCATGTTCAGGAACTCCGACATGCGCTCTCCCGCCAAAGCAAAGAAGTGGACACTCATCAACAACTACGGCGACAAGTCCTTGATGCGCAACCTCGTGGCTTTCGAGATAGCGCGACGCATGGGGCAAGCCTATGTGCCGTGGAGCAAGCCTGTGGATGTCATCGTCAACGGCGAATACGAGGGTTGCTACCAACTGACCGACCAGATAAGCGTCGATAGAAACCGCGTCGACATCACAGAGATGGAGCCGACCGACATTGAGGGCGAGGCATTGACGGGCGGCTACCTGTTGGAACTGGACGGCTACGCCAGCCAAGAGGCATCATGGTTCACCAGTGCGGCAGGCAATCCGATTACTATCAAAAGCCCGGATGACGACGACATCACAACCGAACAGGCTGCCTACATTCGCCGCGAGTTCAACCTCATGGAAGCAAAGATACTGGCTTCCAACTTCGACGACCCTGTACTTGGCTTCCGTTCAAAGCTTGACGACAAGAGTCTCATGCAATACTGGCTGACGGAAGAGCTTGCCGGCAATCCCGATGCCTTCTGGAGTTGCTACATGACGAAAGAGCGCAACGAGGATGTCTTTCGCGTCGGCCCCGTCTGGGACTTTGACCTGGCCTTCGACAATGACAGCCGCTACTACCCTAACAGAAACTATGGCGACTATCTCTCTATGGCTCGGGGCGGCGCGGGCAACTCGCGTGCCATGCTCAAGCGCATCTTCACCGACCAGGCTTTCTGCGACTCGCTGCACACATTATGGGTGACGGCACGACAGGAGAGGGGCATCACGGAGGAAAGCCTCATCGCTTATATTGACTCCACGGCTCAGGAACTGCAAGAGAGCCAACGCCTGAACTTCATGCGCTGGCCCATACTTAACAGCGTGCAGCACCTGAATCCGCGTGTAGCAGGGAACTACGACGGGGAGGTGGAGTATCTGCGCGAATATATCCGCGAACGTATTCCATTCCTCGACCAGCGAACAAGAAACGAGGAAGACGAGCAGGAGCATTACGACATAGCCTCTGCGGAAGACCTGAAGGACTTTGCCGAGATGGTGAATAGCGGCAGGGCTGGCATCTCTGCTACCCTGACAGCCGACATCGACTTCACCGCCTACCCAAGCATCATGATAGGCAACAACGAAGCCTACAAGGGAGAGTTCGACGGCGCAGGCCATAGCATCAAGCTCGCCTTGCAGCGCACATCACAGAATGCCGGACTCTTCAGCAACCTTTCGGGCTACGTCCACGACCTCACCACGACAGGCACCATCACGACCTCTTCCAAGTTCGCCGGAGGCATAGCGGCAAAGACTGAAGATGCCACGATAGAGCGCTGCCAAAGCCGAGTGAACATCATCAGCACGGTCAATGGCGACGGAACGCATGGCGGCATCGTCGGTGTCTCGTACAAGGGGACAGTTGTGCGCGACTGCCTTATCTGCGGCGACATGCAAGGCAGTCAGACAAACTGCTGCGGAGGCGTGGCAGGCTGGGCGGACGGCGCAACTCACATCTCAAACTGCCTCATCACGAGCCAAATCTCTGTCGGTACTTCAGGCAGCGACCTGCTGGCTCGCAACGTCAGTAACGTCACATCGTCCAACAACTACTTCCAGGGCGACTGGAACGCCACGAACGGCTGCGGCGGCATCACGTTCCTGACCGAAAACCAAGTGTCATACGGCGAGGCGTGTTTCCTGCTTGAAGGCAAGCAGCCGGGCAGCACCTGCTGGAGGCAGACGCTCGGCACAGATGCCGTACCCGTGCCTGACACGACGCATGGAATCGTCTATAGTTTCTCCCACTTGCATTGCGACGGCACACCATACACTTCATACGGCAGCTTCACCAACGATGCCACGCGTAACCATCAGGATGAACACAGCTTTGTGAACGGCATTTGCCAGTACTGCGGCTACGTCGATATGGACAGCATGCCTCGCGACGAGCGCGGCTACTACCAGATTGCTTCTGCCGAGACACTCAAATGGTTCGCCCAAATGATAGAGAACGGATACACCGACATCTGCGGCGTGCTGACCGCCGACATTGACTTCACCGCTTACCCCACCACGATGATTGGCGACGGCAAGGCTTTTGAAGGCACCTTCGACGGAGCAGGCCATACCATCACCATCGCTCTGGTTCGCAGTGCCGACTATGCCGGACTCTTCAATCAGCTGTCGGGAACGGTGCAAGACCTTATTGTTCGCGGCACGATTACCACAAGCCGCAAGTTCGCCGGACTTGTGGGCAACGTGGCGGGCGGTACGTTGCTCCGTTGCCAGAGCTATATCGACATCAACGGCACCATCAACGGCGACGGCACACACGGCGGTCTGGCGGGACTCTTCAACGACGGCCCGGGCATCCCATTGATACAGGATTGCATCTTCGCAGGCAGCATCAACGGCAACAATGTCGATTGCTGCGGAGGTATCGTTGGCTGGGCTTCCTCAACAGGTATCATCTCGAATTGTCTCATGGCGGGCGACATGAATATCAGTTCCAATGGCGGCGACGTCATCTGCCGCAATAACAGCCATGCCATCCTCACAGACACCTACTATCTCCCTCCCACAGGAGGAGGCTGGGGCATTCCTGCCGATGCCATCAGCACCGACAGTCACGACATGGCAAGCGGTGCTTTGTGCTACGAGCTTAATGCTGGCCGAACGGAAAACAAACAGGCTTGGTACCAGACACTCGATGAAGATGACTTCCCTATTCCGGACAGCCGCCACCTGCCTGTCTGGTTCTACGAAGGTTCATACACCAACGAAGACCCGAATGCCATCATTATGGGCGACGTGAACGGCGACGGCGAAGTTGAACTCAGCGATGCCATCATGGTGACGTACTACTCATTGCATGTCGTGCCTGCAAACTTCAACGCAGATGCAGCCGACATGAACAACGATGGAGAGATAGACCTGTCGGACGCAATCATCATTACTTATAAGAGTCTTGGCGTGCTGCCCGACAACAACACAAAGTAGAAATGGCAAACAACATTATCGAACGAGTTGAAGCGCTACGCGATTATTTGCGGCGGAACGGGCTTTGCGCGTTCATCTTTCCCAGCACAGACCCGCATCAGGGCGAATACGTGCCGGAGCATTGGCAGACACGACAATGGATAAGCGGCTTCGACGGGAGTGCAGGCACAGCGGTCGTAACACTCTACGATGCAGCACTTTGGACGGACAGCCGTTACTTTATCGCTGCCGAAGCGCAGCTCAAGGGTACACCCTTCCAGTTGATGAAAGACGGACTGCCCGATACACCTGGCATCACAGAGTGGCTTTGTGAAAAGGTGAAAAGGTTAAAAAGTGAAAAGGGGAAAAACCTTGTAGTGGGCATTGACGGCGAGGTCTTTACCTTCGACGAGATTCGGGAGATGGAGGAGGCTTTTGGCAAGGCTGGCATCAAGCTCCGTACGGACTTAGACCCTGCGGAAGAGCTGTGGACAGACCGTCCGCCCATTCCCAAGAACAAGGTGGAGATTCAGCCTCTTGAGTTTGCAGGAGAGACTGCCCAAAGCAAGATAGAACGTGTTC
This sequence comes from Bacteroidaceae bacterium, assembly GCA_017541265.1. Classification (GTDB taxonomy): domain Bacteria; phylum Bacteroidota; class Bacteroidia; order Bacteroidales; family Bacteroidaceae; genus Physcousia. The sequence continues at coordinate 30,955 of JAFXZK010000027.1, read as the reverse complement.
GTCAAGTCCTCCGAGAGCAAAACGCAGACAGCAGCCTCATCTCCCAGCTTGACGAGATAGCGTGGCTTCTCAACCTTCGCGGCACAGACGTACATTGCAATCCCGTGTTCGTGAGCTATGTCCTCCTGACACTCAACGACGTGACACTCTTCATCGACAGCGATAAACTCGACGAAACTGTAAGCGATTACCTCAAAGGAATTGGGGTGAAGGTGAAGCCATACAATCAATTCAAAATTCAAAATTCAAAGTTCAAAACTTCTTTCCCCTCTCCCATCTCTTCTTTGAAATCCATCAAGAACGCTGCCGAGATTGAAGGTTTCCGCAAGGCAATGATACGGGACGGTGTGGCTATGGTGAAGTTTCTGCACTGGCTGAAGCCTGCCGTAGAAGCAAGTGGCGAGACGGAACTTAGCATAGACCGAAAGCTGACGGCCTTGCGGGCAGAGCAACCACTATACCGAGGTCTGTCTTTCGACACAATTGCAGCCTACGGTCCTCATGGCGCTATCGTCCATTACGAAGCCACTCCTGAATCGGATGTCGTGCTCGAACCGAAAGGATTACTGCTCCTTGACAGCGGAGCGCAATACCAAGACGGCACAACAGACATTACGCGAACCATCGCCCTCGGCCCGCTTACCGATGAGGAACGCCTCGACTACACGCTGGTACTCAAGGGTCACATCCGCTTGGCATTGACGCGTTTCCCCGACGGCATCAGCGGCACACAGATTGATGCGCTGGCCCGCTATGCGATGTGGCAGCACGGCATCAACTACGGACACGGCACAGGACATGGCGTCGGCTCGTATCTCTGCGTCCACGAAGGACCGCATCAGATTCGCCACACTTGGAAGCCTGCCCCACTCCACGCCGGCATGACCGTCACAAACGAGCCAGGCATCTATCGTGAAGGCAAGCATGGGGTAAGAATCGAGAACACAATGCTCATCGTGGAAGATGGCGAGACAGAGTTCGGCAAGTTCCTTCGCCTCGAACCCCTCACCCTCTGCCCCATCGACCTCACGCCCGTCATATGGGACATGATGACACAAGAGGAGGTGGACTACATCAATAATTATCATAAGAAGGTATATGAGGCACTTGCGCCTTATTTAAATGTGGAAGAGAAAAGAAGCCTCCCCCAGCCCCTCCAAAGGAGGGGAGAATAAATAGTAAATCGTAAATCGTAAAATTGTAAATTACAAGGATGGCTATTATAAAGACACTCAAGGGGATGCCCGCTCCCCGCTTTGGCAAGCACTGCTACTTCAGCGAAGGTGCAGTGATAGTGGGCGACGTAGAGATGGGCGACGACTGCACCGTTTGGTTCAACGCCGTTGTTCGTGGCGACGTGCACTTCGTCAAGATTGGCAACCGCACAAACATACAGGACAACTCCTGCATCCATACCCTCAACGGCAAGGCACCATGCATCCTGGGCGACGACGTGACCATCGGCCATTGCGTCACCCTGCACGGCTGCGAAGTCCGCGACGGTGCTCTTGTCGGCATGGGCGCAACGATTCTCGACCATGCCGTAGTGGGCAAGGGAGCCATAGTGGCGGCAGGCGCTCTCGTCTTGAGCAACACCCAAATCGGCGACGGCGAGCTTTGGGGCGGCGTGCCTGCCAAGTTCATCAAGAAGGTTGACCCCGAACAGGCACAAGCCTTGAACAAGACCTACGCCCGCCACTACATCGAATACAGCGACTGGTTCCGCGAAGCTGACGCCGACCCGAAGAACACACAGACAGTCACAACAAGCGAAGAGTACAGCCCCCTCCCCTAACCCATCCTCCGTCGCAAACTCCCCAAATGCGCCGTTACCAACGGGCATTTGCCTCTGAGGAGGAAGGTATTATATAACATTGGTGTCCGGGGTATATTCCTTCTCCTCCCCCTCGCCTTTGAGAACATTGGTATTTCGAACAAATTGTAATTGGCATGGGCTTGGAACGCGAGCGGTGTCAAGCAGATACAAAAAAAATATAAAATCAAAAACACTCGTCACTCATCAGGATATGGCTTAACGTAAAGAATTTCAATAGCATAGAACCTGATGAGTACCCTGATGACTCGTCAGGCACTCATCAGGGGTGTTATCAGCTGTTTATCAGGGAATTACGGGCTAACCTGACGAGTGACGAGTAAAATGCATTCTAAAAATAAAAACACTCTACACTCTACACCAAAGCTCTCAATTCCTTGACATTCAACCCAATACAAGGGTGAAGAGTGGGGGTAGAGTGGTGTAGAGACTCTACACCTTGCATTACCCTAACAATCAGCGCATTACAGCGAAAGGTGTAGAGTGTAGAGTAAAATCGATTTTGTTTGCAACTTTATGACCCTAATGACTTTAGGGTCCTAAGGTCTTCGGGAAAATAGGCGTGCCTACTTTAACAACTTAACGTGTGTCGTTGGGCAACATAACGTGCTGCGTTGGCAATCGCAACGTGTTATGATTTTATTACAGCTAGAAATATTGTTCTCAAACTATTGCAGACAGAAATGACAAATCATCCCCAAAAAGACTCTACCTCTTCTGTAATAACGTTGAGAGTGTTTCTTTCGCCTTTTTGTTTCCCAATCTTACAGCCCTTTTAAAACTTTTTATAGCCTCTTCCTCATTCTTCGGGATACCTTGTCCTAAATAATAGCAATTTCCTAATTGATAAAGTGCCAAATCATTTCCTTGTTCTGCTGCTTTGGCATACCATTCAACAGCCTTGACATAATCCACATCAACACCACTTCCGTTTTCATAGCATCTAGCAAGATAGTATTGCGCTCTATCCGCTCCTTGCTCAGCTGCCTTCATGTACCATTCCCAAGCTATGGCAGGATTCTTTTTAACGCCATGACCTCTTTTATAGTGATTTGCAAGATTGTACATAGCTTCTGGTACACCGTGCTCAGCCGCTTTATTGTACCATTCTGCAGCCTTTTTATAATTCTTTCTAACACCTTCTCCATATTCGTGGCATACACCAAGATAGAATTCTGCGTATGGTTCACCTTGTTCTGCCGATTTCGAGAACCATCTTACGGCTTTTGTAAGATTCTTTTCAACACCGTTCCCAATTCTATAGCACATACCCAATTCATACTGAGCATCATCATGACCTTGTTCCGCTGCTTTAGCGTACCATTCAACCGCCTTGGCAAAATCCACCTCGACTCCTAATCCCTTTGCATAACATTCTCCAAGATGGAATTGCGCTTTATCTGCTCCTTGCTCGGCAGCTTTCATGTATAATTCCACGGCCTTTTTATAATTCTTCCTAACGCCTTCTCCGTATTTATAGCAAATCCCAAGATTATTCTGCGCCCATGAATCACCTTGCTTTGCAGCTTTTGTGTACCATTTTACAGCTTGTTTATAATCTTGTTCTACTCCTTCACCATCCTTATAGCATCGACCTAAATTATATTGGGCTGTAGCATATCCTTGGTTGGCGGATTTAATAATCCATTCTACTCCCTTCACAGGATCTTTTTCAACACCAAGTCCTTGCATATAGCAATGGCCTAAATCATTTTGCGCCCACAAATCACCCTGCTCTGCTGCTTTAATAAACCATTCGAAAGCTTTTTTATAATCTTGTTCAATACCTGTTCCGTTATAAAAGCACGCGCCAAGATTCCATTGAGCACCCATGCTCCCTTGTTCGGCAGCTTTGGTGTACCATTCAACTGCTTTAACTGGGTCTTTCTTGACACCTTCTCCACGTTTATAGCACACGCCGAGGTTATTTTGAGCATGGGAATGACCTTGTTCTGCTGCTTTGGTGTACCATTCAATCGCTTTGGCAAAGTTCTTTTTAGCCTTTATACCATATTTATAACGATATCCAAGTTTGAATTGGGCTTCAGCGTCTCCCTGTTTGGCAATATCTTCCAACTCTCTGGTCGTAATTATATCATAAGCTACACTCTTATTTTTCTTGCTATCTTTCATGTTTCTAAACTTTAATGTTCCACGAAATACAGTTCAGCGCACCACCTCTTCTGACAGCTTCCAAAGCGGGGATGCCGACCACCTCGCAATCGGGGAGTGATTTACTGATTTGTTCTAAGGCTTGTTCATCCTCTGGCATTCCCAGTTGCGGAACAAGCACAAGACTGTCAATTTGCAAGAAATTGATATATGCCCAACTGCGTTGATGCTTCCGTTTTACATTGTATGACAGAGGAATCACTTCAAAATGCTTTTCCAAAGCCTTTCGGAATCGACGATAATAATAAGGTGAAAAATCTTCATAGTTTGTCAGTAGTACTTTACCCTTACCAATATAATGTATGATACCATCGCTATGTCCGTACTTCTCTTTTTTATCCCACGGAAGGAAAATGATTTGGCTCTCAAATGCTCCGTCGAGTAGCCAAGGGACGACCCAGCTTGATTTATCTTTATTCTCTACTAAGACCTTTTCTGTCATCACAATCTTGTCACCACATTTCACTACATTGCCACCGTCAATCACAAGATCTATTGAAAAGTCTTTTCCCCTAAGTGAATGCAACTGGTTCACTTTATCCTCCAGTACATCCTGTATATTGGTTTGAAGGAGAAGCCCCCTTTTATCTTGTAAATAATCTGGCGTGTATTTATAGAATACAAAACGATCCTTTTCAATCTGAATCGGCATATAATCGCGGCACCAGATGTCTTTGGTTCCTGATAGATAGAAGAACGGTATTCCTCGTTTCTGTAATGCTTCTGTGATATGTGCATTCAGAATTGGACACTTCTCAGGCAACAAGCTTGAGAAATAAACTCTGTTGGTAAGGTGGTCAGTAATCATGTAGAACTGGCATTTATTTAATTTCTTTCAAACCCTCAAGCATAAACTGCCATGGTTTTTTATCTAGATTTCTACGAGGACGCTGTATAACCCTGCCACCTTTGGGATATTCAACCCAAACGATTGTGCTTTTATTGCCAATGGACAACAATCCCGCATTATACATGTCGTCGTACAGATGAGACGAACATGGGTCATAAAGAATGTTTTCATTGTTAAAATCATCCTTTTTCTGCATTCGATAGGCGCGAATGAGAAATGATGCTCTGTATCCTTTCTCTTCGTTTTCAAAGGTAATATCTACACCTGATTGGTGGAGATTGAAACTGCCAATTTTGAAATAAGGATATCCCGAGTGTTCATTTATTACCTTGTAAAAATAGGGTAAATTCTCAGGTGAATATTTTTTTAACTTATCCTTATAGCTTTTGGGTAGTCGCTCGTTTGTATGATACATAGCATGATCTTTTATACCACCATCATATTCTTCATGATAATAGAGCTCAATGGATCCAAGGTCAAGAACATACTCATCATTAATGAGAAAATATCCATTGCAAAGAAATACCTCTGCGCAGGGGTAAAAACATTTTGCAACCTCAACTTCGTTCCATATTATTCCTGAGTTAATAGAATTTGTACGGATATTATCAAATTCTTTCAATTGCTTAATTAGTTTTTCCATATAATACCTTTAATAAAATTGTTCGAGTACTCGGCGCAAAGGTATGTACTATTCGTGATTCGGAAAGAACTTTTTTTTGTTAAAAGTGGTTAATATTTTGAAAAAGTTCGTTCACACTCTCATTCATGTTTAATCGCGAGAGTATAAAAGAGTGCTATCAGGTAAATAGTGCAGGCGAAACAATCATACGTATCATCAAAACAAATCATACGCATCATGAATGGATTTAATAATGTACATTATTGTTGTCCAACATATTTTTAACCTTAATTGTGAATTATAAATTATGAATTGTGAATTAATTATTATACCTTTGCAGCCGTATTCGTTAACTTAAATGGTAATTGTGATGAAGTATTTCTTTCCTATGGCACTTTTATGCCTATGCTTCTATGCTTGCAATACAAGCAAAGAGGCCGAGACAAAGACAAGCACCGTGACGAACCCCATTCCCTTGAAGTTTGGCGACCCCTTCCTGCTGCATGCCAGCGACGGACGCTACTATATGTACGGCACATCGCTGGGCGACGGCTTCGAGGCTTTCGTGAGCGACGACCTCGTACAATGGGATTCTTGCGGCCAAGTGTATAAGGGCGGCGACGCTTCGCAATGGAACGTCGATTGTTTCTGGGCGCCTGAAGTCTATGAACGCAACGGCAAGTACTACCTCTTCTTCAGTTCCAACTATCGCGAGAACCCGACCAACGAAGGTGAGAACTTCAAGATTGGCGTTGCCGTTAGTGATTCGCCCGCAGGTCCCTTCACTGACCTCTACGACCGCCCCATCTTCAACCCTGAGTATCCCATCATTGATGCCAACGTCTTCTTTGATGATGAGAATGGCAAGTGCTATCTCTACTTTAGCCGTTGCTGCTACAAGCACGCTGTGGAAAGCGAGATTGCCGATAGCCTTCGTGAGGCTGGTAGCTTCCAGGAGATCGAAGAAAGCTGGGTGTATGGTGTGGAGCTGAAGCCTGACTTTAGCGGCGTCATTGGCGAGCCTGTGTTGCTGCTCTGTCCGCCCACTAAGCTTGCTGACCGCCAGAGCGAATGGGAAAGCCGAAGTGCCACACATGGTGAGGTGAACCGTCGTTGGACTGAAGGCAGCTTCCTCTTCCGCGAAGGCGACACATATTATATAATGTATAGCGCGAACCACTACGGCGGACAATACTATGCCGTTGGCTATGCGACGGCAGACAATCCGCTTGGCCCCTTCACCAAAGCCGACAACAATCCCGTGCTGCAAGAGAACGTGAGCAAGGGCGGGACCGTGATGGGCACAGGACACAACATGGTGCTGACGATGCCCGACGGCAACCGCTACTGCGTCTATCATGGCCGCATGACGGACAATCCCGAAGAGCGCGTCGTGCTGATGGATAAGCTCACCATAAACGAAGATGGGACCCTCACTGTCGAAGGTCCCACCACTGATGCACAAGAAATAGCTTACTGAACTTCAGTCGCAGTTGAAGATGTCGCGCGTATAGACCTTGTCTTTCACGTCATCCAGACAAGTCTCGTAGCGGTTGGCGACGATGGCTTGGGACTGCTTCTTGAAGGCTTCGAGGTCGTTGACGACGCGTGAGCCAAAGAAACTCTCACCGTCCTGCAAGGTGGGTTCGTAGATGATGACTTCCGCGCCCTTTGCCTTGATGCGCTTCATGATGCCCTGAATGGCCGACTGACGGAAGTTGTCGCTGCCCGACTTCATGGTCAGACGGAACACACCGATGACGCAATTGTGTTCGCTGCGGCTGTCCCATTGGGCATTCTCGCTGTAATAGCCCGCCATACGGAGCACCGCGTCGGCAATGTAGTCCTTGCGCGTGCGGTTGCTCTCCACGATGGCCGTCATCATCTGCTGCGGCACATCCTGATAGTTGGCGAGGAGTTGCTTGGTGTCCTTCGGCAGACAATAGCCGCCGTAGCCGAAGGAAGGATTGTTGTAGTGCGTGCCAATACGCGGGTCGAGACCGACGCCACGAATGATGGCCTTCGGGTCGAGACCCTTCACCTCGGCGTAGGTGTCGAGTTCGTTGAAGTAGCTCACGCGCAGGGCGAGGTATGTGTTGGCAAAGAGCTTGACGGCCTCCGCCTCCTTCATGCCCATGAAGAGCGTATCGATATTCTCCTTCTCCGCGCCCTCCTGCAACAACTTGGCGAACGTCTCAGCGAAAGCCTTGGCATCGGGATTGCCAATAGCTGCGATGGCTGCGTTCTCTTCGGTGAAGTTGTTGTCGCTTATCTCGATGATTTTGGGATAGCCCACGATGATGCGTGAGGGATAGAGGTTGTCGTAGAGTGCCTTGCTCTCGCGCAGGAACTCGGGCGAGAAGAGGAGGTTGAACTTCTTCCCCTTCAGTTCGGGTTTGTAGAGGAACTTCAGGGCATACTTGGCGTAGAGGCTACGGCAATAGCCTACGGGAATGGTGCTCTTGATGACCATCACAGCATCAGGGTTGACGCTGATGACAAGGTCGATAACGTCCTCGATGTGATGGGTGTCGAAGAAGTTTTTCACCGGGTCGTAGTTGGTGGGCGCGGCGATGACGATGAAGTCGGCATCCTTGTAGGCTGCGGCTCCATCGAGCGTAGCTTTCAGGTTCAGTTTCTTCTCCGCCAAGTACTTCTCGATGTACTCGTCCTGAATGGGCGAGACGCGCTTGTTAATCTTTTCCACTTTCTCGGGAATGACATCCACTGCCGTCACTTTGTGGTGCTGACTGAGCAATGTCGCAATGGACAGACCGACATAACCAGTGCCTGCCACCGCTATTTTAAGGTCTTTGAAGTCTCTCATCGTATCATTTACCATTTAATCATTTACTATTTACTTCAGTATTTACCATTTAGTAATTACGCATTTCGGTGCAAAGATACGAAATAATCCCTAATCTCTAATCTCTAATCCAAAAAATCTTTGTACCTTTGCAAACAAATGGTAAATGGTAAATGATTAAATGGTAAAATAAAGGTGACTTTTGCTGACATCATAGGACAGGAAGAGGTGAAGCAGCACCTGGTGAGGTTCCTTGAAGAGAACAAGTTGCCTCATGCCATCATGCTCTGCGGACCGAAGGGCGCAGGCAAGCTACCGCTGGCTCTTGCCTTCGCACAGATGCTGCTTTGCCAGCATCCCACCGACGACGGTGCCTGCGGCAATTGCTCCGACTGCCACATGACTTCCCTCTGGGCACATCCCGACCTCCACTTCTCCTTCCCTGTCTATAAAGCCAAGAGCAACGACAAACCTGTTTCGGACGACTACCTGACGCAATGGCGCGAACAGATAAGCCGTTCGCCCTACTTCGACACGGAGGACTGGCTCGAAGACATCAAGGCAGAGAACCAGCAAATCGTCATCTATGTGCAGGAGAGCGACAACCTGCAGAAGAAGCTGGCGCTCAAGTCGAGCCAAGGCGGACGTAAGGTCGTTGTCGTCTGGCTGCCGGAACGCATGAACGAGCAGACAGGCAACAAACTTCTGAAGCTCATCGAGGAGCCACCCCTCGGCACACACTTCCTGCTGGTCAGCCAAGAGCCGGACCTCGTGCTCGGCACCATACAAAGCCGTGTGCAGCGCATCAATGTCCCTGCCCTTCCGGAAGCAGTCATCAGCCAAGCTTTGCAAGAGCGTCACTATATGCAAAAGGACGATGCAGACCTCCTGGCACACATCGCCCAGGGCAGCTACACAGAGGCTCTCAAACGTATGCAGCGCGACTCAGAGCAGCAAATGTTCTTCGAGCTTTTCAAGCAGCTGATGCGCGACAGCTACGCACGCCGCATCAAGGAGATGCACCTGTGGTCGCTTGCAGTGAGTGAACTGGGGCGAGAAAGGCAGAAGCGTATGCTCGAATACTTCCAGCAGCAACTACGCGAGAACTACATCTACAACTTCCACCAGCCACAGATGAATTTCCTCGGCTGCGAGGAGGAAAGCTTCAGCACACGCTTTGCACCGTTCATCAATGAGCGCAACGTCGTCGGCATCATGAATGAGCTGAGCGACGCCGCACGCGACATCGCACAGAACGTCAGCCCACGCATGGTGTTCTTCGACCTCGCACTGAAAATGATAGTACTACTAAAAAATTAAGAATGAAGAGTGAAGAATGAAGAATTTGCTACCGCGCTATGATTAACTACAGACGAGAAGGCTCTACTTTACACATTAAAAGCTATGCTTTTGCTGTACGGATAACCAAAATGTTTCTGCATTTCTCAGGAAATGACACAAAACTAATGGCTATCTATAAACAGGTGCTACGGTCGGGGACTTCTGTGTCTGCCAATGTTCATGAGTCGGAATTTGCGCAAAGCCCCACAGACTTCGTTTTCAAACTTCATATTGCTCTCAAGGAAGCCAATGAGACAATGAACTGGCTGAACCTTTTACATGACACAAACATATTATCAGAAAAGGAGTTTGAAAGTATGGCTACAGATTGTAGCGAACTAATAGCGTTGTTGGTTTCATCGATAAAAACAGTAAAGAAAAATAATAACAAGGAAAAAATGAATGGCGAAGTAGAATAGAGGCAATGCGGTAGCAAATTCTTCATTCTTCACTCTTCATTCTTCATTTTATACTATGGATAAAGAATACATCAGCGGCGAACGCGGGCACGGCTTCTCTGCCCAAAGCGCCAATACAGGGCACTATGCCCAGCTCAACACCTACGACTACCTGGCCGACGTGCCAGGCAACAATGAGGTCACAGACCTTGTCGAGGTGCAGTTCAAGAACACACGCAAAGGCTACTACCACAACTGCGACAACCTGCCGCTCAAGAAGGGCGACATCGTGGCTGTGGAGTCAAACCCGGGGCACGACATCGGCGTCGTCTCGCTGACGGGCAAGCTCGTGCCCTTGCAGATGAGGCACGCCAACCTGAAAGCCAACGAGGAGATACGCAAGATATACCGCTTAGCACGGGAGGGCGACATGGAACGCTATGCCGAAGCAAAAGCCCGTGAGCACGATACGATGATACAGAGCCGACAGATAGCCAAAGACCTTGGTCTCGAAATGAAAATCGGCGACGTGGAGTATCAGGGCGACGGCAACAAGGCCATCTTCTATTATATTGCCGACGGGCGCGTGGACTTCCGCCAGCTCATCAAGGTGCTTGCCGACACCTTCCATGTGCGCATTGAGATGAAGCAGATTGGCGCACGTCAGGAGGCAGGACGCATCGGCGGTTTCGGCCCCTGCGGACGCGAACTGTGCTGTGCCGGGTGGCTCAAGAACTTCCAGAGTGTCGGCACGGGTGTCGCACGTTTCCAGGACTTGAGCCTCAACCCGCAAAAGCTTGCAGGGCAGTGTGCCAAGCTGAAGTGCTGCATGAACTACGAGGTGGACCAATATGTAGAATGCTGCCGCAGACTGCCGCCGCGCGACGTGATGCTCTACACGCAGGACTCCGACTACTACTACTTCAAGGCAGACATCCTGTCGGAGCTGGTCACCTACTCCACCGATAAGCGCACACCTTCCAACCTCGTCACCATCAGTGCAGAGCGTGCAAAGGCCGTCATTGAGATGAACAAGCACGGCGAGAAACCTGTCTCACTTGAGGAAGGCGGACGCCGGGAGCCGGAACGTCCCGTTGACCTCGCCACACAGGAAGACCTCAACCGCTTCGACAAAAAGAAGAAAAAGAAGAAGCACAAAAGCAAACCGCGCACCAACGAGAGCACACAATAATCCTTATAAACTACGGATTAAACGTGAACGGATTAAACGGATAAATGTTCTGGCGGATTTGTAATCCGCCAGTATCGAATATCAGTATTTGTAATGCGATGTAATAATGGCGGGATTGCAAATCCCTATACTCCATACGGTCGGATTGCAAATCCGACCGAACAACATAATACTTGTGGAAGCAGCCACAAGTATCGTCCTCTATCTTCTTCTATCTTCATCTACCTTCTTCTGTCTTCTCTTATGTCCTGCACGGGCGGCACGGTTTTTCATAGTTACAAGCCACTGCCTAAAGAAGGTTGGGAGCGGCGCGACACCGTGTGCTTCGATGTGCCACAGCAGGAAAAGAACATCCGCGGCACGCTTACCATCGGGCTTCGCACAACGGCGAACATCGGCATACAGGACATTGTGCTTGCCGTGGAGCAATGCGACGAGACAGGAGCCGTATGCCGCTGCGACACGGTACGCTACCCTCTGACCGATGCCGAAGGCAATGCCCTCGCCGGAGGTGTCAACATCCATCAGTACGAAACTCAGCACCTGCCCATCCGTATGCGAAAAGGCAAAAGCACCTCTGTCCGCATCCACCATCTTATGAGGCACGAGGACATCTCCGGCATCACAGAAGTTGGGATAAAGATAGAAACCCCATAAACAGCAATCCCCGATGACGAAGTGCGCATCGGGGATTGTTTGTTGCCCCTCTCTCACGGGAGAGGGGCTGGGGGTGAGCTTTATTCCTCGTCCCAAATATCCCAGGCGTCAGCCTCTTTGGTGAGGGCATCGCCGCCGTCAACTGTAGTATCTTTGTTAATAGCCAAGCTCTCGGCCAGCATCTGTGCAGCCTGAGCCTCTTCTACCTTCAAGGCAGGTGCAAAATACTTCTTCATAATTATTCTCTATTTGACGATTTACTATTTATTTACTCTTTAGTCATTTACCCCGCTGTTCTGGCGGATTTGTAATCCGCCAGCATAGAGTATAAGCATTTGTAATGCGGTAATACATGTCGGGATTGCAAATCCCTATACTCTCTGCGGTCGGATTTCAAATCCGCCCGAACGGGTCAATAGAGCTTTTTTACTTCAGTACCTTCTTTCCGTTCACGATGTTGATGCCCTTCTGCATCTTCTGGATGCGCTGACCAGCGATGTTGTAGATAACACCGTCAACCGTCAACTGTGCATTTTCAATTGCATTGATGCCAGTTGGGTCTTCGCCCGGGAACAAGAAGTAGAATGCTTTAACCTCGTATGGGTAATCAGCAAGCTCAAGGTATGCCTTACCTGCCTTGATGATGCCGCTTTCTGCCTGATAGAAGCATACGTCCATTCCTTCGGGCTGAGCCAGAACATACTTGCCAATGGCTTCGATGTCCTCAGCAGCACCCGTCAGGATATTATTCTCAATAGGTTCTACAAATGACTTCACGAGGGCTTCGCTGCCATCGACTTCGTCACCATAAAGTCCGAGAGCGCCATCAGGTATTGTTGGCTCGGTTCCGGGAACAACAAACTCGTAGATAGCGGGAGCACCCTTCAGGATAACAGGAGTCGCTGTGGGAATAGTACCACCGATATCACTCAGTTTCAACCATGTTTGCTCACCCTCAGCGATGTAAGCAGTAACGCCTGCGGGAACGGTAATGTCGGCATTGTCAACGAACAGCGTTGCATAGCCAGCATCGGTAATCTTGACAACAACAGGCTTAGTAGCATTAGGAGCAGGATAAGCGTCCGTTCCGAGGTCCTGACGCCATGCAATACCGAGGGCAAGAACTATCTCGCTGCTCTTCAGCTGCTCGTCGGTAACCTCAGCAGCACCTGTCAATGTTACAGTACTTGCAGAACCGTTCACATTTGCCCCCTGATAGTAGCTGTTGTTGATAGAAGAACGTGTGCTCTTCACTGCGCCAAAGAACTGGGCAGCAACAGGAGACTGAACAGTACCAATAGACAAAACGTCCTTAATCGTCACATGTGCACCATTGCTGTAACCGATCATACCGCCGAATGTGCAGTTGCCGGGAGTTGCAGCAGAGTTAATGAGCTTACCGTCGAACAAGCAGTTGCTAATGGTGAGATAGCAAGCGTCGTTGTTGTTAGCATAACCTACAAGACCGCCGTAGTTACCGCTACCGCCAGCATCGTTACCGTCGAGAGTACCAGAATAGGTGCAACGGTCAACTACTGTTGTGTTTCCATTGAGCGCGCCACCGAGGACACCACCTACCTGAGCACCAGCCAGCTGGTTGAGGTAGTTCATCTTGCTGTTGATGTTCTGGATGAGGACACCGCCATCACCTGCCGCAGCAATAAGAGCGACTGCTCTGCCTGTAACACCAGTAGAAACTGTCATTGTTCCTTCTGCGGTGAAGTTCTTAACGACTGCACCTGTTGAAAGCTTACCGAACAGACCATTGTACTGACCTGTTGCTGTGTAAGTGATATTCTTAATAGTATATCCCTGGCCGTCGAACTCACCCTTGAAAGGAACGTCGTTAGTACCGATAGATGTCCAAGCGCCGTTAGTGATTGCCTTAGAAAGGTCGATGTCGTTCATAAGAACAGCTTTGGCATCATTAGTGCCAGTGTTAACCAAAGTAGCGAAGCTTGCCACGTGCGTAGCTGTGCTCAACTGATATACGCCATCAACCAATTCCGGCAGCTGGGCCTGAGCAACAATAGCAGGAACCTCAACACTGACGTAGTTCAGAGCATCATTATATGCCGGGAGCAAATCGTCTGCCGATGCAGTTGCCAAGGCATTCACCTTAGCCTGTGCAGTTGTCATTATCTCATTCTTCAGCTCATCAGGAATCTCCAGTGCTGCGAATTGTCCTGCAAGAGGCATTACCATGTTGGTCAGTTCAGTAACAAATCCCTGACGAATCTCTGCGAACTCGTCGTCGCTCAACATCTTGAACTCAGACATCTGCATAAGAGTACCGCTATATGCTTCCTCAACCTCAATCTTGTAGTACTTGTAGCCCTTAGGATTGGTGAAGCTGAAGTAAGCAGGAGCAAAGTTGTCAGCAGGCAGACGGTCCGGACCGATGTCGGTCTTCTCGTCAATCAGTGTCCAATTTGCGAAGTCGCGAACAGCCATTTCATCCATGTCGCCCTTAACATTAGCGCCATAAATCTTCCAGGTCTTCCAGTTACGTCCCGTGTTCTTGGTGTCATTACCCGTTACCAGCATATACTGGTTGAAAGCATTGGCTGCGTATGTCTTGAAAGTAACGTATGAACCACCTGTTTCTGTGTCGGTTGCTGCGGGGATAGTACCACACCACTTGGTGTTTACGTCACCGTCGAGCAGCTTGGCAAAGCCCTCGCCTGAAGTGGCTGTACCTGTGTTACCATCTAATACGCGGAAGCCACCTGTTGCGAAAGCACTGGAATACAAGAGAGCCTCCTTCAGTGCAACCAAATCGTTATATACCTTTGTCAGACGAACTGCATCGGCAGTAGTCTTCAATTCTTCATAAAGTGTTGCGAAATCCGTCTTTTTGCTTTCCATGCTTGATTCAACTACCAAGGCATCCAAGCCAGCGGCAAATTCAGCCAACTCTTCTACCAGCGGCTGACGGATAGCCTCAAACTCCTCTTGAGTGCAGAGGTACATCTCGGACATCTGCTGCTGAGCGCCGGCATGAGGTGCAACCACCTTCACCATATAATAAAGGTAATCCTCGCTCACACCCTTATTGAAGTCGAATGTTGCGGGATAGAAATTCTTCATGGGCAGATACTCCTCACTGATGTCAACCCTCTCGTCAATCAGAGTCCAGCCAGCTGAACTGCTGTCTGCGGCTGCGCTGAAAGATTCGAAGTTACCGCCATAGACATTCCAAGTCCTCCAGTTACGACCATTTTGGGTTGCGGTGTCGTTACCTGTGACAAGTTTGTAGAAGAAAGGCTTGAAGGCTGCCTTCACACGGTAGATGACATACTGCGGGAAGTTATTGCCGCCCCACTTGGTGGCTTCCTTGCCGTCAACCAACTGTGAATAGTGACCATCGCCCCAGCACTTGTCGGCAGAGCCGGCGAATGCTGCATAATTCGCACCGTTGACAAACTGATTCATTGCCTGAGCAATTGCATTGTTCTCTGCTTCAGCCAACTTAGCTTCGAGTGCCTCATATTCGCCAGAGCTGATGGCAGCATCCAAAACGCCGTCCAAGTCCAGACCTGCGAAGAAAGTTGCATACTCCTGGCACCAAGGATCGTTTTCGCCAAGCACTGTTTCGTATTCAGTCTTGGTAGCCTTTGCAGCGTTCACCAGATTGGTGTAATACTGTGCATCGGAAACATCAGAGGTGCTCAGCACGTGGAACTCACCAACCTGCGTCCAACCTGTGCTCTTCATGGCGTTCAAGGTCAGCTTGATATAGCGGAACTTGTCGGTCGTGTTGTTGGGCATGAACTCAAATGTCTTGAAGTTGGCGTTCTCGATTTCGTCGTCATCAGTCCTTTCATCAATGAGCGTCCAGGTGCTGTTGTCGTTGGAACCCTCAATCTTCCAGCTCTTGGGAGCACGATTGTTCCAGCTGCCATCATCATGGGTGGAGAAAGAATAGCTCTTCACAGCGTATGCCTGGCCGTCGCCGGTTTCGATGGTTACCCAGTTGCCTGCGAGGTTGCTGCCTTCCCACTTCTGACCGAGCAGCAGGTCAACAGCCTTCTTGGAGTTGTCCTGAGAAGAAGCTTTCCACTTGTAGCTGACCACGCGATTAACTTCACCCAGAAGCTTGAACTCAGAAAGCTGGATCATGCCATCGTAACGGTCAGCGTCATTTTCTCTGTACTTCTTCCTCTCATTAAGGACAAGCTTGAAATACTTGAAGGGCTTGTTAACGCCCTTTTCGCAGAAAAAACGCTGCGTATAGAAATTCTTCCGCTGAACCATCTCGTTACGGCCCAAGTCAGAGAGGGTGACCCAACCTTCTGCATCAGGATTAGCACCAACTGTAGCGTCATTGGTTCCAAAGAGTTGCCATTTCCCGACGCAGCGATCATACGTCTCATTGTCGTTGGCTGTGGTCATGTCATAGCCCCACACATAGACAGGCTCGGAAGCGGTAACCAACGCATAGACATCATTACCACAATTTCCACAGAACTTGGTGTTCTCGTTACCGTCGAAGAGCTTGGTAACGCCCTCGCCACCATCGAAATTTGTTCCCGCCGTGCAGGTGTAAGTCACCTGGGCGGAGACTGTTGCTGCCATAGCTAATGCAGCAAACAGAGACAGTAATTTCTTTTTCATTTTGTTGTTTTTGTTAGTTAATAAAAAAGGTTAATTATTTGGTTTATTTGTTTATTTCGCTTACAAAGTTAATAAAAAAAGTACATATGTGCGCATATGTGATGGTTAAATAATGTTAAAAGGACGGTTTCGGAACAGGGGGGCGAACCCAGTCCTCCGTAAAAAAATATACGCCGGACTGCAGTCCTCCAAAAAACACACCATAGGAGGACTGCAGTACCACCGTGGGAGGACTGGAGTTTTTCCGCGTTAGGACTGCAGTCCTCCCATGGTGGTACTGAAAGCGGATTCGCCTCCGCCTGTTTGCGGTTTCTGTGCAAACCCATTGCGAAGCCAACATTTTTTGGGCATTCTGCAAATTAATTCTGCACTCTTCATGCTTCATTCCTCGTTTTTTTGTATCTTTGCGCCAAATTCTTAACCCTTAATTCTAAATAATTATATGAAATACAGTATTCCCGTGCTGCTGCTCACGGGTTATCTGGGCAGCGGCAAGACAACACTCCTCAATCGCATCCTCGCAAACCGCCGCGGCATACGCTTTGCCGTCATCGTCAACGACATAGGCGAGGTGAACATCGACGCTGACCTCATACAGAAGGGCGGCATCGTGGGCACAGGCGACGACAGCCTCGTGGCCCTGCAGAACGGCTGCATCTGCTGCACGCTCAAGATGGACCTGGTGCAGCAACTCTACGACATCATCGCTCTGCAGAAGTTCGACTACATCGTCATCGAAGCCAGCGGCATCTGTGAGCCGGAACCCATCGCACAGACTATCTGCTCAATGGCGCGAATGGCACCCGAAGTGACGAAGAACGGCTTGCCTTACGTCGACTGCATCGTCACCGTGGTGGATGCCCTGAGGCTGAAGGACGAGTTCGACTGCGGCAGCGGTCTCACGAAGCAGGACATCGACGAAGAGGACATAGAAAACCTCGTCATCCAGCAGATAGAGTTCTGCAACATCATCTTGCTGAACAAAGCAGCCGACGTGGAGCCGCACGAGCTGGAACGCATCCGCCAAATCATCCGCGGCATACAGCCAAAGGCACAGATCATCGACTGCAACTATGGCGACGTGGAGCTTGACAAGCTGCTCAACACCAACCTCTTCGACTACGAGAAGGTGGCAACCAGCGCAGCGTGGATAGCAGCAATCGAAGGGGGAGAGAGTGATGGGAACCATGAACACCACCACGACCACGATGAGGGCGAAGCCGAGGAGTACGGCATCAGCACCTTCGTCTATTACCGCCGGCAGCCCATGCGCCTCAGCGAGTTCGACCAGTTCGTGGCACGCCTCTGGCCAAAGAACATCATCCGCGCCAAAGGCATCTGCTACTTCAAGGGCGAGGAGGACATCTGCTACCTCTTCGAGCAGGCCGGCAAACAGGTGAAGCTCCAGAACGTCGGACAATGGTACGCCACCATGCCCAAAGCCGAGCTGGAAGCTATGAAGCAACGCGACGCGAACCTGCGCCGCGACTGGGACGACACATACGGCGACCGTATGCAGAAGCTGGTCTTCATCGGACAGCACCTCGACAAGGAAGCCATCGCCACCCTGCTCGACGCCTGCCTTGCTGAATAAACCGAAGTTACAACTCCCCAAACCTATATTATTAACTTAACGCCAAACGACACATGAAAAGAAAGATTACATCATTTGCGGCATTCGTTTTCTCGCTCCTGATGGCTCTTCCCATGCTTGCCGACCAGCAGAGTCTGACAGGAACCGGCAACGTAGTGACCGCCCCGGAGGCCGGAAAGTACTATGTGATTCAAGGCAATGCCCAGCACGACGGAATCATCTCCTGGCTTTACGACAACGACGGCACCTTCGCTGCAACAGCCGCCAGCGAAGTCCCTACAGGCCCTGAGGCCCTGAAGTATGTCTGGACCTTCGAGACTAACGACGACGGCTATGCCGCCAAGAACCTTACAACCGGCAGCTACATCTTCATCGAGGGCACCAACGATGGCGGCAATATCAAGATGAGGACAGAACCTTTCTACTTCTCCATCGAGGTGAATGGCGATGAAGTCGGCTTCATGAACGCCTCCGACCGCTACATCGACATGGGTTGGAGCGGCACGAGTCCCGTCTCGTGGAGCGGCGGAGTGGCAGGCTCACGCCGTCTGACAATCTATGAGGCCATCGTTGAAGGCGTGGACGACCTCACCATCGCGCTCGGACGACTCAACACCTGCTTCGGCGAATATCAGGATTACCTGCCCGACTATGGCACCAATCCCATCAATCAGCTCCGAGGCACAGACATCGGGCAGTACAACTACAGCGACGAGGACTACAACACCTTCGTCGAGAACATGCAACTGGCTCTCGCTATCCTCCAGTATGAAATTGAAGCGCCCTCCGTTGAAGGAATATATGCTATTATCGAGAAGATTGAGACAAGCTTTGCCGCCATCATGGCTTCAATTGTCAAACTCACCATCGCCGACGGGAACTACCGCATCGTCAGCGCCCTGGAATGGACCAACACCGAACGCATCGCAACGGGAGAATACGACGACAACGGCGATCCCATCTACGAAGAGAGAACCGTCAATCCCACCAAGGCCATGTACGCCACCCTCGAGGGCAAGGCGATGTGGGCAAACATCGACAGCACTGACTGCCGCTACCTCTGGAAAATGACCACCGATGCCGAGACTGGTCTCGTGCAGATGATGAACATCGCCACCGACGGCATCCTGGCCACCTGCTCACAGAGCACCCAGGCTACACTGGCAGCAGACAGCAAGACAATGATGACCTTCGAGTTCATCGAGCGGAGAGAGAATGGCAAGATGGTTGTGGTTATGAAGCCCAGCACAGGCGGCGACTACGCATACTTGCACTGCAACAATCATGGTAGCGGGTCAGGCAAGGCCAGCAACATCGTGGGCTGGACTGCCGGTGCAGGAGCCAGCCAATGGATTCTGGAACCCGTCAGCGACGAGGAAGTGCAGGAACTGGTCGATGCATACGCTCCCATCAAGGACCACGAGCTGCTCGTCACGATGTTCCAGGAACTGATTGCCGAGACCGAGGCTGCCATTGCACAGGCAAAGGACGACTCCTACATCACGGAGCGCAGCAAAGGCCTCATCACCTCCACAAGCCAGTTCAGCAGCCCTTGGACTGATGCATCCGAGGGCAGCTTTGACAATGTGCTCAGCGACGATGCCAGCACCTTCTGGCACAGCGACTGGCACGGCGGCAATGTGGCTAACCACACGCATTACTTCCAAGTCTCTTTTGAAAAGGCCGTAGCAGGTTCGATTCAGTGCTTCATGCGCCGCCGTAATGTTGCCAACGACCACATCACCAGTCTTGGCGTATTCGGCTCCAACGCAGAGAGCGCCCTTGCAAGCGAGACAGAAGAGGGCTGGACGGAAGCCGGCTCATTCGACCTCTCCAAGAACGCATCGGCCAGCCAGACCGTCTATTCAAACGGCGTGCAGCTCCCCGAGGGCTACAAGTACTTCCGCTTCTACATCGACGGCACGACAACAGGTCGCGGCTATGGTCACTTCGCCACCTTCCAACTCTACACCCTGACCGTCGACGGCAACACGCAGTGGAGCCAGATGGGCGATGCTGCAACAGCCATCGAGGAAGCTCTTGCCGCAGCAAAGGCTGTCGACATGGACGAGATGGTGGATATGACAGAGTACAACGCCCTGAAGGAAGCCTTCGACGCATTCAAGGCCCTTCTGGTTGACCCCAGCGCCCTGGCTGATGCCATCGCAGCGAACAAGGATGTAACCAACCTGATTGCAATCGGCGACAATCCTGGCTTCTGGAGCGCCGACAGCGAAACAAGCGCGTTTGTAAACACGCTGGCAGAAGCTACAGCATACCTCAAGGGCGGTGCCTACACCCAAGCTCAAGTGGACGCATACACCGAAGCCATCCTGAATGCCGCAAGCGACCTCTTCGCTACAGCCAATCCTGTTGAACCCGGCAAATGGTACGCCATCAGGTACGACAGCAAAGCGAACTTCGAAGCTCGCGGTTGGAACTTAGACAATGCCCTAAACGAAACCCTCGGCGACCTCTTTGAGAACTATGCGGCTCCTGCCAACATAGAAGATAATGTACTCGTTGGCATCTCGTCTCTTGAAGATGTTACCCTCGGCCAGGGTGTACGCTTCATCCATGAAGACGCTATTGAAGAGATGGATCAGGTTGCCTTCCGCTTCGTGGCTCAAGGCGACACGGCATTCGCCATCCAGCACAAGAGCGGTCTCTACCTCAACGGCGCTGCCCGCAGCACGAACTTGACCCTCGGCCTCACGCCTGCACTCTTCAACGTACGCGCCGTCGGCTATGGCAAGGTGGTCATTGAGGCACGCGACCTCAAGGGACAAGGCTACTACGACGAACCCGTCTATCTCCATGCCCAGAACGACGGGCACAGCCTCGTTACATGGAACAACGACGCTGTCGGCTCCAGCAGTGCCCTCTACATCGAACCTATCAGTGAAAGCGAATTCGACGAAGGCAAGGGTGTGGCAGAGCGCGTCAACCTGAACGTGAAGCCCAACAGCATCGTGTTCATGTGCTATCCTACAGCCTTCTCCATCAACGGTGCTGATATCTATGCTTACCAGGGTGCCTTCCCCGATGAAAGCGATCCCGTTCCTGGCAGTCCTGTTGAGCCTCAGGCACACTATGCCTTCAACAAGATAGAGCAGGCAGAAGCCGGTCAGCCCGTGCTCCTCGTGGTAGGCGACCCCGAAGACTTTGAGGCAAATGATGCGGAAGAGGATCCCGAAGTGATTCACATCACTCCCCTCGGCACTACGTTTGCCGTCAATCCCCTTACAACAGGCGGCGTACACGGCACATACGCATACGAATGGGTTGACAAAGGTACCGTTGTCGTTGGCGGCGGCAAGATTGGACAAGCCGGCAGCACACTCGTGCTTGCTGAAGGCGAAGAGGGTTCCGACTGCACACGCGACGTCAGCGCCAACACGGGCTACATCGTCTATGGCGAGAACATCCTCAAGAACGCCAACACCGACAGCTTCGACCTTATCATCACCGCCGGCAAGCCCAGCATCAAGGGCGATGCAAATGGCGATGATATGGTCAATGTTGCAGATGCACAAACCGTCCTGATTCTTATGGCAGATGGCGGATTCAGTGCAGAGGCTGATGTCAATGAAGACGGCGAGATTAATGTCGCTGACGCTCAAAGTATCCTAATCATTATGGCTGATCAGTAAAACTGCCTATCCTTTAGGGAGAAACCAACAGCAGCCCCCTGCGGAAGAACCGCAGGGGGCTGCTTGTTAAAAGCCTATAAGTCCTATAAACTATCCAAAGGTTGCCGACAGCTTGGTGTAGAGCGTCTCGCCGTTAGCCACCTGTGCCTGCACCTTGAGGCTGTCATCGGGTTGCTCCTCTATCTTGGAGAAAGTTACGGTCAGCTCTGTGACCTCCTCTGGAGAGACAATGGACACATACTTCACGTTCTTAGCCTCGCGCAGACACAATGTGCGGTGCGTCAGCTCTTGCAGCAATTCCTGCACCATCTGCACGATGCAGACGCCAGGCGTGATGGGATGTCCCGGGAAGTGAGCCTTATAGATAGGCCACTCGGGGTGCAGACTCACATGAAAGACTGTAGAAGCATCTGCTTGCTCCTGCGATACGATTGTATAAAAATTGTCCTGAAGTATCATAAGAAAATGAAGAATGAAGAATGAAGAATAAAGAATGAAGAATTTGCTACCGCCCAGAGAACTTTCAACTTTCAATTGTCAACTTTCAATATAAACCCTGGATTTCTTTCCAGCGGAGATAGAACTCCGGGTTCTCAAGGATAAGCTCGTAGCTTTGGTCGGTGAAAGCCTGAATCGTGCGTGCTGAGGTGAGCAGAGCATCGTCGGCGGTGTCGCGTATCTCGTAGTCGAAGATAATCTTTGCCGCTGGCGTGTACTGATAGGTGATGTCGATGCGCGGCTTCGTCGTATAGAAGATGGGACGGTGATAGCGTATGTCCATATCCACGATAGGCGCATAGACCTTGTTTCGGAGAAAGTCATCGTAGCAAAGCCCATACTGGTGTCCCCAGCCCTCGCGGGCATCCTCAAGATAGAGCGGGTACGCGCCATGCCACACAACGCCCATGATGTCCACTTCGCTGAAGCGTACCTCAAATTCTCGCGAGTATCTAAGTTCTTTATTGAACATTGACCAGTTATTTAAGTCCTTCCCTTTAGGGGAGGATTTAGGAGGGGCTTTCCCCTTGTGCTATCTTCAGGTTTGTTGTGGCGATGACTTCTGTGCCGACACGCACTTCAGCGCTGACAAGTGTGACGTCGAAAATTTCCTGCACGACGGTGACAGTCGTCTCTATCCGCTCTCCTTCGCGAGGAAGGCGGAGGATGTTGAGGTTCTTCACTTCTCCGATGAAGCCGAGGCGGATGCCTGTCTTCAATACATATTTATTATAGTAGCCGAGTCGTGCCGCGCAGGTCTGCGCGATATGCTCTATGAGACCAGCTGCCGCAAGCTCTCCTTTCTCGCAGAAGACGTTGTCGGCACGCACAGTCAGACAGCAGGAGCTTTGTGTATCGCTGTAGTCCGTCAGCTGGTCCACCATCACGAACGGCGGCCTTTGCGGCAGGAGTTCAAGTATAGAGTCCACCATTGATTGATATTACTTCGCCTGTTATATAAGCCGCTGCGTCGGAGAGCAGGAAGCTGACCAGCTCCGCCACCTCTTCCGGACGGCCGAAGCGTCCCATCGGTATCTGCTGCTTCAGCTCATCGACAGGCAGGTCTTTGGTCATGTCTGTCTCGATGAAGCCTGGGGCAACGGCGTTGACCGTCACGTCGCGGGCGGCAGCTTCAAGTGCCAAAGCCTTTGTCGCACCGATGAGGGCAGCCTTGGCAGCGCTGTAGTTCGTCTGCCCGGGCAGTCCCTTGAGGCCGGAAAGCGAGGTCATGTTCACGATACGACCACCATGTTTCTTGCGAAGCATGGCTGGCAGGCAGCGACGCGTCACATAGTAGAAGCCGTCGAGCGACGTGCCAATCACGGCCTTCCAGTCCTCTGTCGGCATCATGAACATCATACCGTCGCGACGTATGCCGGCATTATTGACGAGATAGGCGATGTAGTCGTCGGGGTGAGCCTCCGTCCAAGCCTCAAAAGCACGGTCAACCTCTTCCTCCTTTCCGACGTTGAAAGGCATCAGCTCGGCTGTGCCGCCGGCTGCCTCTATCTCTGCCTTGACGGCCTCAGCAGCAGCAGAATTGCTCTGATAGTTGATAATGACAGGCAGACCCTGTGCTGCCAACTTGAGGCAGACAGCACGCCCAAGTCCGCGTGAGCCACCTGTTACCAATGCATATTTCATGTCTAATTCTTATCCTTAATATGTAAATGTGGGTGCAAAGGTACGGTGTTTAATTCAAAATTCAAAATTATTAAATTCAAAATGTAAGAATAATGAAAATATCTTTATTCTCTATTCTCTAATCTCTAATCTTTTTCCTATCTTTGCAGAAAGAAACATATAAGCTATGGGAAAGAAGAAAACCGGCAGCCGAGGGCTGCGTAAGAGCGATTTGGAACGCACAGTCATTGAATTCTTTCAAGAGAATCCTGCTGTTGTCTTCTCGTTGAAGAACATCTGCAAGCAGTTGCATCTCACTTCCAGCGGGGCAAAGCTGCTCCTGACGGACGTGCTGGAAGGCCTCCTGATGGACGACTTCATCAAGGAGCAGCCACGCTTCTGCTACATGCTGAATATGCCGTCGCAGGTGATGACGGGCGTGTTCCACCGCAAAGCAAACGGCAAGAACACCTTCGAGCCGGAAGATGGCGGCGAACCCATCCTCGTAGCCGAGCGCAACAGCCTGCACGCCATGGACGGCGACACGGTGCAGGTCACACTCTTCGCCCGCCGGAAACACCACGTCCGCGAGGCTGCTGTCACCGAAATCCTGAAGCGCAGCGACAAGACCTTCGTGGGAACTCTTCAGGTGCAGAAGGGCTATGCCTACCTCCTCACAGAAGACAGAACCCTTGCCAACGACATCTTCATCCCGAAAGAGAACCTCAAGAAAGGCAAGACGGGCGACAAAGCCGTGGTGCGCATCGTGGAGTGGCCCGACAGGGCAAAGAACCCGATTGGCAAGGTCGTTGACATCCTGGGCAAGACAGGCGAGAACACAGCCGAGATGCACGCCATCTTGGCGGAGTACGGCCTGCCCTACACCTATCCCGCAGCTGTGGAGAAAGCGGCGGAGAAGCTTGTGCCGGGCATTACCGAGGAAGAGGTCGCACGCCGACTCGATATGCGCGACGTCCTGACATTCACTATCGACCCCTACGACGCTAAGGACTACGACGACGCACTCTCCATCCGCGAAATCAAATCGTCAAATGGTAAATCGTCAAATGGTAAATTATATGAGGTTGGTGTGCACATTGCCGACGTGAGCCACTACGTCAAGGAAGGCTCCATCATAGATAAGGAAGCATACAAGCGCGCGACGAGCGTCTATCTCGTTGACCGCACGGTGCCGATGCTGCCGGAGCGCCTCTGCAACCTCATCTGCTCGCTCCGTCCCGACGAGGACAAGCTGACGTACTCCGTCATCTTCCACATGAACGAGAAGGCTGAGGTGAAGTACTGGAAGCTGGCTCATACGGTGACTCGCAGCGACCGCCGCTTCACCTACGAAGAGGTGCAGAAGGTGCTGGAAGACCGAGGCGAGGCAAGCCCGGAAGACAGCCTCACCCCTAACCCCTCCCCTGAAGGGAAGGGGGATGATAGTAAGCCTCTCCCTCTAGGGGGAGGTTTGGTAGAGGCTCTCATTACCTTGAACCGTATGGCCAAGATATTGCGCCAGAAGCGCTTTGCAGCCGGAGCTATTGATTTCGACCGCTGCGAGGTGCGCTTCAACATCGACAAGGACGGACGCCCGACAGGCGTCTATTTCAAGGTGGCAAAGGACGCGAACAAGCTTATCGAGGAGTTCATGCTGCTTGCCAACCGCACGGTTGCCGAAAGCATCGGCAAGGTTCCGAAGAACCAGAAGCCTAAGGTGCTGCCCTATCGTATCCACGAGAATCCCGACCCACAGAAGCTTCTCAACCTCGCCGACTTTGTGAAGAAGTTCGGTCACAAGCTGAAGACCACGGGCAACAGGGGCGAGATAAGCCGCAACCTGAACCGCCTGCTCGACGACGTCAAAGGCAAGCGCGAACAGAACGTCATTGAGATGATAACCCTCAAGGCGATGATGAAGGCCAAGTACAGCACATACAACTGCGGCCACTACGGTTTGGCGTTCGACTATTACACGCACTTCACGTCGCCCATCCGCCGCTACCCCGACCTCATGGTACACCGCCTCCTGACACGCTACGCCGAGGGAGGGCGAGGTGTCAGCCAGCTAAAGTACGAGGAATACTGCGAACATTGCAGCGATATGGAGCAGACGGCGGCTTCGGCAGAAAGGGCAAGCATCAAGTACAAGCAGGTGGAGTTCATGAGCGAACACCTCGGCGAGACCTTCCAAGGCACCATTTCAGGCGTCACGGAGTTCGGCATTTACGTCGAAATCGACGAGAACAAGTGCGAAGGCATGATACCGCTGCGCGACCTCGAGGGCGACTACTACGACTTCGACGAGAAGAACTATTGCCTCAAAGGCCGCCGCTATCACCACTGCTACAACCTCGGCGACAGCGTCAAAGTCCAAGTCTCCCGCGCCGACCTCTACCGCAAACAACTCGACTTCAAGCTCATCTATCCAGCCTGACAACGCCACAGGAAAGCCCGCAAAGCGATAAAAATAATTAAATAAGATGCAACTCGCGCAAAAATATTTGCGCGAGTTGTTATTATTTTATACCTTTGTGGCAGCATTAAGCGCCACTGGCGCAAAATTACTTGCATGAGCTATGATTATAGACAATCTTATCATCGAGGGAATCTCCAACATTGAACATATACATTTAGAGATTGGAGAGATAAACGCCCTTATCGCCCCTAATGGTTATGGCAAGAGTAATGTTCTTCGTGCCATCAGCTTTGGCTTGACATATATGAAAGCCAACGAGGAAACTAAAAGGCAGATGTTGCGGAGCCGCTACCTCCCTATTAATGTTTCAATGCAGGACAAGAACTTCCATTTTGAGATTTATGGCCATATTGAGAGAAATGGGCGAATAGAAATGGTACAATATGGCTATGAATGCAAGTGGGCAGAGGGAGCGATCCCTGGTTATGTTCTATCTGAATGGTTCAAGATAAAAGGTTACGACGAACAGCGATACCGCCAACTTATCAATCGCAAGAACGGCTACTATGGTTTGATTGTGCCGTCTGCTACGGGTCGGTGTAACAAGCCTTACCCTACCACACCTCAGCAACTTGCTCTTCCAGTGATAGCAAGCGGCAACATGTTCCTCTCTGACCTGGCCAAACAGATATGCGACATTAGCATCCCCAATCTGGAAACATTAGACAATCCCGAAACCTACTTCTCTGTTGAAGGTGGTAGGGGTATCTCTCTGCTAAATGGTATGACCTTAAGTGAGTACATCTATCAAATGGAAGAAATGGATTCTGACAGCTTCAGCATTCTGTCAGATGGTATTAAGCAACTGATTCCTGGGGTCGTATCATTCGAGCCGAATGAAATCACATTGAGTGACGGACGCAGCAAAGTCTATGATATAAGAGTACAAGAGGAGTTCAACTCGCAACCCACCAGTATTCGGTTGTTGTCAAGCGGTAGCAAGCGTATGATCTTCTTGTTCACATTGTGTATGGCTGCTCAGAAGCAGGACATACCAATGATTATGGTCGAGGAACCAGAAAACTCTGTCCATCCAAAGCTGATGGAGAATCTTCTTCTCACCATACAGGCATACGCATCAAATACAAAGATACTGATGACAAGCCACTCACCTTATCTGATGCGGTACATGCAACCGGGACAAATGTATTTCGGACTGCCCAAGCATGACGGACTTGCTCATTTTGCAAAGGTAAACCCTTCTAAACTTAAATATCTGTACAAATATGCAGGTGATATGGAACTGACCTTTGGTGAGTTTATGTTTGATTTTATGCTCGACATGGAGGCTGATAACGAAAAACTGACCACCTTCTTCAAATAGCAAACGGTGATGGTGAAAAAGAAACAGGCACAGCAACCTTCGCGTGTGTTGATATTTGTAGAAGGAGATACCGATGAGGTGTTCTTCAAATCACTCATTGATTATTACGTATCTGTCAGCAGTAGTAAGCTGTTGCCATATGATGTATGCAACCTAAAGGGTGTAACAAGATATTCTAGCAAGCTGCTGGCAAAGTTGAAGAACGAATACTTACCAACAGCCCAGACTGGTGGCTACAGAATTAAAACGGTCTGTTGTTCATACGACACGGATGTTTTCGAGGTCAGGCAACCACAAATAGTAAAGTGGGATGCCATTGGTAAAAGCGTTAAACGTATGGGCATTGATGAATTTATCCGCATAGGTGTCAAGAGTTCAATTGAAGATTGGATTCTCGATGACCTGCAAGGAGTTTGTAGCTTTTTGCGCCTGAAACAAGTTCCACCAACTTTGTCGAAGGGAATGAATGGCTATCAGAAACTACAGGAGTTATACAAGAAGGCTCGCAGAACCTACAAGAAGGGATATGAGACCAAGGAACTCATCAATGCCCTCGACATGAGTGTCATCCGCAATATACGGCAAGACGTGCTTGCACCACTGGAAGAAGCATTAGGCGTGGTCATACAATAAAATCCTTTCAAGCTCATATACCCGAACTAACTATCTTTTTGAACACGGATTTCTCGGATTATCCCTTTATCTGTGTATCCGCACAATCCGTGTTCGAAACTGCACTAAACTCAGTGCAGAAAATCACACAAATCGCACTAAATTGAGTGCAATTTACCCGCTTATCTATATTCACACAGTGTGCTGTAAAGCCTCTCAGAGTACACCACCAAACCTCACAGAGCGTGCTGCAAAACCTCACATAGCGTGCTTACAAACTATTTTCACGCCTTGAAAATAATTATGTAACGAGCCTAAAAGACTTTTATGCCATGTTATGGGAAGGTTTATATCAGGTTCTTAGCTACTTTATAGCGACACCTTAAATGTCCTTTCGCCTACCTTTACGATGTAAATACCATCGTTTAGCTTAACCCTTGTGTCGCCTTCAAGCATTTGTGTGCTTGTGAGTTTGCCATCCAATGTATAGACATACATTCTTTGAGGCTCTTCAATACCTGAAACGTAGAGAGAACCCTCGTTCCCATAAACATGCAGATTGTCGTCGGCAGGAACTGCTACAACTCCATCAGGGTCTTGCTCATAGGAAACCACAATCTTCGACGGTCGTGTTATGTTGGGAGTTGTGTAATAACCGTCAATCATCCTGTCTGTCACATCTTCCCCGTTGAACATAACGGTATTGATGCGCATTCCCGCCTCAGAACCGATGAAGAGTGTATAAGGCTCGTCTGCTTTGACATAGTGCTTCACATATCCGTCTCCTGCCTGGTTCACAGAAAGAGTGGTGTAGAAGACCTGCCCATTCATCTCCATGTCCTCCTTTATCTTATTGAAGTAACGCCATTCATAAGCGGAAGAATAAAGCTCCTTACAGCCCATAGGTACATGCAAAGTGGCGTATGAATAAACATCATATTTGTTGCGAAGATCATAACACTCAAAAGTATGGATAGACGAACAAGTAGGAGGAATGGGATTAAGGCAATATATCGTGTGCAGACGAGAACAATCCTCGAATGCCCCCGCTCCTATGCTTGTCACGCTGCTCGGGATGGTAACAGATGTCAGGCCGGAGCAGAACCTGAATGCTTCGTCTCCTATGCTTGTCACGCTGCTCGGGATGGTAACAGATGTCAGGCCGGAGCAGTACATGAATGCATAGTTTCCTATGCTTGTCACGCTGCTCGGGATGGTAACAGATGTCAGGCCGGAGCAGTACCTGAATGCAT
Organism: Bacteroidaceae bacterium; assembly: GCA_017541265.1. Taxonomy (GTDB): domain Bacteria; phylum Bacteroidota; class Bacteroidia; order Bacteroidales; family Bacteroidaceae; genus Physcousia. The sequence goes on along the minus strand of JAFXZK010000027.1, from coordinate 1,430 downwards.
AGTTTCCTATGCTTGTCACGCTGTAGGGTTTGCCGTTATAGGTTACAGATTCAGGAATAACGACGTTTCCGGAGTAAGCAGCAGAATTGCTGAGATCATTATAAAGATACGTCACCTCAGCATTATCGCCTGAGAAGTTGTAATAGATGCCGTCAATCTTGGCATCGTAGGCAAGAATAGACATGCTACTCAACGCTATCAATGCTAAAACTAAAATCCTTTTCATAATCGTGACTACTTTTTATTTGTTTATACATAATCAACTCCGCACATCACCTTGTGCATCTTAGCCATTTTGGGCAGTTCGCTCTGCAAAGTTAGCGAATTATCCAACATGCGCAAAGAAAATGACCAAAAAGTTTGGAGGATATAACAAAAACACTTAACTTTGCACTCAGGAATTAAGTGTCCGCCATAGGATAAGGCCCCGGTTGGTCCGGCATGCCACTTATTAATGTGACACTCTACGACTCCGCTTCAGATGGATAGCCCCGGTTGGTCCGGCAAGCAAGGCCTTCAAAGCGGAGTTCCTTTTTGGAGTTCTTGAATGTGGCTGGCAAAAGCAAACTGGTCAATGATTGCATAAGGTTTATATGGACCACCGCCTTTCATCTTACGCATGACAAGTATTGTTTGGCATCCAATGCTGCGATTATAATAAGCGAAATAAGCACACTCTTCATGTTTACCTTCCTGTGCTGCTCTCCATCCAAGATATTTGGATTTTCGTATAAATGAAGGAATGTCTTTTGCTAATGCATTTTTGATTGCATTGAATTTATTGTCGCGTGAGGCTTTACTTACAATCGTTTTCAAATCGGTTTTTGAGATTTCAATGTCCATACAAATGCCATTCACAATACTAAATCGCAGAGGATGTCCTTTTATCAGCTCAGCCAGCTGAAGAACTTCCTGACGTAGCCGTTTGCTTTCCTTGTAATAGTCTTCTTGCGACCGCAATTTATGCTGCATAATCTTTTTATAGGTCTTCTGAAAGAATAATGAGGAGCAAAGTTAGCGATTTTTCCAATACGCACAAAGAAAACAGCGAAAAAGTATGGAGGATATAATAATCTTTTTCTTGCTTTATCTCGCTTCTCGCAAATAATTTTTCTCTTTTCACTTTTCACTTTTTGTTGTACCTTTGCACACGAAATAAAAAAGGGAAAACTGGTGAAAGACTTATCGAACAACCTTCACCTTTTAACCTTTTCAACTTTTAATAAAATGGGTGGATTCTTGCGGTTCGCTTCCAGCCACTTGTCTATCTCATCAAGGTAGATAACCCATCGCTTGCCAGGCTTGCTGCCTGGGATTTCCCTGTTTGCGAGTTTCTGATAGATGGTCGCAAGGGGAATGTTGGTGTACTCGGCAACCTGCTCTGGCGTGACAGGGCGGTGTCTGTTCTCTCGCTGCTGAGTTGGTCTGTT
>JAFXZK010000026.1 GCA_017541265.1 Bacteroidaceae bacterium | reverse complement strand
CACTTGCTGGGGCGTGAAGAACTCGCCGCCACTCTTGCCTGCCTCGCTGGCGTACATCTGCATCAGGAACTCGTAGGTGTCGCCGAAGGTGTCGTTCTGCGTGTCGTCGTAGCGCGAACCGAGGTCCATTGTGCTGACCGTCTTCAAGACTTTTGCCAGCAATTGGTTGCGCTTGATGACGGTCGAACCCAGTTTCGTGTCATCGACCGAGAAGTCCGAGAAGAGTCCACGCAGGTCGTCCTCCGAGTCTGTTCCTATGGCCGAAGCCTCGATGCTGCGGAAGATGCTGGAGAGGTGTTCGTTGAGGTTCTCGTCCCTGTCGCAAGTCTTCACTATGTTCTGGAAGAGTTGCGAGGGCAGGATGAAATAACCCTTCTCCTGGACCATCTTGCGGCGTATGTTCTCGGCTTCGTTGTCGCTCATAGCGGCATAGTCGAAGTCTGGCTGACCTATCTCGGCCATGAGTGAACGGATGTAGTCGCAGATGTTCTCCGAGATGAATCGGTAGAAGATAGAGCCCAACACATAGGCCTTGAACTCCCAGCCATCGACCGAGCCACGCAAGTCGTTCGCTATCTTCCATATCGTTTTGTGCAGCTCAGCACGTTCCTGTTGGTTTGCCATAGGTTTTCATCAAATTTGCTCTGCAAATTTACGAAAAAAAACATCAAAACGCAAGAGGAATAATTTATTTTTTATTGAAGGTACATACATACATTCATTCAAGCATACGTTCAAGTGCTCCGAGCTTCAGACGCCTAAGGTAATTGCTCGATTAGGCGTGTTAAAATGAAAACTAGGCGTGCTTAGTTGGGCAATTAGGCACGCCTAGTTGCCCGACTTAACGTGCCTAAATGCACATTCATTCGGGAATATCGCTGGCGGGCTTGCCGGAATGAACTGAAAGAATGGCTTTGTTGATGATGCCGGTACTTGCAGAGCACGTGCTTGGCTACCTTTGCAAAGTAAAAATGAGGTGATGCTTATCTTTGTTCATTTGGCTTAACGAAATGGTTCAAATCATAGTGACCGATAAGAGGAAGCAGACAGACTACTTCGCGATAGGAGGAGCGCAAGTTCCGCAAAGCGCCTGAGCACCTATAGGAGCGCAAGAACATTAAATGAAGCACGAAAAGACAGTTTATTGCGCAGCTCGATAGTTATATGGCAAAAAATTCGTACCTTTGTGCAGAATTATCTGAAAAACATGAATCATTATGAAGTACGTCAAGACATTTTTCCGTTTGTTGCTGGGGTTGTTCATGACCTATGCAGGGTTCAGTCATCTGACTTTCAACCGTCAGGAGTTTGTGGCACAAGTGCCCACATGGTTACAATTCAGTGATGGATTCACTGATTTTGTGGTGCTGGCATCGGGCGTAGTGGAGATTGCACTTGGACTTGGTATGCTGTTCCTTTGGAAGAAAAAAGCCGTTGTGGGAGCATTGCTGGCACTCTTCTATGTCGCCATCTTCCCTGGCAACATCAACCAGTATGTCAATCACATCGATGCCTTCGGACTCAACACCGACAACCTGCGACTTATCCGACTTTTCTTCCAACCAGTTCTTATCTTCCTCGCTCTTTGGAGCACAGGCGGCTGGCAGCAGCTGAAAGAATGGTGGCAGTGCCTAACTAAGTCCAAGAAGGCATAAGGTATGAGTACGCTTACAACAATTCTGGCAATCATGGTGGCCTTGGAGCATCTGTACATTATGTTCCTCGAAACTATCGCGACGAGTTCAGGAAGCACGTCAAGAGTGTTTGACATCAGCATTGACCAGCTGAAAAGCAAGACCATAGCGACACTACTCAAGAATCAAGGCGTGTATAACGGTCTGATAGCCGTCCTGCTATTGGTGGCCGTCTGGCAGCAGGATTTGCTGTGGACACGACTGCTACTGGGTTATGTCGTGTTGGTGGCACTCTACGGTAGTCTGACCAGCAAGCCAAGCATTATCCTGAAGCAGGGCGGCTTGGCCATCTTAGGGTTAATCTTTAGCTTTTTTTGAGAGAATAAAATAGTAAAATATGAAGAAGATCATGATTACAATGATGCTGGTTATCGCAGTGGTGACGGCATCGGCACAGACAAAAAGGCAACTGTTTGACTTCGGCTGGCAGCTAACACATAATGGAACGACGCAGACCGTTGATTTGCCGCATGACTGGGACATCTTCGAAGGCCCCAATTCGGGCAAAGGAGCTACGGGCACTGGCGGCGGATGGTTCGAGGCAGGTAAGGGCGAGTACCGCAAGACATTCGGCTCGCCCAATGGCGAAATCGTCAAGCTCCACTTCGAGGGCGTGTATCAGAAAGCCGAGGTCTATGTGAATGGCCAAAAGGCTGGGCAGCATCACTATGGTTATACGCCGTTCACGGTTAACATCACGCCCTATCTGAAACCTCGGAACTTCAAAGCCTCAAAGCCTGAAAGCCTCAATGAAGTGGTGGTAAAGGTGGACAATAGCGAGCAGCCCAACTGTCGCTGGTATAGCGGTTCCGGCATCTACCGCCACGTGTGGTTGGAGACTATGCCCGCGTTGCACATTGCCGAGAACGGTGTCTTCATCACCACGCCAGAGGTGAGCGCCGACAAGGCTCGGGTACAGGTGGACGTCACTGTGCAGAATGAATCGCAGACCGACCGCAATGCCACCGTTGTGGTGGGCAGCGCTCAGTTGATGGTGGCTGTGGAGGCTGGCGAGAGCAAGACCGTGACAACGACTTTCTTCGTCAATAATCCATGCCTGTGGTCGCCAGAGAGCCCGACACTCTACGAGGCAAAGGTGGAATTGAAGGAGAATGGCATGGCCATAGACAATGCAATGGCGAAATATGGCATCCGTTCGTTCTCGTTCGATGCTGAGAAAGGTTTCGTGCTCAACGGCAAGAAGGTGCTTATCAACGGTGCTTGCATTCACCATGATGACGGTGTACTGGGTGCCCGTGCTTTCGATGATGCCGAAATCCGCAAGGTGCGTCAGATGAAGCAGGCCGGCTTCAACCTCATCCGCACCTCGCACAATCCCACGACCCGCGCTTTCCTCGATGCCTGCGACTCAATAGGTATGCTTGTCATTGACGAGGCCTTCGACGGCTGGCGCACGCAGAAGAATCCTTACGACTACTCCACCGTCATCGACTCCTGCTACCGTCAGGACATCCATGCGATGGTGCTGCGCGACCGCAACCACCCCTGCGTCATCTCGTGGAGCATCGGCAACGAGGTCATCGAGCGCAAGGACATCCGCGTGGTCTATACCGCCCGTCAGATGAAGAAGGCCATCCACGAACTGGACACGACACGCCCCGTCACCGAGGCTCTCTGTGCCTGGGACCGCGACTGGGAAATCTACGACCCACACGCTGAGGTGCTCGAGGTGGTGGGCTACAACTACATGATATTCAAGCACGCCTCTGACCACGAGCGCGACCCCAAGCGCGTCATCTGGCAGACGGAGAGTTATCCGCGCGATGCCTTCCGCAACTGGGCAGTATCCTACGATTTCCCCTACGTCGTGGGCGACATCGTGTGGACAGGCCTTGACTATCTGGGCGAGAGCGGCATAGGTCGTAACTATTATAAGGGCGAGCGCGAGGGCGAGTCGTGGATTGAGGGCGGACAGCCAGAATGGCACGGCGCTCCCTGTGGCGATGTCGATATCACCGGCTGGCGCAAGCCCATCAGCCATTATCGCGAGATGCTGTGGAATAAAGACACGCCACTCTACTTGGCCGTTCGCGAACCCAACGGCTACCACGGCGAGATTCACACCACGATGTGGAGTGTCTGGCCCACATGGGAGTCGTGGACATGGCCCGGTTGGGAGGGAAAGCCTGTCGAAGTGGAGGTCTATACCCATCAGCCCGAAGTAAAACTGTATCTTGACGACCAGCTCATCGGCACAAAGCAGGTAAGCCGCGAGACTGAGTTCAAGGCCGTCTTCTCATTGCCCTATAAGGCCGGCATCCTCCGCACTGAAGCCGGTGGCGAGAGCGTGACACTGAAGACCGCTGGCGAGCCTGCCCGTTTGCGTCTCACACCTGACCGTACCGTAATGTCTGCCGACGGACAATCGCTTACTTTTGTTACTGTCGAAGTCCTTGACAAGCAAGGCACACTCGTCCCGGAAGCCGCTATCGACTGCGAGGCTTTCATCAAGGGACAAGGACAACTGTTAGCCTTTGCTTCTGCCGACCTGAAGGATACGGAACCCTACACCTCACCGCGAGTAAAAACATGGAAGGGCCGCGCCCTCCTCGTCGTACGCAGCACGCAAAAGGGAGGTTCGGTCAGCGTGAGCATCAAGAGCCCATTGCCTACAGCCAACCTGTTGCTGAAGAGCAAATAACAATTATCGAAATCTCAGTTATGGTTTTATCTGAATATTATGGCAAGAAAGAACATCGGGGCAAAGCCCTACATAATGCTGATGCCGGTTCTGATGCTGTCGGCATACGAAGTAGAGAACGAGAAACCTTGTGCGATGCTGGCTGTATGGGGCGGCATAAGCAATGAGAGGGAGGGTGGGCAATGCCTATAAGGACGGACTGGCTTTAAGGAAGTAATACATGAAAATAGATCACGTAGATTTATTCTAATAGAAAGGAAAGAATTTGTTATGAAGTACCCATGTGAGAACTGCAAGCTTCGTGCTGCGTATGAAAAGAATCCCAAGTCTTTAATCGGTCGCTTCTGGCGTTGGCAGATAAACTTTTGTCCAAGTTGGCGCGGCTATTTTAAGTCGTTACCAGAGGAGAAGCAGGAAGAATTGCGCAAGAAGTATAACTATTGGAAATGATATGCCGTACATTAGAATTAAAGCCTATCCCAAGGACAAGGCAACAAAAGAGAAAGTAGTAGAGGCCATCAACAAGGCATTCCTGGATAATTGGGGCTGTGCTCCTGAAGCCATCAACATCTCCATTGAAGAGGTGTCCCCAGAAAATTGGGAGGAGCAAGTAGAGAAGAAAGAGATGCAGACCTTGGAGGACAACATGTTTGTTCGCAACGGTGTGAAGAAGTATTGAGTTAGACCCCATCTCTCGATAAGATTGTTAAGAAACAACCTTCTGCATCAGGATAGCGATATTCCCTTTCGCCACTTCCGGTTTCATGGCTTCATCAATAGAGATGTCAGGAGGGTTAATGCACTCCGTTTTCGAGAAGCCAGCGTCAAGCAGTAGTTGTTTGTCCCTAATCCGCCCGGCAATTAGGATAACAGGCACATGGAAGGGCTTTGCTTTCTGGAGAATGCCAAAAGGCACTTTGCCCATTAGCGTCTGTCTGTCGGCCGAGCCTTCTCCTGTGATAATCAGAGACGCATCTTTCAGCAGTTCTTCAAAGCAGACGGCATCAAGCAGGAGGTCGATTCCAGAGCGACAATCGGCATTCATATACTGAAGGAAAGCATATCCCAATCCTCCGGCAGCCCCGGCTCCAGGCACATCCTGACGGTCGTAGCCAAAGCGCAGGGCTGACTCCTCTGCAAATTGCCTGGCACTTTCATCCAGTTCAACAACCATTTCGGGAGTAGCACCTTTTTGTGGAGCAAACACATGAGCGGCTCCCTTCTCTCCACAAAGCGGATTCTTGACATCAGTAGCAATTGTGAAACGGACATCATTCTCAATTCTCAATTTTAAATTTTCAATTGCTTCAAGCATACCGATACCGCAGTCGCTTGTGGCGCTGCCTCCAAGTCCCACGATAATGTGCCTACAACCTCTACGGACAGCATCCACAACGAGCTGACCGGTGCCGTAGCTGGTGGTCTTCATGGGATTACGTTCTTTCGGGTTGAGCAGAGTCAGTCCGCTTGCTTTGGCAATCTCAATAACCGACGTATCATCGTGTATCAGGTATTGCGCAAGTATAGGACGCATCAGCGGGTCGTTCACTTTAACTTCCACCAAATGTCCGCCCACAGCTGCCTGAAAAGCTTCCAGCCATCCTTCTCCGCCATCGCTGACAGGAATCGTCAAAATCTCAGCATCAGGTTTGTGAGCAAGAATTCCTTCTGCCGCAGCCCGATTAGCTTCAGCCGAAGTCAGACACCCCTTAAACGAGTCAATAGCAACGATGATTTTGCCCATAACTGTTTACACATCGCAATCGCCATCAAAACTGATGCTGTCGCGGTTCTGACCACGCACCCTTATATAGGCTGTGCCTGTGTCATAGATTTCGAGGATGTAATTGTAATGATCCTCTTTCGTCCTTACCTCCAGTTCTATTCTCGTCATGTTCTTTTTGGGACGAGACTCTTGATAGCTGATAATGGGAGCTTCAAAGTTAAGGCCTTCCGTGTTAACAGCTGCGTTCTGATACACTTGTCCCATATAGGGCAAACAGCTAACCAGAGTGTCTCCTTTAAGTTCCAGAAAGAAGCCATAGGATACCGTTCGCGACGCATATCGGAACGGATTCATTGAGTGGACATTAATGCGCAGGTGCCTGTTTGTCAGAGCTTCCTTTACGGCTTTTTGCGTTGCGGTATTCTGCTCAGCACGTTGCTGAGAGGTTGCACAACCCATCGTCAGCAGCATTATTGCCACAAAGACTATTCCATAGGTTCTATTGAAATTCATATTCTGTTATTCGTAGTATTCAATTTTGGGTTCATCACTAACGTTGAAGTCTTCGTGGAAGTTATCCTCATAGACATACACGATGCGAAGGCCACGATATTGTGCCGGCACCTTCAAAGTTTCGAGCAAGTGCCAGCGAGGGTGTAGCCACACGCTGGCGAGCCTGCTCAATGAGCGCAGATATACGCTCAAAGAGGGCATCTATTCGGCTTGCATCTTGTATTTCGATATTCTGTGACATATTGTTCTTTGTTTCTCCATTTGTGCGCATATCCGCACGATTCGGTACAAAGTTACGAATAAGTGAGCAAAAAGCCAAATTTTATTTGACCTTTTTCGAACGAGAGTAACTAAGACGAAGTCAAAGTTACAACAATTTTACTCAAATAGCAAAATTAATAAGGTCAAAAATGATGAAAGGATGAAATATCTGCTAAACGCAAACAAAATCAAAACACTCGTCACTCGTCACCAACCCCACATAATGCAATGAATACCAAAAGAATACAAGGGTGATAAGTGGGTGATGAGTCGTCAGGCACGCCAAGCACTCCACGTTAAAATGTCAAACACACCATGTTAAGTTTGCAAATTAGGCACGTCTAGTTACCAAACTTAACGTGCCTAGATGAGCATTCATTCTTACTAAAAATTCTTTCAAGCCTACATGCCTACATATTTCCTAAAGAAAGCCTACATGCAACCTACATAAATTGTAAGTCGTCAAATCGTAAATCTAAAAGTCCTTTCCTACGAACTCTGCATCTTTGCTTATTGCTCCTTCCTTTGCTTTTGCCGAAGGTTGGCGGAAGTGGTAAGAGACGCTGAAGACGATGTTGGGGTAGGTGGGACGCACCCAAGTCTCGCTGCTTAGGAGTGTCGAGGTGCGGAGACTATGGTAGCGGGCTGTGTGGAAAAGGTCGTGAGCGACAACTCCCAGCTGCAGCTTGCCTTTGAGCAATGACTGGCGAGCTGCGAGGTCGAAATAGACATAAGCCGTCTCCCAACCTTGCGTCAGATGGTGCCCGCTCACGAAATGTCCGTCGAACTGTAAAGACGTGTTCTTTGCCAAGCGGAAGTTGTTGATCCATCCAATCGAACCTGTTGTGTTGTGTGTACTGGTGCAGCCTTTGTATGTGGCGCGGAAATTATGGAGGGACAGGTCGCCGTTCGCCGTGAGTTGCCACCATTTGGTGGGCTTTGTGGTGACTTGCAACTCGAGACCTTTCCGCCAACCATTGCCGGCATTGATGATGCTGTCGAGCGTTACGCCAGGCTCGTAGGCGCGACGGACATAATCGACAACTCCCGTTCGGCGCCTTGCATAGATGGTTGCGGTTACTTGTGTCGAGCCAAACATCTTGCGCCAAGAGAACTCCATCGAGTGTATGTACTCCGACTCGAGGTCAGGATTGCCGATGATTCGCGTGTGATAGTCCTCATAGGTGATGTATGGCTCGAGTTTCCAGATGCCCGGTCGGTTGGTTCGGCGCGAGTAACCAAGCGTGAAAGTACCAGCCTTGTTGGTCGTGTAGGCGAGGTGTGCCGAGGGATAAAGCTCGGTATATCGCTTATGACGACTGGTGATGGTGGGCAAGTCCATATCGTCTATTAGGTGATCTATGCGGAGGCCTGCATCAAATTGGAAAGGCCCGATGCGGTCGTTCATCTGAGCATATTCACTATGTGTCTGTCTGCGATAATAGAAAGGGGCGTAGAGGTTGGCCTGCCAAACGAACTCTTGTCGCGGAAGGTCCCAGTAACAGATTCGGTAATCGCCTTCTTCGCTATAAGTCGTGTACTGATAGCCGAGCTCGAGTGTGCCAGTTTGGCGGTAGTGAAGCTTGTAGGAGGCGGCCCCATCGCAATCCCAGTGGTGCTCCGTCTCAAAGCCTCGTGTGCCCTCTTGCCGCGCACCATTGAGGTCGAACATGTTGCTCTCTGTGTATTCCTCCGAGAAGCGGTCGTAACGCAAACGGTTCGAGATGTTGATTTCGTCGCCTCGCTCGTTGAGTTTCCAAGTGTAGTCGATAGCCGTTTGGAAGAGCTTCTTGGTCAATTTGTAGCGGTCGTGGGCCTCCTCCAAACCTCCCCCTAAAGGGAGAGGCTTATTCTCCTTCCCTTCAGGGGAGGAGTTAGAGGAGAGGCTTTTGTACATCATATCGCCACCTCTCGGATTGATGGTTCTGCCGCCTTGCAGGTCTATGTTGAACCGATGCCAGCCGTTGTTGAACTCATATCCGCCTTGTCCGATGAAAGTTCGGAAGTCTCTGAAACGTGTACCGTCAGCAAAGGATGTGACAGCCCCCCCAGCCCCCTTCAGGGGGAGAGCACTTCCGCCGGAGGAGGCCGTCGTCTTCTTTTGCTGGAAATCGCTCTTGTTGTGTATGTCGGAGCCTTGTCCCCCTATATATATATTATGGTGACCTGTCCGGTAGTTGATTTTGGTATCGAGCGAGAGTGTGCCCCAAGTGGAGGCCGTGCCGTTCAGGGCAATGTCCCAGCCCTCCGTCTCGCTTCGCTTTGTGACGATATTGATGATGCCCACATCGCCATCGGTCTTGTACTTGGCCGACGGCGTGGTAAGTATCTCGATATCCTTGATGCTGGCAGCCCCAATCATCTGCAGGGCCTCGGTTCCAGAGAGCGGCGAAGGCTTGCCGTCCACATAGACGAGGAACTCTTGGCTGCCGCGGAAGGAGAGGCTTCCGTCGGCATCCACAACAACTCCAGGCACAGCTCTCAGCACATCGAAAGCCGTTCCTCCTTGAGCCGTAAGCACTTGCGAGGCATCAATTCTTTGGCGGTCAAGACGATAGCTGATGCGCTGCCGCTGTCCGTTGATGCTCACTTCCTGCATCAAAGTCGAGTCAGAACGCTCCGCTTGTCCTTGTGCCTGCAAAGAAATGCAAGGGAAAAGGAGCAAAAACAGCAGGAACTTCGACGTCATGTGTGCCATAAAGCAGGACTTTTTACCTTAGTCCTTGCAAAGATACACTTTTCTTGACAAAAACAGAAGGAATGTTAAATAATTACACTATCTTTGCAGAAAAATCAAACGAATATGGCACATTTCACTCATTCAACTCGCGTTTTGCTGTCTGCCGTGCTGGTAAGTGTTTCACTTTGTGCTGGTGCGCAGTCTTATCCTTTTCAGAACCCGGAGCTTAGCCCTAAGGAGCGTGCTCTTGACCTCTGTGGCAGATTGACCTTGAAGGAGAAGGTCGGGATGATGATGCACTTCTCGAAACCGGTCGAGAGGCTTGGCGTGCCTGTCTTCCAATGGTGGAGCGAGGCCCTTCATGGTGTGGGGCGTAATGGTCACGCTACCGTCTTTCCCATCACGATGGGTATGGCTGCGACCTTCGACACCTTGCTCGTGGAGCGCGTCTTCACAGCTGTCAGCGATGAGGCTCGCGTCAAGCACAACCAGGCACATCGTCTTGGAACACAGCGGGAAATGTATCACGGCCTCTCTTTCTGGACGCCGAACATCAACATCTTCCGCGACCCCCGATGGGGCAGGGGACAGGAAACCTACGGCGAAGACCCGTACCTGACTGCCGTGATGGGCAAGAGCGTGGTGCGAGGACTGCAGGGACCGGCGGATGCGCCTTACCAGAAGCTGCTGGCTTGCGCCAAGCACTTTGCCGTCCATAGCGGTCCTGAGTGGAGTCGTCACCGCTACAATGCCGAGAACATCAAGCTGCGCGACCTCTACGAGACCTATCTCTATGCCTTCCGCGCTTTGGTGAAGGAGGCGAAGGTGGCCGAGGTGATGTGCGCCTACAACCGCTTCGAGGGCAAGCCCTGCTGCGGCAGCGACCGCCTCCTCCAGCAGATACTGCGCGAGGAGTGGGGCTTCGAGGGGCTGGTGACGAGCGACTGCTGGGCTGTGGATGACTTCTGGAAGGACTATGGACACCATTACAGCGAGAACAAGACGGCGGCAACGAGTGCGGCAGTAGTGGCTGGAACGGATGTTGAATGCGGCGAAAGCTTCGGTAGCCTGCTTGACGGCGTGAAGGAAGGACGCATCAAGGAGGAAACCATCGACCGAAGTCTCGTCCGCTTGCTCGAGGCGCGTTTCCGCCTGGGCGACTTCGACGATCCCCATCTCAATCCCTGGAACAGGATTCCCGACGACCGCCTCTGCTGCAAGGAGCACGCAGACCTGGCGCTCGAAGCCGCACGGAAGAGTATCGTTCTGCTGCGAAACAACGGCATACTGCCTTTGGAAAAAGGTGAAAAGGTGAAAAGGTTAAAAGGGGAAAATCAAAATGTAAATTGTAAATTGTCAAATTGTCAAATTGCCGTGATGGGTCCCAATGCCGTCGATAGCACTATGATGTGGGGCAACTATAACGGCTTCCCCCTGCACACGATAACCCTGAAGGAAGGCATTCAGGCTATCTGCCCGTCGGCTGTATTCATCCCTTGGAAGCGGGATGTTCAGCAGCAGGTTGAGGCCGCCGCGGACGCCCAGACGGTTATCTTCTGCGGCGGCATCTCTCCAAGTCTCGAGGGCGAGGAGATGGAGGTCAAGGAAGAGGGCTTCAAAGGCGGCGACCGCACCATGATAGAGCTGCCGCAGACGCAGCGCGACATCCTTGCCGAGTTGCACAAGGCAGGCAAGCGCGTCATCCTTGCCCTTTGCTCGGGCAGCGCCATCGGACTTGTTCCGGAGCAGCAGACCACCGATGCCATTGTGCAGGCTTGGTACGGCGGACAGGCAGGCGGTCAGGCTCTGGCAGAGGTTATCTTTGGTCGCGTCAACCCCAGTGGCAAGTTGCCCGTGACTTTCTATCGTAATATAGAACAATTGCCCGACTTCGAGGACTATAACATGGAAGGGCACACCTATCGCTACTTCCGTGGCGAACCGCTCTATCCCTTCGGCTACGGCCTCAGCTACAGCAAGTTCGTCTATGGCAAGCCGCGCTATGCCGACGGCAGGCTCTCGCTCACCGTCTGCAACAAGTCACAGCGCGACGGCACAGAGACGGTTCTCGTCTATATCAGCAAGGTGGGCGACACCGACGGCCCCATCCGCACCTTGCGCGCCTTCCAGCGCGTCGATGTTGCGGCAGGCACCACCGCCCAGGTTAGCGTTCCCTTGCCCCCGTCCGCTTTTGAGTGGTGGGACACGAAGTCCAACGCCATGCGCATCCTTTCGGGAGAGTATATCATTCAGGTAGGCAACCACCGCCTTAAAGTCTCAAGGTAAGGGCATAAAAAAGCAACCCGGGGCATGAATGCCACCGGATTGCCACCACCCTCGTTGCGGGAGCTTGACTCGAACAAGCGACCTCCAGGTTATGAGCCTGGCGAGCTACCAACTGCTCCACCCCGCGATGTTTTGCGATGCAAAGGTACGACATATAATTCAAAATTCAAAATCCGCAATTCAAAATTATTGCTTTTGCACTGCTTTTTCTTCGTTTCTTGCACAAAATAGGGTCGTTTGAGCATTTTTAACACACAAAAATTGCACAAAGAGAAGAAAATGTGCTATCTTTGCAAACGAAATGGCAGTAGTAAAGACACGCATCAAGCTTGTGGATGTGGCTCGGCAGCTGTTCGCCAAGAATGGGCTGGAGAACACCACGATGAACGACATTGCCCAAGCTTCGGGCAAAGGCCGGCGCACACTCTATACTTATTTTAAGAGTAAGGAGGAGATTTATTGGGCTGTCATCGAGGGCGAACTGGAGCGCATCAACGAGAAGATGAACGATGTGGCGATGCAGCAGATGGAGCCGGAAGACAAGCTTGTGGAGGTCATCTACACCCACCTGAACATGATCAAGGAGGCCGTTCAACGCAACGGCAACCTGCGGGCCGAGTTCTTCCGCAACATCATTATGGTGGAGAAGGTGCGCAAGAACTTCGACCGCAACGAGCAGCGGCTCTTCGCCTCCATCATGGCGGAGGGCGTGCAGCAGGGACGCTTCGAGATAGACAGCATCCCCCTCTGTTCGGACATCATGCACTATTGCATTAAGGGGCTGGAGATACCTTATATATATGGTCGTCTGGCCGACGGTATGCCGCAGGGCATGAGCCGTGGCATCGTGCAGAAACTGATACACAAGGCACTGAGCCGCCAGGACAGGCACTTGAGCCAGTACCTATAAAGCCCCCTCCCTGCTCCCCCTTTGGGGGAGTGCTTCGATATGAAAAGTAATAAAGAAAACAATAACAAATAGTTCTCCTCCTATCTCCTCCCCCAAAGGGGGAGGCTGGGAGGGGGCTTATATTTAATGACATAGACATGAAACTACTTGAAGGAAAGACCGCACTCATCACGGGTGCAGCAAGGGGCATCGGTAAAGCGATAGCCCTGAAGTTCGCCTCTGAAGGCGCAAACATAGCATTCACAGATTTGGTGCTCAACGACGAGATGGCTGCCGGCCTCGAAGCCACACGAAAAGAGATTGAGGCTGTCGGCGTTACCTGCCGTGCATACGCAGGCAATGCTGCCGACTTCGCAGCCACCGAGGAAATCGTGAACAAGATAAAGGAGGACTTCGGAAGCATCGACATCCTTGTCAACAATGCCGGCATCACGAAGGACGGACTCATGCTCCGCATGACCGAACAGCAGTGGGATGCCGTCATCAACGTGAACCTGAAGAGCACCTTCAACTTCACCCATGCCTGCGTGCCCATCATGATGCGGCAGCGTGGCGGCAGCATCATCAACATGGCAAGCGTCGTAGGCATTCACGGCAATGCCGGCCAGGCCAACTATGCAGCCTCCAAGGCCGGCATGATAGCCCTTGCCAAGAGCATCGCACAGGAGATGGGACCGAAGGGCATCCGTGCCAACGCCATTGCACCGGGCTTCATCGAGACGGCTATGACGGCACAGCTCAGTGAGGAGATTCGCGAGGAGTGGAAGAAGAAGATACCCCTGCGCCGCGGCGGACAGGTGGAAGACATCGCCAACGTAGCCACCTTCCTTGCCAGCGACATGAGCAGCTACGTCAGCGGCCAGGTCATCCAGGTGGATGGCGGAATGAACATGTAAGAGCCATTTACAATTTGACAATGTACATTGTAAATGGGCGTAGCCCCGTAAATTGTACATTATGACGGTTCTGTTCGAGGATAATCACTTGATAGCGGTAGCCAAAAGAGTAGGGGACATCGTGCAGGGCGACAAGACTGGCGATGTCCCCCTCTCTGATTTGGTGAAGGCTTACCTGAAGGAGAAGTACGAGAAGCCGGGGAACGTCTATCTTGGGGTGGTTCACAGGTTGGATCGCCCTGTGAGCGGTGTCGTGCTGTTCGCCAAGACGAGTAAGGCTTTGCCGCGGCTCAACAAGATGTTTGCCGAGCACGAGGCAGTCAGGAAGACCTACTTGGCTATTGTTGCGAACAAGCCTCCTCAGCCCGAAGGCACGCTCACGCATTGGTTGACGCGCAACGAGAAGCAGAACACGGCCCGCGCCTACGACCGCGAGGTGCCGAACAGCAAGAAGGCGGTGCTTGACTATCGGCTTGTGGCACAATCGGAACGCTACTTCCTGCTCGAGGTAGAACTGCACACAGGGCGTCACCATCAGATACGCTGCCAGTTGGCCAAAATGGGTTGTCCCATCAAGGGAGACCTGAAGTACGGCGCGCCGCGCAGCAACCCCGACGGCGGCATCTCGCTCCATGCCTGGCGACTCCAGCTGGAGCATCCCGTCACCCACGCTCCTCTTACCATCGAAGCGCCCTTGCCTGAGGAACGCCTCTGGCAGGAGTTTGCGACCAGTTGTAGTTGAAACAAGACAGCAGCCTCTGGCTGTCGGCTTATCAGTGTGGGCGGACCAAGTGTCCGTCCATGTTTGTTTTGTGCCTTCGTGTCATAGAAATCTCGTTTCTGCTTTCTTTTTGTCATTTTTGAGCGCGGCAAAAAAGGCAGCAAAACAGGCTGTTTTGGGCATAAGTCCGTGCCTCGTTGCCAACAAGTCCACGGACTTATGGCAATAAGAACGTGGACTTATTGCCATAAGTACTGTGTTCGCGACTTGATTTTCTACAGGCGAAAAGAACTAAAAACACGGCAAGAAGCCTCGTTTTTGTCATGTTGAGTTGGCAATATAGGGGCTAAGAACGAGACATGAAGCATGAGTTGTGAAAATTCTGGCTTGATAATCAGCGTGTTACAAAAATTGTTCGATTTAAGCGCGTCTTTATGCAAAAAGGTGGAAAAGTGCCACCGGAACCATTTGAAGCGATTCTGGCGAGCCGGCTCAAAACGCAAGTGTAAGCAAAATGGACGATTTGCTTACAATTTGTTTTGTTTGGATAGTTCTTGCGAAATGTAAAAAATCGCGGTCGGAAGCAAAAGTAATTGTGTTTATTAACACAATTCTTGTTTTTATTTCGTACCTTTGCAATGTGAAACGTGTGTTGAGATACATAGCCTGGACGTTTCTGGCGTTGGTGCTGCTTGTCGTGCTGCTTGCCGCCAGCCTCTATCTGCCGCCTGTACAAAGGTGGGCAGTAAACAGGCTGACTGCCTATTTGCAGGAAGAGACGGGGCTTGAGGTGTCTGTTGGCAGCGTCCACATCGCCTTCCCCCTCGACATAAGCCTTGGGCAAGTGCGCGTGGCACAGCCACCCACCGACCTCATCAACGTGGAGCACGCACTTGTTGACCTCGACCTCACACGCTTGCTGTCGCTGCACATCGGCGTGGAAGCCATCGAACTTTCCGAAGGCAGCATCCACACGACCGAGCTGATAGAAGCACTTGCGATGGACGGCAGACTCGGCTGCCTCAGGATAGTTGCCGACGACATTGACTTGCGAGGAAAGAAGGTCTGCGTGTCGGAAGCGTCGTTGGACGGCTGTATGCTCGACATCCTGCTTCGCGAGACGGCAGAAGAGGAGGACACGACAGAGAGCACGCCTGTTGAGTGGCAAGTAGATATTGACAAATTCAACATTCAAAATTTAAAATTCAAGGTTCAGACGGAAGGGGAAGAGGCATTCATGGTCGATGCCGCCATCCGAAGTGCAAGCCTTGATGCCGGCGACATTGACCTTGGGCAGGGTGCGTACCGTGTGGGTCGTCTCAGCCTCTCCGTCGACAGCCTTTCGGCAATGGACTTTGCCGTCCGGGACTTGGATCTGGAACTTGAGAAGTTCTCCTTCGACTCCACGCATCTGTCGGTGGTGAAGCTCGACTTGCAGACACCCAACAGCTTTGTACGCGGCAATGCCAACCTCGACTGGAACGCCCTTTCGCCCAGCAAGCGCGGAGAACTGATGGCCAATGTGCAGGCATCGCTGGGCAGCGAGGATGTGCTCAGCCTTGCTGCGGCTTATCTGCCAAAGGACCTCGCCAAAAGCTACCCGCAGCAGCCGCTGAACCTCGACCTTTTGGCAAAAGGCAACGTGGACAGCCTTGCCTTGAATACGTGTAATGTGCTGATGCCCACTGTCCTCGATGCCCGTGCCACAGGCTCACTCCTGAACCTGACCGACAGCACAAGGCTCGGCGCAGACCTCAAGTGGGACATCACGACGATGGATCTCAGCTTTGTCAACCGTTACCTTGGCTTAGACAATGTGCACTTCCCGAAGATGGTGCTCCATGCCGACACCCGCTTGCGCCAGGCATCGAAGCTCTACACCGACGCACTGCTCCTCGAAGGCAAGGGCCAGGCCCACCTGACAGGCGACATAGACCTCCAGGCAATGGCTTATCAAGCAGATGCCCGCATTGCCAGTCTCAATCTGCACGACTTCCTGCCGCACGACTCGCTCTATCTCCTTACCGCCAGTGCCAAACTGTCGGGACACGGCACAGACATGCTCAGTCCGCACACAGCGCTCCGTGCGCAGGCTGCCGTCGACCATCTTGGCTATGGCTCATGGAACCTCGACAGCATCCGTGCCGACTGCCATTTGGAGCGGGGCAAGGCAATGCTTGACGTAAGCAGCCGCAACGACTTGCTCTGCCTGCAGGGCTGTGTCGATGCCGCCATCACCGACCGTAAGGTGAAGGCAGCTGCTTTCAATATGGATCTGAACCACATCGACCTCTATGCCCTTCGGCTGGCGGGGCGACCAGTCTCTGCCAGTATGGTGATGCATGTGGACGGCGCTTCCGACTTCCGGCAGACACACAGTCTCGCTGCACGCATCGAAGCGATGGAGCTGACCACCCCCGACAGCATCTTCCATCCCCTTGACCTCACCGTCGATGCCAACCTCACGCCCGAACTCATCAGCGCAAAGGCGTTTGCCGGCGACCTCACCCTGTCTGTATCCTCCGACCAGGGGCTTGACTCCCTGTTGGCACATGTCGACGACTTTAGCCGTGAGCTTGAGCGGCAGATGGACAGCCTCCGCATCGACCAGGACACGCTTCGCACACTCCTTCCGCATCTCCGCATGGAGCTTGACTGCGGCAATAAGAATCCCATCAGCAACATTATGCGTCATGCCACAGGCTACAACTTCCGCGACTTCTCTTTCCATCTCCTTTCCTCGCCGGCTGACGGCTTGAGCGGCAACGGCTACATGCATTCCCTCAACACAGGCGCCATCCTGCTCGACAGCATCTATTGGCACATCCGGCAGGAGAAGAGCGGCCTCTCGCTTGATGCCCGCGTGGCCAACGGGCCGAAGAACCGTGTGGTGACATTCCAGTCGCAACTGCGTGCTGCCCTGAAAGAAAGCGGAGCCGAAGCCAGTGTGCTTTTCCGCGACGCCAATGGACAGAAGAGTGTGGACTTTGGGTTGGCGCTTAATATGCTTGCCGATGGTGTGCGAGTTCATTTCACACCGCTCGACCCAACCATTGCCTATCGGCGCTTCACGCTCAATGCCGACAACTTCGTCACCCTCACCCGCAGTGGACACCTTGATGCCTTGGTCAACCTCCTTGCCGATGACGGCACAGGCTTGAAGCTCTACACCACGCCCAACGACGAGGCGCAGCAGGACATATCGCTTAGCGTCAACCACTTCAATGTGGGCGAACTGACGCAGGCCATACCCTTCATGCCCGACATAAACGGCTTCCTGCAGGGCGACGTTCACTACATGCAGATAGACAGCACGGCAACCGTCTCGGCGGAGATGCTTGTGGAGAAGATGAGGTATAACGGCGTCCTGCTCGGCAACATAGGTCTGAACGGTATCTATTTCCCCAATGCCGACGAGTCGCACCATGTTGACGGCATCATCACGAAGGACGGTGAAGAGATACTCCTGGTCAATGGCAAATACCATGAAAAGGACGGAGAGGGCAGGATGGACGGAGAAGCAACCTTCCAGCATGTGCCGTTCGCCTTCCTCAATGCCTTCATGCCCGACGGCCCGTTCGTCATGAGCGGTTATGCCTGGGGGGATTTTAAGGTAAGCGGGGCGACGGACAACCCTGTCCTGAACGGCGAATTGCGCACGGACTCCCTTCACATCGATGCCGACAGTTACAACGTGAACCTGCAGGTGTCCGACCACACCATTACCGTCAAGGACAGCCGCCTTGACCTTAACCGCATCGAGGCATACGCCGCAGGCAAGACACCGCTGGTGCTCGACGGTAACATCGACTTCAGCAACTTGGAGCGTGTGCAACTCAATCTGAACGTGAAAGCCAACAACTACCAGCTCATCAATGCACCGAAACGGCAAGGCTCTCTGGCGTATGGCAAGGTCTTCGTCAACCTCGGCGGACGGCTGTGGGGAACGCTTTCCGACCTCAAGATGCGCGGTCGCCTTGATGTCCTTGGCAGCACCGATGTCAGCTGTGTCCTCAGTGACACGCCTATCACCGTCGACGACCAGCTCGCAGACATCGTCACCTTCTGCGACTTCACCGACACCATCGCCGCCGAGCCTCTCAATGTGGCACGTCAGAGCATCGACATCCAGATGAATGTGGGCATTGCAGAGACGGCACAGATACACTGTTTCCTCAGCGATGCAGGCAATGACTACATCGACCTGCAGGGCGGGGGAGAGATGACCATGACCTACGACATGCAGAACGACATGCAGCTCTGGGGACGCTATACCATCAACAAGGGCATCATGCGCTACTCGCTGATGGCGATTCCGCTTAATGACTTCAGAATAGCGCAGGGCAGCTATGTGGAGTTCCAAGGCAAGATGATGAACCCCCGCTTGAGCATCAATGCCAGTGAGCGTGTCAGGTCGACTGTGACGGAGAACAGTGTGCCGCGCAGCGTGGCGTTCGAGGTCGGGCTGGCATTGAGCCGTACGCTCGAGGACATGGGGCTGGAGTTCACATTGCAGGCTCCCGAGGACATGACCGTGCAGAACCAGCTGAGTGCAATGACAGCCGAGGAGCGCGGACGAGTGGCTGTCACGATGCTCGTCACGGGCATGTACGTCACGGATGATGCCGAGACGAACGGCGGCTACAACTATGCCAACACGCTCAATGCTTACCTGCAGAGCGCCATCAACGATATTGCAGGCAAAGCACTCAGCACTGTCGATGTGAACTTCGGCATAGAAAGTGGAATCTCTGAGACAGGCACCACGACCACCGACTACAGCTTCAGCTTCGCCAAGCGCTTCTGGGGCAACCGCATCAGCGTCATCGTGGGCGGAAAAGTCAGCACAGGGCGCGATGCCGTCAATACAGGACAGACCATTATCGACAACATTGCGATAGAATATCGTCTCGACAAGACCGCCTCGCGCTACGTCAACCTCTTCTACGACCGCAACTATGAGTCGCTGCTCGAAGGACAGGTCACGAAGATGGGCGGCGGCATCGTGCTCCGCAAGAAAGCCGACAAGCTCGGCGAACTCTTCATCTTCAAGAAAAACAAGGAGCCGCAACCACCTGCTCCTCCCTCCCCACAGTCCCCACAATCCCCATAAGTCCCATATGTCCTATAAGTCTCATAAGTCCTATTCAGCAATAATCCTGCTTTGCCTGCTTGCCTCTGCATGTTCTCTCACCAAGAACCTGCCGGAGGGCGAGACGCTCTATCGCGGCATCAAGAGCATCGACTACGACAAAAATGAACAAGGTGCTGGGGGTAAGGAGCAGGAAGGTGTCATCACAGCTTTGGCGGATGCCTATACGACAGTGGAGGGGCTGCTCAGCGGCGAAAGCTCCCTCCCAGACTCCCCCTTTGGGGAGGAGAAGGAAATGCGCGACAGCATCAAGCGGGCTTCGGAAAAGGATAAAGAAGCTTACGAAGCCGCGAAGGAAGAGGTGGAGGCGGTACTCTCGTACGCTCCGAACGGTGCCTTTATGGGCAGCAGCTTCGTGACGCATCCCTTCCCCATTAAGCTTCTTATCTACAACCGCTATGCCGGCAGTAAGCATCGCTTCGGCAAATGGATGTTCAACCATTTCGGCGCTTCGCCTGTGCTGATAAGTAATGTCAATCCCCGATTGCGCTCCACCGTCGCGAAGAACACGTTGCGCAGCCGTGGCTATTTCCGTGCGCAGACTTCATACGAGACGTTGCCAAACCCGCGTGACACCTTGAAGGAACGTGTGCGTTATAACATCCATCCAGGTCCTCTTTATCACTTGGACAGCATTGCCTATATGAACTTCCCGCCACAGGCAGACAGCATCATCCGCAACAGCCCGGAGCCTTCGGCATTGCATCGTGGCGACCCCTTCAGCGTGGTCAGCCTTGAGGCAGAGCGCACACGTGTCGTCAGTGCATTGCGCGAACAGGGTTACTATTACCAGCGGAACGATTACGTCACCTTCCGGGCCGACACGCTTCAGACGCCCATGTTGGTGAAGTTGCAGGTGCAGCCTTCGCTCACGGCCCCCAGGGAAGCAATGAAGCCTTATTATATAGGTAACACGCGCGTGAACATATATAAATATGGCGACCGCCAGATAGTGGACAGCCTTACGATGCGAGGCGGCTATTCTTTTGGCTATAGTCGGCCTGTGAAGTTCAAGGAAAGGAATAAGGACGCCAAGAAAGCTCCGAAGGCAGTGAAGGGGCAAGCGCCTTTGCTGAAGCCCCGTGCCGTGTGGCGCTCTATGCTTTTCCGTCGTGGCGACCTCTATCGTCAGTCCTTGGGGGACTTGATGCAAGAAGGTCTGGCCTCGACGAACGTCTTTTCCTCGCTACGCATCAACTATGTACCAAGACAAGACTCCCTCCTTTTAAGTGAGGGCTGGGGTGGGTCTGACACGCTCGACATTGTTGTGAATGCCACGCTTGACAAACCTTACGATGCTGAGTTTCAGGGCAACGTCACAGGCAAGACGGGAGGACAGGTCGGACCAGGAGTCAGCTTCTCCTTCTCCAAGCACAATGCCTTCCGGGGAGCTGAGACGCTGACGCTCAAGGTGTGGGGTTCGTACGAGTGGCAGACAGGTGCCAATGTCGAAGGCAAGAGTTCTCTTCTTAACTCCTACGAGTACGGCTTGAGCGGTTCGCTTTCCTATCCGCGCTTCCGCTTCTTCAACCTGGGACGCAAGCTGGCCCGCCGCTTTGTGTCTTCTACGGCAATTGATCTGCAGGCACGTTGGCAGAACCGCGCCGGGTATTTCGGCAGAGTCTCTTGGAGCGGCGGCATCAACTACACGCTGCAGCGCAAGCAGCGCATCAAGCACGAGTTCTCGCCTCTGACCATAACCTACGACCAGTTGCTGCACAGCACAGCACGCTTCGACTCCATCGTCTCTGCCAACCCCGCTCTCTACATATCTATGCGCGACCAGTTCGTGCCCAGCATGTCGTACACCTTCTCATGGGCAGGTACGCCGAAGCATCCGTCCGCGCTCACCGTGTCGTTCAAAGAGGCATCGGCTCTTCTCTCCAGCGTCTATGCTATTTGTGGGAAATCCTTCAGCCAAGAAGGAAAGAAGCTTTTGGGTGTGCCTTTTGCCCAGTTCTTCAAGACAACTGTGCAATACACGCGTCAGTTCCCAATCACGAAGCGCAGCCTTATTGCCACACGCGCCTTTGGTGGCTTCGTTTATAGCTATGGCAATGCGAAGTCGGCGCCATACGGCGAACTCTTCTCTGTGGGCGGTGCCAACAGTATCCGCGCATTCGGTATGCGCACCATCGGCCCCGGCGCGTATCATCCTGTCACGTCGCAGTATTCGTACGTCGACCAGATGGGCGACCTCAAGCTTGAGGCAAACATTGAGTACCGCTTCCCCATCGTCGGGAAGCTGCAGGGCGCGACGTTCCTCGATGCTGGCAATGTCTGGCTGTTACGCAAGAGTGACAGTCAGCCTGGCGGGCAGTTCAGCTTCAAGAACCTTGGCAAGCAGATAGCGCTCGGCACAGGTGTCGGCATCCGCTATGACCTCGACTTCCTCGTCATCCGCTTCGACCTCGGCATTGGCATCCATGCACCCTATGACACTGGCAAGCGCGGCTATTACAACATGCCCAGCTTCGGCAAGTCCCTCGGCTACCACTTCGCCATAGGTTATCCCTTCTGATAACTATTCATTCCAGAACTTCCAGCTTGCGATGGCTTGGAGATGCAACATCTCTAAGCCGTTTTTGACTGTGGCACCTTGTGCTCTGCCTTTTTGCATAAATAAGGTGTCTTCGGGATTATAGACGCAGTCGAAGAGCAGGTGCTTCGGCGTAAGATATTCGTAAGGAATGGCAGGCGCTTCATCCATCTTGGGGAACATGCCGACGGGTGAGCAGTTGACAATGACGGTGTAATCTGTCAATACTTCTTTCGAGAGCTGGGAATAGGTTAGCATTCCCTCGCGAGGTGTACGGCTTACATATTGCCATTCCAATCCTAAACGCTTAAGTCCTACGCAAATGGCTTTACTTGCTCCACCTGTGCCTAATACCAATGCCTTCTTGTGGTGTGGTTGCAGGAGCGGCTTGATGCTTTCGGTGAACCCGATGATGTCGCTATTGAAGCCCGTCAACTTAATTTGACAATTTGACAATTTACAATCTGACAATTTGCTTCCTTGCTCCTTCGAGGAATTGTGAAATTGTGAAATTGTGAAATTGTCAAATCTCTCAATCTTAATGACATTGACGGCTCCTATCTCTCGTGCTTCATCGCTCAGCTCGTCGAGAAGAGGAATGACGGCCTGTTTGTGAGGAAGTGTTACATTGAGTCCTCTTAGCTCGGGATTCTCACGAAGCACGTCCTTGAGCATCGCCACATCGGGTATCTCGAAGTTAAGATATTGCGCGTCAATGCCCTCACGGGCGAACTTCTCCGTAAAGAAACCTCTGCTGAAACTGTGTCCCAAAGGGTAGCCGATGAGGCCAAAAAGACCCCCTCTAACTCCCCCTCTAGGGGGAGAACTAGTAGAACCAGGAGCACTCAGCGCGGTAGCAAATTCTTCATTCTTCATTCTTTATTCTTCATTTTCTTACATAAATACATTGTACTGATGCCGAATGTGAAGCGTTTCCACTGCACTTCTGCGAAACCAACCCTGTGCAAGATGCCTTCCATTTGCTCTGCTTGCGGGAAGGCCTCCATCGAGGCAGGCAAATAAGTATAGGCGCTATCGTCGTGACTGATGAGGCGTCCGAGCAGAGGCATTACGACATGAGCATAGACCCAGAACAGTTGCTTCATCGGAAAGCGGGGTGGCGGCGTGAGTTCCACGATGAGAAGGTGTCCGCCAGGACGCAAGACCCTCAGCATTTCTCGCAGTCCTGCTTCCAAATCTTGAAAGTTGCGCACGCCATATGCCGACGTGACGGCATCAAACGAACTGTCAGGAAAGGAGAGCTTCATGCAGTCCTCATATTGGAAAGAGATAGTGTCCTGCAGCCCTTCCTGCTTGACCTTTTTGCGCCCCACAGCCATCATACCTTCGCTGATGTCTGCGCCTGTGATGTGCTGAGGCTTGATGCG
This sequence comes from Bacteroidaceae bacterium, assembly GCA_017541265.1. Lineage (GTDB taxonomy): Bacteria > Bacteroidota > Bacteroidia > Bacteroidales > Bacteroidaceae > Physcousia. The sequence continues at coordinate 2,914 of JAFXZK010000026.1, read as the reverse complement.
TTCGGCAAGAAGCAGAGCGAAGTCACCCGTTCCTGTGGCAATGTCGAGGATATGCTGCGGCTTGTGTTTGCCGAGAGCATCAACCGCGATACGTCTCCAACGACGGTCGATGCCCAAGGACAACATGTGGTTGAGCTTGTCGTAGGTAGGCGCGATGCGGTCGAACATCTGCCGCACCCCATCCTTCTTCAATTCATAATTCATAATTCTCAATTCATAATTATTTCCTTCGACTGCCAGCGTGTAGCCTTATATGAATTATGCATTATGAATTATGAATTGGCAACAAGCCATTCTGTCACGTTCCTTTCGATTCGTGCAGCGAGGTCGCCTTCGCTGTCGGCAGGCACGAACTTCGCTCCCACGATATGCTCATAGAGTTCAATATAGCGGTCGGCTACGCTCTGGGCGTATGCGTCGGTTATCTCAGGCATTACCTGTCCGGGCTGGTTCATAAAGTTGTGTTCAATGAGCCACTGCCTTACGAACTCCTTCGAGAGCTGCTTCTGCGGTTCGCCTGCCTTGAACTTCTCCTCGTAGCCGTCTGCGTAGAAGTAACGACTGCTGTCGGGCGTGTGGATTTCGTCAATGAGGATGACCTTGCCGTCGCGCTTGCCGAACTCATATTTCGTGTCAACAAGGATGAGACCCTTAGCGGCAGCAATCTCCGTACCACGCTGGAAGAGGGCACGGGTGTACTTCACCATTGTCTCCCAATCTTCCTTGCTGACCAATCCCTGCTTGATGATTTCCTCTGCCGAAATGTTCTCGTCGTGTCCTTCCTCAGCTTTTGTGGTCGGCGTAATGATGGGTTCGGGGAACTTTTGGTTCTCCTTCATGCCTTCTGGAAGCTTCACGCCGCACAGTTCACGGCAGCCTGCCTTGTACTCGCGCCAAGCTGAGCCGGTCAAGTAGCCGCGGATAATCATCTCGACGCGGAAGCCTTCAGCCTTGAGGCCAACCGTCACCATCGGGTCTGGCGTTGCCAGCTTCCAGTTAGGCACAATGTCTGCCGTCGCATCGAGGAACGAAGCGGCGATTTGGTTAAGCACCTGTCCTTTGTAGGGAATGCCTTTTGGGAGGATAACGTCGAAGGCCGAGATGCGGTCGGTGGCGACCATCACCATCAGGTCATCATTGATGTTATACACGTCGCGCACCTTGCCGTGGTACACGCTCACCTGCCCCGGCAGGTTGAAGTCGGTTCTTGTAAGAGCTTTCATAAATTCTGAGTATTCTGAGTAATCGGATTATTCTGAGTATTCTGATTGTTCTCGTAGGCTTCCACAATCCTTGTCACGAGCTTGTGGCGGACGATGTCCTTCTTGGTCAACTCAATGAAGCCGATGCCTTTGATGTCCTTCAGGATACCGAGAGCCTCGATGAGGCCGCTGCGGACGTTGTGCGGGAGGTCGATTTGGGTGGTGTCTCCCGTGACAATCATCTTGGTGTTCATGCCCATGCGGGTGAGGAACATTTTCAGCTGGGCAGTCGTCGTGTTCTGGGCTTCGTCGAGAATAACGACGGCGTCACTCAGCGTGCGGCCTCGCATAAAAGCCAGCGGCGCAATCTGTATGATGTTCTGCTCCATCATCTCGCGCAGCTTCTGGGTCGGAATCATATCCTCCAGAGCATCATAGAGCGGCTGGAGGTAGGGGTCAATCTTCTCCTTCATGTCGCCCGGCAGGAAGCCGAGCTTCTCGCCTGCCTCAACTGCGGGGCGCGAGAGTACTATTCTCCTTATCTCCTTGTTCTTGAGGGCACGGACGGCGAGGGCTATGCTGGTGTACGTTTTGCCAGAGCCTGCCGGGCCGACGGCAAAGACGAGGTCGTTCTCCTGATAGGCTTTGACGAGCGCCTGCTGATTGGTGGTGCGGGCGCAAATCGGACGGCCCGTGACGCTATAGACAATCACGCCTTCCACGCCGTCGCGTTCCGAGCGTTCGCCGCGCGTGATGTGCAGCAGCTCTTCTTCCGTCAGGCTGTTGTACTTGTTGATGTGCTTCTGGAGCTTCGCCATAATTTCTTCGAAGGCACACATCTCCAGCTCGTCGCCCATAACGTGGATGACGTTGCCGCGCGCCACAATGCGGAGCTTCGGATAGAGTGCCTTCAGCATCTGCATATTGATGTTGTTCACGCCATACAGCAGCAAGGGGTCGATGTCCTCGATAAGGATATGCTTTTCTATCATTCGCCAGTATTTTAATGCAAAAGTAATAAAAAGATTAGAGATTAAGGATTAGAGATTAAAGATATTTCGCATTTATTATAATTTTTCACTTTTCACTTTTCACTTTTTTTGTTGTACTTTTGCAAATGAAAAACAAATAATATAGGTTATGACAGCATTACAACTTAATGCAGAACTCTTCCGTGAACTCAGTATTATAGCCGAAGACGAGAACTTGATGCTGAAAGCCGTGAAGTACCTCAAGAAGCTAACGACCAAGAAGCAGGCAATGGACGAGACAGAGTACATTATGTCTTCTCCCGAGATGGTTGAGATTATCCGACAGGGTGAGGAAGACATCAAGAACGGTAAGGGGCGTGTGGTAAAACTGGAGGACCTATGGAAATAAAGTTTATGCCCAAGGCTGACGAAGACTTGGCGTACTGGAAGTCAACGGGCAATAAGCGCATTATGAAACGTATCACGAAGTTGCTTGAAGACATCCTTCAGCATCCTTTCACTGGCGTTGGCAAGCCAGAACCGCTAAAGGGCAATCTGCAAGGAATCTGGAGCCGTCGTATTACTGATGAACACCGTTTGCTCTATTCTGTCAGTAATGGGATGATTTATGTATATGTCCTTTCGCTACGTTTCCATTATTCCAAATGATTTGTACTTCCTGCCCTTCGGACAAACAGGCAGGGATTTTGACCAATAGCTCATATTAGGGAATCTTCAGTG
>JAFXZK010000025.1 GCA_017541265.1 Bacteroidaceae bacterium | reverse complement strand
CCATAGGTTGAATGTCTTTTTGCTTACCCCTGGCAGGACTTGAATAATTCTTTCTTAACCCTTGTTTTTGTTGAATAGGCTCCGCAGAAAGCCGTTCAATCATATTCAGGGTTTGCGTACTAACTTATACGAAAAAAGTTTTTATTTTTACATTCACCACATACACTACGTTCACTTTTGCCCTGTTCATCGGGGCTGGAGGCGGCGAACGTAGGGGTGAACATAGTGTAGGAAGAAACGCATTCGACATTTGGCTGATGTGAAGTTCATGTGCTCGGACAACAAATACTATGAATTTGCAGCCAAATGGGGCATTTTGAAGTCATAAGTAGTATAACTGAACACGTCTAAGTGCACAATTAGGCACGGTTAGTTTGCGAATTAGGCACGGCTAACGCACCAACCAAGCACGAGAAACCCGCAACGCTTGTTTTATCGCATTATAAATGCTTATACTCTGATGCTGACGGATTGCAAATCCGCCAGAAAGACCAATCCGCATTATCCGTATTATCCGTGTTCGTTATTATTTCAATGGCTTCAGTGTGAGGATGCTGTCAAAGAAATTCGTAAAGCGGCTCTTCTGGCGGCATCTTTTTGTCCGTGTGGTGTTTTGGTACCTCAAACGCAAGAAATGAGCTTAAATCAAATCCAACCTGAAAATCAACAGGTTATAAGACCCATTAATTGAACAAAACATGAGAATAGTGTCAGTGTCCTACATCATTTTGCAAAACGAAGCGCTTTTTGTGGCAAAAACAAGTGTGTTTTTCCACCCTAAAGAACAGGGTGTGTTGGCAATAAGTACAGGGACTTATGACCATATGTCCACGCTCTTATGAAAAGCAAGGCACGCTTCGGTTCCAAACAGCGCAATTTTGATGTAAAGGTTTTTTACAAAAAGGTTTTCTTGTTGTTCGGGCGGATTTGCAATCCCGAAATAATGTATCGCATTATAAATGCTTATATTCGATGCTGGCGGATTGCAAATCCGCCAGAACAGGGAAACAACGGAAACCACGGATAATTATATGACAATTACATGACTTGTTACATGGCAATTACATGTTAAAAGATAAACACTAATTGCCATCAATGACCCACGAATTATCATGAATAATAACATGTGCTATTACATGGCTTGTTACATGGCAAATATATGTTAAAATAAAAACACTAATTGCCATCAATGACCCACGAATTACCATTAATAATTATATGACAATTACATGGGTTATTACACGGCAATTATATGTTAAAGAAAAACACAAACTGCCATCAATGACCCACGAATTACCATGAACAATAATATGTGCAATTCATGAACCATTACATGGCAATTACATGTTAAAGATAAACACGAAGTACAATCACTTGTTTATTATTCACTTTTCACTTAACCTTATCACGCGGATGCCTGTTTGGCTGGGATGCTTCTGCATGTAATCATAGAGCGTCATGGGTTCGAGCACGACTTTCTTGTGGATGCTGCTGGCATTGAGCAAATGCAGTTTGCCGTCATCGCCCCAGACGGCAAAGCCGACGTGGCTGACATCGAGACCTTTCTTACTGGTTGTAATGGCGATGATGTCGCCGTCCTTGATGAAGTCCAGCACCTTCTTGCTGTCCACTACCCTTTCCTTCGGTATGTAGCGGACGGTCGCTCCCGACACGCGCTTCTCCATCTCGGCTATCAGCCGACGCTCCTCCATATTTTCCTTGAGCAGAGGATAGGACTGGGGATGCTCGCTCATATAGGTCAGGCTGAGCTTCATCGGCACGGAGATACTGGCAGGAGGCACAATTTCCTTGACCAGGCCAAGCTTCGTGCCCGACTGAATCCACTGGCTGAAGTAGTGGTTGCGGCTCTTGTAGCCGTCTATCCTGCCTGCATCATAACGGAGCTTTTGCAGCCAAGAGAGGTAGTCCTGCCAGCGCTTGCTGCCGTGACCTGTAGTAAGAGCGAGAGCGCAGCAGTTCTCCACCAAGGTTGTGCAGTCGAGGCTTTGCAGGTTAATGGCAAGATGTTCCTGCTTGTCCTTAATCTCGAGCGTGTGGGCGACGTAGGGAAGGTTCATCAGCTGGCGGGCGTAGAAGAGAGCAGCCTCTCCTAAATCCTCCCCTATAGGGAAGGACTTGAGTTCCTTTGCACCGAGTTCCAACAACTCGCAGACACGCAGGCTATCCTCGCGACAATACGAGACATTGAAAATTGTTTCCTCTTGTTCGGGCGGATTTGCAATCCGACCGTTAGGAATACAGGGATTTGAAATCCCGAAACCCATATCTCTCGCATTGCAAATGCTCATATTCTTTCCTGTCGGATTGCAAATCCAACAGATCATAAGAGTTGTTGCAACCCTTACCGTCAAGCTGCCCATGTTTCCTGTTTTAATCATTTCTTATTGCCCTGTTTCTTCCTCCGGCAGGTGAAGCATAGCCGTCACAGCAAAGGTAACGAGGCAGAAGCCCATGACCGCGATGAAGAACTGGCTGTAACCCATCTGGTCGGACATCCAGCCGCTTACCATTCCCGGCAACATCACACCTCCGAGGTACTGGAACGCCGTGCAGAAGGAGAAAACTGACGTGCTCCGTTCGCCATGAGAGAAGCTGACGAGATAGAGCGTGTATGCAGTGAAACCAAGTCCATAGCCAACTTGTTCGATGAAGACGCAGGTCGCAATGAGCGGCAGGCTTTGTGTCTGCACAAGGCTCAGCCAGACGTAAACGACGTCGGGCAAGGTGATACAAAGCACCAGAGGCCAGAGCATCTTCCGCAAGCCGTACCTTGACACGAGCCAGCCTCCGACGATACCGCCTCCAAGCAAGCCGATGACACCCAGCGTGCCATACACAAAGCCGTACTGCACATCGGTCAAAGCCAAACCACCTTCTTCAACTGTTCGCTTCAAGAAGAGCGGCACAATCTTCGTCAGCAGTCCTTCCGGCAAGCGGAACAGCAGGATGAAGAGCAGAGCTGTGATGAGGTGAGACTTGGTGAAGAAGACAGAGAGCGTCGCTTTGAAGTCATTGAAGAGTGAAGAGTGAAAATGTTTATATTCGTTCCTGTCGGATTGCAAATCCGACAGAACAGAGGAGTCAGACACTTCCACTTTCGGCAGCATTCGAAAATGATAGGCAAAGAGCATCAGCATCAGGCCTGCAACAGCAAGGAACGTGATACTCCACGAGAGCGGAACACTCATTTCGCTCTTCTGCAACAGACCTGCCAGCATAACAAGGCCGCCTTGCCCAAGCACCATGCCGATGCGATAGAACGTGTTGCGAAGGCCGACATAAAGTTCCTGGTCTTTGTTGTCAAGACCGAGGATATAGAATCCGTCGGCACAGATGTCGTGCGTCGCGCTACCGAAGGCGATGAGCATGAAGAGGGCAAGCGAGGCTTGCAGCCAGAAGCTTGTAGGCAGTGTGAAGGCAAGCAAAGCCAGTGCCGCGCCGATGGTCAGCTGCATGGCGAGAATCCACCAACGCTTCGTCTTGATGCCGTCGACGATAGGACTCCACAGCGGCTTTATCACCCAAGGCAAACCGAGCCAGCCGGTATAGAGTGTTATCTGTGTGTCCGTCAATCCCATCTCCTGATAGAGGACGAGCGACATCAGCATCACCGCGGCATAAGGCAGCGACTCACCAAGATAAAGACTCGGCACCCATAGGAGCGGATTGCGCTTTGAAGGAAAAGCGTCCTTAAACATTATATTATTCTATTAAAGGAACATTATATCTTCTTCGCCAATGCTACATAATCCACGGCGTTGACGACACCGTCGGCATTAATATCGGCAGCCCAACGGACAGCGGAATCATCGGGCAGACTGACAATGATGCGCTGCAACAAGGCAAGGTCTGTAGCATCAACCTTACCGTCGTCGTTGATGTCGCCCTTTTGATAGTCCTGTGCCTTGTAATCCTCGTCGCCGAGAGCCACAATCTGACAGAAGTCACTCCAGACTGGCTGCTCCTGATACAAATGGAGCGTTTCCCTGGGAACATGCAGAGTGCATTTCTGCTGGTCGGCAAGGGTGAAGGCTCCCTGCTCCAAAACAGGCGGAACAGAAGCGAAGCAGTAGAGGTCGGTCATAGAGGGCAGATGCTCAAGCGCCCCCTGACAAATGGTGCGGATGCGATGCGGCAAGACCAGCGAGGTCAGGGATGCACAACAATAAAAGGTGAGAGAGTCCAGAAGCTCTGCGTGACGTGGCACAATGACCTGCTGCAAAGACGTACAACCCGTAAAGGAAAAGCAGCTGACGACTTGGACGGTTTTGGGGAGAGACACCTGTTGCAAGCTTGTACAGCCCAAGAAGGCACAGAGACTTATGCCGCGCACCGTGGACGGCAACTGGACGGACGTCAGCTCATCACATCCCGCAAAGGCATTGGCGCCAACGGACACAACATCGTATGTGCGGCCGCCGTAAGTAATCTGAGCGGGAACAACAACCTCCCCTGTATAGGATGATGCCAACCTATCGGCATATGTGACGTATGCCTTGGGCAAATTAGCGATGAAACCATAGTAAATGCCATCCACCTCTGCGTCATAGGCATGAATCGTGCCTATGAACACAGAGAAGAAGATAAAGCTTAATAGTCGTCGCATCAGAAATCGCGGAACAATTCGTGGATAATCTATTGCTTGGTCAATGTGGCATCATCAACAAGGATGTCCTGGGAAACAGAATATGAGCTGTTCTTCGGATTCATAACGAGCAGACAGAGCGTTGTCGTAGAAGTCAGGGTGAATTCATACGAGACAAGCGTCCAGTCGCTGTTGTTTATATCCACATAGTTGCCATATTTATAAGAACCAACGGAGTTATCTGTATTTACAGGAACATAGCCTCCGCGTGTCTGGCAGACATCAGCAGTCGTAGATTTTGCATAAAAGGAGAAGGTGTAGGTGCCTGGCTCAAGCGTTATCTCCTGAGAGGCAAGACGCTTCTTTGCAGAACCTGGGGCTTTCATAATGCATGCGAAGTTGCCGCTACGTGCCTCAGTGCTTTTGCTTAGTTCGGCATTACTGGCGCTGCTTGCCGACTTCCACCCCGTAGGCTCGGAATCACTAACCCAGCTCTCAAAGTCACCATTCACAAGGTCTGTAACGGGATCGCCACCAGGACCAGGAGGTGTATCGCCACCATCACCGCCACCGTCGCCTGCTTCAAGGACAACCACATTGGCATTCTTAATCTCCGGTGTCACGTTGCCATCCTTCACATACTTCATCAGTTGGCCCGTTATCTTCACTTTCATGCCAACGGAGAATGCGCTCACGCCTTCGGGAAGGTTTGCCCAATAAGCCTCGAAGACCTTGCCGCCGTCCTTCGTGTCAGCCATCCAGAAGGTCTGCTGATTCTTGCTGACACTGCCGACCACCTCTGTGATATAGCCCGTAACGGTATATGTCTCGGTGGAAGTGCCGCCATCGGCCAGGGCATTGGCAAGCTCAACTGCTTGGGCGCAGGTTACTTCTGTGCCTTCTACGACAGGAGGTGTTGTGCCACCGCCGTCTTCAAGAACAACTACGGTGGCATTCTTAATCTCAGGTGTCACGTTGCTGTTTTTCACATACTTCATCAGTTGGCCGGTAATCTTCACCTTCATCCCGACTTTGAACTCACTCACGCCTTCGGGAAGGTTAGCCCAATAAGCCTCGAATACCCTGCCGCCGTCCTTCGTGTCAGCCATCCAGAAGGTCTGCTGATTCTTGCTGACGCTACCAACAACCTCTGTGATATAGCCCGTAACGGTATATGTCTCGGTGGAAGTGCCGCCATCGGCCAATGCATTGGTAAGCTCGACAGCTTGGGCACAGGTAACTTCTGTGCCTTCAACAGGAGGCGTGTCGCCGCCGCCGTCCGGGAGAATGACCACAGTGGGATTCTTCATCTCACAAGTCACATTACCCGTAGCACTTACATACTTCATCAGCTTGCCGGTAATCTTCACCTTCTTTCCGGCCGTGAACTCACTCACGCCTTCGGGAAGGTTAGCCCAGTAAGCCTCGAAAATCTTTCCTCCGTCCTTCGTGTCGGCCATCCAGAAGGTCTGCTGATTCTTGCTGACATTGCCGACGACCTCCGTGATATAGCCGGTGATGGTATAAGTCTCTGTAGAAGAAGCTCCATTTTCCAAGGCTTGAGTTAACTGAACAGCCTCAGCACAGGTGATAGCTGTGCCCTCATCTTCGGAGCCACCACCGCCCTCACCAGAGGCATTGATGGATACAACGTATGCAGCGCCTCTGCCAACGGTTTCAGGTGTGTTGCCCTTGTAGTTGACAACCTTGCCGCAGACAACAACTTCGTCGCCAACCTTTATGTCGTCAACGGAAGTAAACTTCTGCTTGCCAGGACCATAAACCTGATACGCTGTGAAGACAACAGAGCTGTTTCCTTCGTCAATCATCTCAAAGGTATGGTTGCCATACTGTGAGATTGTTGCAGCATCAGTCTTTACATTGCTTACTTTGCCCTTGATGTAGTATTCCTCTGTTGATTCCACACCAGCCTCCATCTCGCTAATCAATGCCACGACTGCAGCCACATTAAAGGGAGATGCCAGTGTGCCATCGCCCGTAGGCACAACAGTGGTCTCTGCCGAGCTGCCGCCCTTCTTGATTGGCAAGTTGTAGGGGGCAGGAACGTCAACACAGCTGCTGAAAGCCAAGGCCGTCAGCAACATGAGTGCAAATGTTTTGAAAGTCTTTTTCATATCGTTTTTCTTTTAACTTATTAACATTTTAACTTTTTCACCATCTCACCTTACTTCACCCACGCCAAGTCGCTCTGAGTACGAGCGAGAATCTGCCAGGTGCCTTTGAAATAGGTTGCAATGCCATAAAGCTCAACAGGACCATTCGGAAGGGCAATACCCTTGAAGTCTGCATAGGGACTGGTACGGAGCACGCATTTGTCGCCTGCGTTGCCGCCAGAAATGGTTCGGTTGACACAATTGCTTATGAGGTCGACGGTGCCGTCATCGGGAGCGATTATCTGTGTCCCACCACCGCTGATAGTTACGCCACTTAAGTGCACCACCCTTCCGGCCTGCTGTGCCATCGTCTTGCTGGCATCAAACTCGATAGTGTCCACCTTCATAGTGCCAAAGGCAACAGCCTCCGCCATCCCATCCATAATGAGACGAACGTGCTGTACCCACTCGCTAACCTCCATACGACCGATACTGCCGTTATAAAGGCTGCCTATCTGAGCCTGTTCGCCATAGCCGCCGATATAAAGGCCTTGAAGCCTGATCAGAAGTTTCTGACCAACAGGCATGAATGCTCCTTGGTCTGAACCATTGATGCCGATGATGATGCCACCTGTCTCGTCCTGCACGGAAATCTGCTTGTAGATGTTACTGCCCATGTCGTTGCCTGTTACGACACAACGGAGCCACAGATCGTCTGTAATCTGTTTGCTGGCAAGAGCACTGATTGTGCTGGCATATTTGCTTTGCAACTCGGCAATTGTTGTGGGAGTGCCTGCCACCAGATAATTGTTGCCATAAGAAGGCAGAACGGTCATGTATGCCGGCGTTTCCCAGTCCTTGTCCATACATGAGGTCAGAGCAAAAGCACTGACCAGCAGGGCTATGATGAATGATTTCGTTTTCATTGTCTCTTCTTTTTTAGAATCTATAGTTCACGTTAAGCATAAAGTTGAAGCCCAGAGTATAGAACTTCTTTGGATTCTTGTCGAACTGATAGTTACGCTCCTTGTCTTTCACAAACTGTGTCTCGCTGTTTTCCACTCTTTCCTTGACGCTGTAGTTGCTTCTGCTTTGTTCATAGCCGCCAGTAGTGATGTTGCGACGGTTGGTAAGATTGCAGAGCTGCAGATTGATGCTGAGAGGATGATGCGCCACTTGGAACTGTCTGCCGATGCTTGCATCAAGCATGAAGCCGCCATTGCCCCTTGCCTGCTGGGGCGCATCATATTCACTGACATCATCTTTATTATAGCGAATCTTCAAAGTTGACGCATAACGCATGTTGGGACTATAGTAAAGGTACATGCGGTCGTAGTAGTTGCCGGTCACGTTCAGATACCAGCGCTTGATGCGATAATTCAAGCCGAGACTGACTGCTGCCAAAGGAGTACCGCCCTCGCGCATTCCTTTATTATAACATATGTCACTATTGATTTGTGTTGTGTTACTGTTCATCCAATAGACATTTGTATTCTCGATGTACTTTGCCTCGCTGTAGGTGCCCAAGGCAACAACATCAAGGCTGCTGGTGATTCTAAGCCTTATGCCAAGCTCGACGCCATAATACTCTTTCTTTATGCCGTTGAGGCTGTTATAAGTGAAGCTGTGGCTGTCGTCGTTGAAGAACTGCTGCCAGTCATTGCCGTCGTGTGTGTAATAATAGTAACCGCCCAAATTGAGACGAAGCCACTTGTTGCTGATAGCATAGCCCAGCTCCGCGCTGACCACCTTTTCGTTCCTAAGATTCTGCACATAATCATTGTTCATCTCGGGACACATGAAGGCTACATATGACTTGGGCGCCTTTAGCTCATAGCCCACACCAGCAGAGATAGCGTGACCTTTGCCGAGGTTAATGGTGGAACCCATCTTCAGTCCGCCGTCAAGGAAATGAGCTATGCCGCTCTTGCCATAGCTGTTGTTCTGGAAAAGCCCGTTGCACATGAAACCTTCACGCCACATGCGGCGTCCGCCTATCCTGCCTGCTATATAGTTATGCTGGATGCCCTTGTCCATGCTGAAGCTTGTCCAAAGCTTGACATCCTGATTCCATATATTATAGTCATATCCGAAGCGGTCGCCTTCTACGATTCTCTGGTAGCCGTGGTTCACGTCATACATCGCCTCGGCTGCTGTCTGCTGGTAGTCGCCTACCAGGTGGGTGTTTGTATTGTGGAAGTACTGCCCGCCCAGGAGGTCGTCCATCGTCTTGTAGTGCGAACTACGAGTGCTGAGCAGCTGTACGCCGACACTCCACTTCTGTCCTTTGCTGAAGTTCCAATCATAAGTGCTGGAAAGGTTTGTCATAAGATGGTCGTTGTGACGCGCTTCAATCCAGTAGATGGCATCGGCGCCAATCTTGTTGAGCTGCGTGTTGGCAAAGTAGAGTTCATCGAAGTTAATCTGACGATAGCGTTCGTCCTGCCATTTTTCATAGCTTGACCAAAAAGCATCGAAATCATCGTTTTGACCATTCCCATTTCCCCATACATTATAATAATATGATGGGAAACGCTTCCAATAGTCAGGCTTCGGATTGGTGCCACTGTAATAGAGGTTGGTCGATTTATACTCTGCCCATTTCAGGAAGGCGCTTGTTGTAAGCTTCATGTTTTCCTTGATATTGTAGTCCCATGTGAGAAGGAAACTCGGCTCAAAATTGGTAATGACGCGGCTGGCACGCTTTTCTCCATTCTGATAGCCCCAGTTGGGATTGTAAAGGTAGTCATTAGCAAGCCAGGAAGCCTCATCGGTTGTGGCACCTGCTGTGGCACGCTCTGTGGGACTGGCCCAAGCGGCGAGGTTCAGCGAATGCTTCTCACCCCACACTTTCTGCAGGGACAAGAAGAAGGACAGGCTGTTATAGAAAGTACCCTTGACGGCTGCTGTCTGCATATTCGCCCAGCGATAGCCGACGGTGCCGAAGAATGCCCATCCGTCTTTGCTCAAGCCTGAGCCATATGAATACATGCCGCGCAACGTATAGCTGCGATTGGCTCCAGAAAGCGTCACCTTATGACCGGCAGGCATCTGGCTGGCCCGCAGATTGTAGTTGCTGCCTCCACCGATGCCACTGAAAGAGAAGTTGTTGGCCTCGAAGGGACTCACATCCTCCCTGTTTCGCACAGCATCGTTCATGCCGCCGATAGTGGAATAGGAAAAGCGGCCGTTCTCCGGATTGTTGACCTGCACGCCATTCATGTAGGTGTCGCTGCAGGAATTGTCCAAAGCACGATACTTAAACCAAATGCCGCTCCAAGCCCAGCCGATTTGGTTGAGATAGACATTACTGTTTGAAGTGATTCGGATGACATCGGCCGTCAAGTCATCGTTTTCGCCGAGCTGAGACTCCGTGAAGGTGAAGTCGCTGTCATCCATCAACTCATGCCCCACAGTGCCCAGCGAGTCCACGTCAGCCGTCTTCGTCGTCTGGGCGTGGCTCAATGGTGTCGCCGCAATGGCAAACACCAATAGCAGATGTTTGATTTTCATGTATGTTTCGAATTATATTTTGAGTTTTATGGCACAAACTTACAAAAAAAAGTGCTTCGTTCCACAAATAGCAGCATATTTTTTTAACTAATTGCATTAACTTTCCCAAAAAGTGTTAACTTTGCAATGTGAAAAAACAAATAAACGATTATAAAAAGATGAAACGACCATTCTTTGTCTTTGTCGCAGTGCTCCTGCTTGGTGTTGCCTACATTGGAGCGCAGGACCGCAAGCTCATGGTTCATGCCGTGTGCTTCTACAATCTGGAGAACCTCTTCGACACATGCCACGATGCACACAAGAACGACTATGACTTTCTCCCCGACGGTTCCTACCATTGGAACGCCAACAAGTACAACAACAAACTTGCCAACATGGCCCGCGCCCTCTGCGACCTCGGCACAGACAAGCTGCCATACGGTGCCAGCATCATCGGTGTGAGCGAGGTGGAGAACGACAATGCGCTCAATGACTTAATTGCCCAGCCTTGCATGAAAGAGCGTGGCTACAAGTACATCCATCTTGAAGGTCCCGACAAGCGCGGCGTGGATTGTGCTCTTATCTACAATCCTAAGGCTTTCCATATAACGAAGTATTTCCATAAACCATACGTCTATGAGAACGGCGACACGGCCCGCAAGACGCGTCCCTTCCTCTGCGTGCAGGGCAAGCTGGCCGGCGATGACCTCACGGTTGTAGTGTGCCACTGGCCGAGCCGAGGACACGAGAACATCTTCCGCGAATATGCAGGCAAGCAGGTTCGAGCCTTGACAGACAGCATCCATCGTGCCGACCCTTCGCAGCTCATCATGGTCATGGGCGACATGAACGACGACCCCGACAACAACTCCATGGCCAAGCGACTTGGCGCACGGCGCAAGATGCAAGACGTGAAGGACGGCGACTTCTACAATCCCTGGTGGGACGTGCTACGCGGTAAAGGACAGGGCACCCTCACCTATCAGGGTGCTTGGAACCTCTTCGACCAGATTGTCTGCTCACGCAACATGCTCGATGTGGAAGGAAAGAAAGAGTACAAGGAACTCACGCTCTACGGCTACCACATCTTCAAGCGCGACTATCTTCTCCAGCAGGAAGGCAGATATAAAGGAACGCCCAAGCGCACTCACGCAGGCGGCACCTGGCTCAACGGCTTCAGCGACCACCTGCCAACCGTGACGTACATCGTTAAACAAGTTCAAAAATAAAAAATCAATTTTCAAAGGCTTGCAAAGCAGACATTGCAAACATGCTGCAAAGAGAAATAAATTATAAATCGCGAATTGTCTAATCGCAAATTTCTTCGTATCTTTGCACCCGCAAAAGTCAATAACCTATAACCAATAACCAATAAACTTTTTAATCAATGACAAGTTACAAAGAACTCGGTCTGGTGAACACCCGCGAAATGTTTGCCAAGGCAGTGGCTGGCGGCTATGCCATCCCCGCATTCAACTTCAACACACTCGAACAGATGCAAGCCATCGTACAGGCTGCTGTCGAGACAAAGTCACCCGTCATCATGCAGGTCAGCAAGGGCGCACGCAATTATGCCAACGGCACCATCCTCCGCTACATGGCTCAGGGTGCTGTAGAGTACGCTAAGGAACTCGGTTGCAAGAATCCCCAGATTGTGCTCCACCTCGACCACGGCGACAGCTTCGAGCTTTGCAAGGACTGCATCGACAACGGCTTCTCCAGCGTGATGTTCGACGGCTCGGCTCTCCCCTACGAGGAGAATATCCGCATCACCAAGCAGGTGGTCGAGTACGCTCACGCCCACGACGTTACCGTTGAGGCAGAGCTTGGCGTGCTGGCTGGCGTAGAGGACGAAGTTTCCAGCGCAGTTTCCCACTATACAAAGCCCGAAGAGGTTGTTGACTTCAGCACCCGCAGCGGCTGCGACAGCCTGGCAATTTCTATCGGCACAAGCCACGGCGCATACAAGTTTACTCCCGAGCAGTGCACACGCGACCCGAAGACCGGCAGGCTCGTGCCTCCCCCATTGGCATTCGATATCCTGCACGAGATTGAGAAGAAGCTTCCTGGATTCCCCATCGTGCTCCACGGCTCAAGCTCCGTGCCTCAGGAAGAGGTGGACACCATCAACGCTCACGGCGGCAAGCTGCCCGATGCAGTAGGCATCCCCGAAGAGCAGCTCCGCGAGGCAAGCAAGAGCGCAGTCTGCAAGATCAACATCGACAGCGACAGCCGTCTGGCAATGACAGCTGCCATCCGCAAGCACTTCGACGAGAAGCCAGGTGACTTCGATCCCCGCCAGTATCTGAAGCCCGCCCGCGAAAACATGAAGAAGATGTATATCCACAAGATTGTGGAGGTTCTCGGCAGCAACGATAAGCTTTAATCCGAATAGGAAACAAACCATTGAATTAGCAAGAGAAGAGCTCTCACCAATAAGACGGTGAGGGCTCTTTTCATTTCGACACGAAATATAACAATGGGAAACGAGGCTAACCTAATTGAACAACTAGGCACGCCTAATTGGACAACTAGGTACACCTAATTGAGCAACTAGGCACGCCTAGTTGGGCAACTAAACTAGGTTAGTTTTCGGTCTTTACACGGAGAGAAGGGCATTAATGCCAAGATAATGATTGGTATGCTTTGTAGATACCGAAAATAATCGTATCTTTGTGCGCGAATTGGACACGTGCAAAATGAAGATTATCAAGAAGCTTGACATCTACATCATTAAGGGGTTCCTGCTGCTTTTTGCGGGAACGTTCTTCATTTGCCTCTTTATCTTCGTCATGCAGTTCCTTTGGAAATGGATGGACAACCTCATCGGCAAAGGCCTGACAATAGACTTGCTGGCAAAGTTCTTCTGGTACAGCAGCCTGACGATTATCCCCATGTCCATTCCGCTGGCAGTCCTACTGGCAAGCCTCATCTCCTTCGGAAACTTGGGTGAGCGCTTTGAACTGCTCAGCATGAAGGCGGCCGGCATCCCACTCATCCGCATCCTCGCGCCACTCATCTTCATTTCCGCAATCATCTGCGGCTGCAGTTTCTATTTCCAGGACAAGGTCAGCCCTTACGCCACACGCGAACTCTCACGCTTGGCATGGAGCATGAAGCAAAAGAGTCCAGAGCTGGAAATCCCCGAAGGAACATTCTATAGCGAAATACCGGGCTACAACCTCTTTGTCGAGCGCAAGGACCAAAAGACTGGAATCCTCTATGGCGTAATGATATACACCAACGCCAACGGCTACAACGACACGCAGATTGTATTGGCAGACAGCGGACACATGCAGAGCACTGCCGACAAAAAGCACCTCAAGCTGACACTCTGGGGCGGTGAACGATTCCGCAATATGGACGCGCAGCAAAGCTCCATGCTCCGGGCCAACGTGCCATACATGCGCGAGTCATTCGTGAAGGAGGAAATCAACATTCCCTTTGACGGCAACTTCAACCTGATGGACGCCGACCTCTTCACGCACAATGCCCAGACAAAAGGACTCCACGAGATACAACACAGCATCGACTCCCTGAGCCATAGGATCGATAGCGCACAACATGCCATATATTCCAACATCCTGCTCTGGCACATGCGAAAGGACCTCTCCGCTGGGCGTCCCGACTCGCTCGACATCGTGGAGAAAGCAGCACAGATGCCGCCATTCGACTCGCTCTACATGGCATTGCACGATGACCAGCGCGTTAAGGCATGGAGAAGCGCCTTGGGACATGCCGAGGCAATGCAGGCAGAATGCCAGTTCCGCGCAATAGAAACGGGCGACAGGAACCTGACCTTGCGAAAGCACCGAATCGAGTGGTACAAGAAGTACACAATGAGCCTCGCGTGCCTGCTCTTCTTCTTCATCGGAGCGCCGCTGGGTGCAATCATCCGCAAGGGCGGACTGGGCGTGCCCGTCGTGGTCAGCGTCATCATCTTCATCTTCTACTACATGATTACCCAAGCTGGTGAGAACAACGCAAAGGTTGCCGCCTGGACCGTAGAAAGCGGCACATGGCTCAGCACTTTCGTGCTTCTCATCACCGGCATCTTCCTGACGCACAAGGCGAACACCGACAGCGTGGTCTTCAACATCGAGGGCTACCGCAACTTCTTCATGCGACTGCTCGGCCTGCGTGCCAGCCGCAAGCTGAACCGCAAGGAGGTGATACTCGACGACCCCGACTACACCACCCTGCCCCAGCGCCTCGGCGAACTCTCGGAGTTCTGCACCGAATGCCGGAAGACAATGCACCTGCGCCGCATTCCAAACTACATCGACATTTTCTTCCATCCGGGACAGGACAAGCATGCAGCAGAACTCAGCGACCGCCTTGAGGCTCTCATTGAAGAGCTGCACAACAGTCGCGACAACGCAATAATCGCGCTCATCAACCAATATCCGGTCATCAACCCAAGCGCACACACCAGACCTTTCGACAACAAACGCCTAAACATGGCCTTCGGCATCTTCTTCCCGTTGGGCATCCTTGTCTTCCTGCGCATCTGGCGCTACAGGCTGAGGCTAAGGCTCGACCTCCGGAACATCGAAGAAATAAACACTGTCATTACCAACAGAATTATCAAGAATGGATATGGACAACAACGAGATACAACTGAGCTCAATTGAAGCGGCTCTCGACGATTTCCGTCAAGGCAAGTTCGTCATCGTGGTAGATGATGAAGACCGCGAGAACGAAGGCGACTTCATCACAGCAGCCGAGATGATAACACCAGAGAAGGTCAACTTCATGCTGCGCAACGGACGCGGCGTGCTCTGCGCACCCATCACGATGAGCCGTGCCGCAGAGTTGGAGCTTGACCATCAGGTACAGGACAACACCAGCATGTTAGGCACACCCTTCACCGTGACGGTGGATTTGCTGGAAGGATGCACGACAGGTGTCAGCACACACGACCGTGCCGCCACAATCCGTGCCTTGGCTGACCCGGCGCGCAAGCCAGCCGACTTCGGCCGTCCAGGACACATCAATCCTCTCTATGCACAGGACAAGGGTGTGCTTCGCCGTGCCGGTCACACGGAGGCAGCCGTCGATTTGGCACGTCTCGCTGGGCTAAAGCCTGCCGCAGCTCTCATTGAGATTCTCAACGAGGACGGCACAATGGCACGAATGCCACAACTCAAGGAGGTGGCTCGCGAACACAATCTCAAGATTATCAGCATACGCGACCTCATCGCCTACCGTCTTCGTCAGGAATCGCTGGTTGAAAGAGGCGTGGAGGCAGACATGCCGACTGCCGACGGGCACTTCCACATCATTCCCTTCCGCCAGAAGAGCAACGGACTGGAGCACGTCGTCCTTTACAAAGGCGAATGGAAAGAGGACGAGCCTGTACTGGTGCGGATGCACTCCAGCTGCATGACAGGCGACATCTTCGGCAGCCAGCGCTGCGACTGCGGCGAACAGCTCCACAAGGCGATGCGCATGATAGAGAAGGAGGGTAAGGGACTCATCGTCTATCTCAGCCAGGAAGGTCGCGGCATCGGCTTGATGAACAAAATCGCCGCCTACAAGCTTCAGGAGCAAGGCGACGACACAGTGGATGCCAACATACACCTCGGCTTCCGACCCGACGAGCGCGAGTACGGTGTGGGAGCACAAATCCTTCGGGAGATGGGTGTCGGCAAGCTGCGACTCATCACCAACAACCCCGTGAAGCGTGTCGGTCTGGAGAGCTACGGCCTCGAAATCGTGGAGAATGTCCCCATTGTGGTCGAACCAAACGACTACAACCGCCGCTACCTCGAGACAAAGCGCATCCGCATGGGGCACAAACTATAAAGGTGAAAAGGTGAAAAAGTGAAAAGGTAAAAAGTAAACTCTTGTCATAACGAAATAACGATATTACGTAATAACGAAATAAAATCAACAATATGGAAAAGATTCTTTCCGAGAGGCTTCAACGCCTCTCCCCCAGCGCAACGCTTGCCATGAGCCAGCGCAGTAGCGAACTCAAGGCACAAGGCATTGATGTCATCAACATGAGTGTGGGCGAACCTGACTTCAACACGCCCGACCACATCAAGGCGGCTGCCATCAAGGCTGTCGAGGACAATTACAGCCGCTACAGCCCCGTGCCAGGCTATCCCGAACTGAAGAAAGCCATCTGTGCCAAGCTCAAGAACGAGAACGGACTCGACTATGCTCCTTCACAGATTCTTTGCAGCAACGGTGCCAAGCAGAGCGTCTGCAACACCATCTTGGCTTTGGTGAATGCAGGCGACGAGGTCATCATTCCCGCTCCCTACTGGGTGAGCTATCCGCAGATGGTGCTGCTGGCAGAAGGCACTCCTGTCTTTGTTGAGGCAACCATCGAGCAGGACTTCAAGATAACGCCCGAGCAACTTGAAGCTGCCATCACACCCAAGACTAAGGCGCTCATCCTTTGCTCTCCCAGCAACCCGACAGGTTCTGTCTATAGCAAGGCCGAGCTGGAGGCACTGAAGAACGTGCTGCTCCGCCACGAACAGGTTATCGTCATTGCCGACGAGATTTATGAGCACATCAACTACGTTGGCGAGCACGCCTCGATGGCACAGTTCCCCGACATCAAGGAGCGCGTCGTCATCATCAACGGTGTCAGCAAGGCATACGCTATGACAGGTTGGCGCATTGGTTTCATCGCCGCTCCCGAATGGATTGTGAAGGGCTGCAACAAGCTCCAGGGACAATACACCAGCGGCCCGTGCTCTGTCAGCCAAAAGGCTGCAGAGGCTGCCTTTGCCGGCCCGCAGCAATGCGTCGAGGACATGCGTCAGGCATTCGAGCGCAGGAAAAACCTCATCGTAAAGCTGGCAAAGGAGATTCCTGGTCTCGAAGTCAATGACCCGCAAGGCGCCTTCTACCTCTTTCCCAAGTGCAGCAGCTTCTTCGGCAAGAAGGACGGCGACCGCGTCATCAACAGCAGCACCGACCTCGCCATGTACTTGCTTGAAGTAGGACATGTGGCAGCAGTAGGCGGTGATGCTTTCGGCTCTCCCGAATGCTTCCGCATGAGCTATGCCACCAGCGACGAGAACATCATCGAGGCCATGAAGCGCATCAAGGAAACCCTTGCAAGGCTGAAATAAAGCATTGCTCCTTGAAAATAATACTATGATTTCTTTGAGGGTATTGAAGAAATCACTATCTTTGCAGAGCGAAGCATAAAAAGGAAAAGACAGTGAACCGGCTTGCCGCTGCTCTGGGCGGTCTCTTCGGGGACGGTGCAGAGGAGAGGAAAGTCCGGGCAACACAGGGCATCCCGCTTCCTAACGGGAAGAGGTCCGCAAGGGTCAGTAAGTGCAGAAGAAAAGAACCGCCTGTTTTAATGTTAAGGCATTTAATTGTTAAAACAGGTAAGGGTGAGAAGGTAGGGTAAGAGCCTACCAGGCTGGCAGCGATGCCGGTGCTGTGCACTCCGGGAGTTGAAAGTTCATGTAAACCGGCGGAGCTTATGCTTGACACAAGTCGGCACAAGCAAGAGGGCGGCCCGTCCGAGCCGGAGGGTAGAACGATAGAGGACAGCGGTGACGCTGCCCGTAGATAAATGGCAGGCATCCCGCAAGGGAATACAGAACCCGGCTTACAGGTTCACTGACTTTTTTTAGTTCATAGTCTATAGTTTTGGCTACGCCTTTTAACGAAACTGGACAACAACTATGAACTATGAACTATGAACTATGGACTAAAGAAGGATGGTAAGTCTCGAACATATATGGAGCGTCAATGAGAAGCAGCTCAACCGGCTGGAGAAGCTGGGGCTGACGGTGCTGAAGCGGTTCGTCATCACTTGGGAGTGCATCACCAAGAACAACATCATGAACTATGCTTCCGCCCTCACCTACAGCAGTATGCTGGCAGCTGTCCCTGTGCTTGCCATCATCTTTGCCATCGCTCGGGGCTTCGGCTTCGACACTATCATCGAGACCAAGCTGAGAAGTTCGCTTGAGGGCAATCCAGACATTGCCGACACAATTCTGTACTTTGTAGAGTCCTACCTGCAGCACACCAAGGGTGGCGTCTTCATCGGCATTGGCCTTATCTTCCTGCTCTACACGTTGCTCTCGCTGACAGCGAACATCGAGCAGGCGTTCAACACCATTTGGTATGTGAAGCGTTCGCGCACAATCTCTCGGCAAATCATAGACTACATCGGCGTCTTCCTGCTTTTGCCCTTTGTCGTGGTCATTACCAGCGGCCTGAACATCTTCCTGCAGACCTTCTCCACCCTGCTGCCCGACACGCGGCTGCTCAGCAAGACGATGTCGTTCTTCCTGCATGTCTCGCCAGTCATCTTTGCCATACTCATCTTCATGCTACTTTTCAAGCTGATGCCCAATACGCGCGTCAAATGGAAGCATACAATCTTCCCAAGCATTCTGACGGGAATGGTGTTCATGGCTGTGGAGTGGCTATACGTCCACTATCAGATTAAGTTGAGCGCCTACAACGCCATCTACGGTTCGTTTGCCGCCATACCGCTCTTCATGCTGTGGATGCAAATCTCCTGGTACATCTGTTTGTTTGGCGCACAGCTCTGTTATGCCAACCAGCGCCTGCAGACATATGCATTCGAGCGCATCAGCGATGAGTTGAGCCGCCGCTATCGTGACACACTCATCCTTTTGCTTATGAGCCGCATCTGTAAGCACTTCGCTTCGGGGCTGAAGCCCTTCACGGCACACCGCCTTGCCGTCAACACACACCTGCCCGACAGTCTCGTGGGCATTCTGCTTGACGAGCTGACCCGCGTGCAATTGCTTGTCGAGGCACACAACGAACCGGGCGACGAGCCATACTATCTGCCAGCAATCGACATCCATCGTATTACGGTGAGGATGGTCACACGCCGCATTGATTCCCACGGCATAGAGACTCCATCCCTCATTTGGCAAACTGGCACAAACGAATGGGATACACTGCGCCGCCTCCGCAACGAGAACGAGGACGCGCTGCTGATTGACCTTTAGTGAGGTCTAGTAAAGAAGATTTCGTTATTACATTATCTCGTTATAACGTCATAACGTCATGTCGTTATAACGAGAAAAGATTATATCGTCATAACAAAAGAACCTTGCAGAAATGTTCGGCAAAGACCTGTTCGCAGGCTGGTTGCGAACGGAACAGGCCGAAGAGTGTGCTGCCGCTGCCGCTCATGGAGGCATAGACAGCACCCTGATTGTATAACTCCTCTTTTATATCAGAAAGTAACGGATGGCTCACGAAGATGCTCTCCTCGAAGTCATTCACCATCCTGCCAGCCCATTGCCCGACAGGCAGCTCTGCTGTCTCGAGCAATGAACAGGCAGGCTGATGGGGATGTACGCCGGCGTATGCCTCGCGAGTGGATACATACACATCCGGCTTCACAAGCATCAAGTACCATCCGCTAAGGCTTAGGGACACAGGCGTAAACACATCGCCAATTCCTTCGGCGTACAACGGACGAGGATTGATGAAGAAGGGGCAGTCGGCACCCAGCCTTGCCACAAGACGTTCCATCTGCTCTTCCGAAAGAGGAAGGTCATAGAGGCGGGACAGCGACCTGACCATGCAGGCTGCATCGCTGCTACCGCCGCCAAGCCCGGCTCCGCTTGGAATAACCTTACGCAGGTCGATACTCAGCGGAGGCACGGGAAAGCCCTCTTGTCGCAACAGACGGACGGCACGTAGCACCAAGTTATCCTGCACCTCGCCCTCCAACGGGTTGCCGCCCAGCGTCAGCACATCCTCATCCTGCCCTTCCCTTATCGTCAGCTCGTCGCAGAGCGGCACAGGGTAGAAGATAGTCTGCAGGTTGTGATAGCCATCGGGACGACGCTCCGTTATGTTAAGGCCAAGGTTTATCTTGCAGCATGTCTGTGTGGAATACGGTGTCATTATTTAACTGTCTTCTTTCCGTCGTGGATGTAGATGCCCTTCAAGCTTGGCTTGCCAGAAAGACGACGGCCATTGAGGTCGAACCAAACATCAGCGTGTTCAGCGTCTTCCGAGAACTCGAAGATGCCTGTCGCATCGTCTTCACCGCCGAAGTTCAGCACATACTGCTTGACGGGGCTTCCGTCCGCACGCTGGAAGTAACTGCGGAAGGCACCTATTTTAGCTCCATTTAATGGGTAGTAGACCTTGTTCTCACCGCCTATGAAGAGGATGCTCTTGTTCTCAGCATCAAAGGAGATGAGGTCGTAGGTGCCTACGAAGCGCACCTGTTGGTCGATGCTGGTGAAGTCATTGTTGGCTGCACTTACGGTCACACCTTCGAAGACAGGATTGACAATGTCGCTGCCACTTGTCCATTTAATTATATAAGGTGTACCTGCCTCGATAGCCGTGACGGCTCCCTCATCGGTGAAGTTGAGTGTCAAGGTGCCGTCTTCAAGGCTTGCACTGCTCATTGCACGCACGTCGGCTCCTGCCAAGGGGCTGCCTGCTATCGTCACGTCGAAGGGCAAGCAAAGTGTGTTCCATGCGCCATCCTGGTAGAGTGTGCGGTCAGCAAGTGTTACGTTGTACTTTCCGCCATTTGCAGCAATGATGGCATCATAGTTATTGGCACCGCTGGCAAGAATAAGCGTACCTATGTTCGTGGTGAAGCTGACAATGTTGGACCACTCTGCCTCGCCCTTAACTCGTGCAAAATAAGTTGTACACGGTTTAAGATTGCTGAAGGTGTAGGATGTACCATTGACGGAAGTGGTGGAGAGGATAGAGCCACCAATCATCTTCGTGCCTGTGATTACGATATTCTTGATGGCGACTCCCCTACCGGCAACGGTTGAGGTAGATTCAATACGAAGTCGGATAGAAGCAAGACCTGCTTCAACCGGGATGTCGAGCATGCAATTCATCATTGTAGCATTAATAGCCGAAAGGATGCCAAGGGATTCCGACCAAGTGTTGCCGTCATCAGTAGAATAACTTACACTGACGCTGGGATTCGCCGTGCCATTGAAAGTACGAATATCGAGTGACAAGGTGAGAATGTCGAAGCCAGAGGCATCGAAAGCCTCTGTAATGACATAATTGTCTTTGAAAAGGACAAGAAAAGCTCTGTCAGCGTAATTCGTAGCGTAATTATAAGTCCAATCGTCAGGCGCTTCGGTGGGAGCGGTTGCGCTGTTCTCAATGATCGTCTCAGGCTCGTCAGGAGTAGGTTCGGTGAACAGGTCGTCGCTGGCAAGCTGAAGTGTATATGAAGTCACATCATCGAAAACAGTCCAAGATAAAGAAGCAGAGGTGGCCGTAACATCAGCATCGTTGACAGCAAGTGTGGGTGGAAGAGTTGTCGTGGTGACTGTAGCGATGTCAGACCATTTGCTGGTATCTTCGCCGCGAACGGCACGGACACGAACAGAATACTCAGTATTTGGCATAAGGCCTGTAATGTCGGCGCTGGTGCCAGTGACGGTTGTATTATGCCAGCCATCAACATAATTATCTTCGGAAGGACCGTATATGACTACATCATCAAGAGCGCAGTTGACAGACTTTGTAAAGTAGAATTTTACCTTAGAAGTGCCAGTAGGAAGGTCAAGTACGTAAATGTTGCCGCCTTGGGCGATGCTTACGGTCTCAATGTCAGTCCATGTGCCATTGACAAGACCGGAAATCTTAAAGGTGCTGCCAGAGCCGCCATTGCCATAAGCCCAGAACTGGAGCTTGGCACCAGAACCGAAGTCGGGCGAGGTGGCGGAATCACCTGTACCATCGAATTTGATAGAGGGGACGCCATTACCACAATAAGTAGCACCTGCATAAGTGCCTGTGCCGCTGAGAGTCCAGCCTGTGGTAGAAGAGAAATCACATTGATATACAAGTTCACCAAGGGAAGTCTCAAAAGAGGTTCCTTTCACAACATCAACCTGATAGGAGTCTGCATTTTCGACAGCAGACCAGGAAGTGTTGAATGAGGTTGAAGTGACATCAGAGATGGCAAGATCCTTAGGCATCTCGACAATTGTACGGGGATAGAGGGCAATGGCAGGATCGCCAAGATAGTTCAAACCGAACTGAATCCATCGTTCACAATCATAGGTGGAGCATTGGGAAATCATGTCAGCCTTGGACATTGCAAATGCTTTGCCAATAGTACGGTTTTCGGCAATTGCCGCAGCTTCATAGAGTCGCTTGTAGAACTTGTAGGCATAGACAGTTGACGGACCGCCGTCTGAATAGTTGCTGGCGGTACACTGTGTGTAGTAACCATCCGAATCCGTATTATCGGGATCTGAATCCAAATAGTCAGGAGTACCCCAGCCATAGCGGGCACAACCCATGTGAACAAGTGAGCCGCCATTGGCGTTACGGATGAATGCTTCACCCAGACAGGGTTCGGATGTATAGGTATATTGGTCGCTTGTGCCGTAATCAGTGGTTATAGTGCCAGTACCGCTGTAGCCGTCCTGGTCGAAGGCACCTGTGAGACAAGCGTCGGTATAGACAAAGGCAATGAGATTCGTTTGAGCGGCTGCCTGAGTCGTTGAGTACTCGGTAGTGGTCTCCATGCCCCATCCCTGTGGATAGCCGTGACCCGAGAACATCAGGTGTGTATAGCCGTTGTTCAACCAACTCTTGAGGTTGTTTGCAGAAAGGGCTTTGTCGCCGCTGGTTGAGGTATCCCATGAGGTGATGGCATCGCAAGCCAGATTTACTGTCCTGCTTGCGGAGTTCTCTACGTTATCCCAATAAGGCTTGATGCCATCTCGATAAAGACGGCGAAGCCACATCTCGGAATCGGAAACATAGCCGTGTGTGGAAGCGCGGAAGCCTACGTGTCCGTCGCCTGTCACATCGTCGCTGGGACGTTTGTTGCTGT
>JAFXZK010000024.1 GCA_017541265.1 Bacteroidaceae bacterium | reverse complement strand
TTTGTTGCGGTCATTCCCATGCTTTGTTTAAAGGCTGTATTAAATGTGCCGTAACTGCGGAAACCGCTTTGGTAGGCAAGTTGCTGGATTGTTGTAGGCTGATGGGTTGCAGCCGCTTCATTGTAAAGGCTGATGAAGTGTCTGATGCGCAGATTATTGATGTATGTATTATAAGTGGTACCCTGCATGGCAAAGTGCTGGCTGAGATATACGCGGTTGGTGCCAATCTGCTTGGCAAGTTCCGTAAGGGATATGTCGTATTGCAGATAGAGTCGTGACTCTTCGCAATGCTGCTTGAGCAATGGACCGATATTGTTGCGCATAGATAATGAATGGTCATCATCTTCTACATGTGCCATGGCGACCGTTCCTTCGTTTGCGTCATCGGAAGAAATGCTCAAGTCGCTCAATGTCTCTACACGCCACAGAAGATAGCATGTCAGTATGATATCAAGCATCTGTATGGCAAATTCGTAAGCCAGTCCTTCGATGTCAAATGTATAGAGGCCTAAAGCTAACGAGATAGCAACGAGTACTACAAAACTCTGCCACACCTCCTTGTGTTCCAGGTCCGAATAGTTGTCGCGTAGCCATCGACCATACTGCCTTACTGCGCATACCACATATATTATCAAGCCAATTATCAACAATATGGCATAGGAATATAATATCGGCATAAGGGCATCGCTATGGTAGGCAACACACAGCGCCATGATAATAACAGGTGGTGCAAACATCGCCGCAACAAGCCATAGTGGTCGCATGCGATCTTGCAGCATAGCAAACAATATGACTATTGCTAAAGGACCAACCGTCATGCAGTCGAGCAAAGCACCTACAAGATAACACAGTTTCACATTATCGCCTGATGTAAGAAAAAACACAGGCAGATTCCACAGATGGCTCAGGGCTGAGACGGCAAAGAAGGCAGCAGTCCACCGTCGCAAACGTACCGACGAGGTAATGTCGGGAGCAATGGCGTTGCCCCGCCGAAAGAGTAGATAGAAACAGGCGACAATATTTAACATTGTCACTCCGCCGTAAAACAAATAAAAGGCTTCTTTCAGCATTCGTTGCCAGATTTCTTGCCTTGAAGGCGTCTTAAATTTGATTTTCTGGCGACAAAGTTACGAATAAGTGAGAGAAAATGCAATTTTTTTTGCAATTTTCCGAACGAGAGTAACTTATCTAAAGTTATGAAAATTATAACGAAAACGAAAAACTTAGATAAAAATTTGTTTTTTTCATGCTTATAGGTTTTGGTTAGTTATTAGGTTTTCTTATTTGGTCGTTTGAGGTCATAAAAACAAAAAAACGTGGACTTACTTCGTCTACGTTCACCTGGTATCGCCAAACACCTAACAACTCTAAACGGGTAAAAGCCCACGCACAGCGTGAGCATCTTTACTTCTACTCTGAGTTGTTCTTTAAATTTGGCGAATTCGGTGAACAAGAATTTAAGCAGATGCTTTTATGTCTATAAGTCTAATCTTTCGTTATTTTGTCATAAGCATAATAGGTATTAAAAAGTTTATACTGAAAATGAACTTGTTGTTACCTTTTCTGCTGCAAATATACAACTTATTTCTGAATAGACAACACAAAAAGGCTAAAATACTTTCTTATTTAAGGATTCTGCTAATAATGGACTTCAGGCTATCCTTTTTGCTCAGGTCGAGCCAAGCGCCTTGCAGACCTTCGCGCTTGGCAGCTTCGACGTTTATCTGGGTGTCGTCGATGAAGAAGCACTGTGCGGCGGGACGTCCAATCTGACGGACGGCTTGGCGGTAGATTTCTCCGTCGGGCTTTGCAAGGTGCATTTCGTGAGAGACAAAGACGTGGTCGAAGAGGTCGGAGCAGGTGTAGCCTTCTTCCGAAAGGTAGCGACGCTTTATCTCTTCCCAGTGCAGGTCGTTGGTGTTGGAGAGCAAGTGCGTGTGATAGCCTTTGCTGCGAAGTTCCTTTATCAAGTCCAGTCGCTCTTTGGGCAGGGAGCCGATGCAGGCGTTCCAAGCCTCGATGATGTCTTCCCGAGTGATGCCTTCGTCGCAATAGCCGAGGACGAGCGAAAGGAACTCTTCGCTTGTCATGTTGCCGACTTGATATTCTGTGATGGCTTTGCTTGCAGAGATGCCTTGGCAGACGGTCGAAGCTCCCCCTTCCGCTTTGACAAAGAAAAGTTCGGGATTGATGCCCAAGCGTTTGCAGGCTTCCCCTACACCTTGCATGTTGAGGTCGAGCAGTACGCCGCCCAAGTCGAAAATGATATCAGTATAATTCATATTTCACAATTTGACAATTTCACAATTTCACAATTTCACCTTTCATCATCCTGCGCCAACGGAGGTAGCCAAAGATGGCTATGACGACATAGAGGCCGTAGAGCGAGGCTTTGAAGGGGATGTCCTTATGGAAGTATAGCACGCAAGTAACGATATCAACAGCTATCCATACAAACCACTGTTCCAGATACTTATGAGCCAAAGCCCAGATGCCGACAAGGGACAGAGCTGTGGTGAATGCGTCGGCAATGGGGACGGTGGAATCGGTGAAGGATGAAAGCAGCCACCAGATGATGCCCCACAGACAAACGAAGATGATGCCCCAGTACAAAGCGAGGCGGGGTGGGATATGGGTAATAGCCCCCTCCCCGCTCCCCCTTTGGGGGAGTGCTTTCTTTTGCCACTTCCACCAACCATAAGCCGTCATTGCCAAATAGTAGAACTCCATGCCGCAGTCGGCATAAATGCCTTTCTGATAGTAAAGCACGATGCCCAGAATTTGCATGACTGCTCCGACGGCCCACATCCATATCGAAGCTTTGTACTCCAACAGGATATAAGCAAGCCCCAAGAGGGTAGTGGTGATATCAAGCCAGTGGGCAGCTAAAAATGAAGAGTGAAGAATTTACTACCACCATAGTCTTAGAAGTTTAGAGAGAGGTGAGCCAAGAAGTGGAAGGGAGCAGATGGAGCAAAGCCTGCGGCTTCCTGGTCGCGCAGTCCCCATGTGTTCACGGCATATACGTTGCCGCCAGCGTCTTGGCGGAACTGTGGAGCTGCCCATCCGTTGTTGTCGAACTTTGCACAGAAAAGGTTGTAGAAGGTAATGCCTATACGGGCTTTCTTGAGACAGAGTTTCTTGAAGTTGAAGTCGTAGCTCAGGTCGAGATTCGTGGTGAAGTGGTCCTTGAGCATAAGTGTCTCGTCCGTCGCCACATCGTCGGTCTGGCTCCAGTCGGTCCAGCAGCGCATGGTCTTAACACCGTAGTTGGTAAGGTACTGCTCTCCGACGTACTGGCTTTGGATGGATGCGCTCCACCCTTTGTAGTTCAGAGTGAAGATGTTGTTGAATATCACTTCTGGCGAGAAACTCAGCGGTGTTTCGCCAATGTTCACCTGTGTAGTATAGTCGTCGAGGGTGATAATCATATCCTTGGCACGATTCTTGCTCAACGTGGCGTTTACGTCCCAGCGAAACCAATCCACAGGCATCCAGGCAGCTTCCAACTCCACCCCCAAGCGGTAGCTCTTATCGATGTTCTTCGTGACGGCCTCGCCCTCGTCGTTCAATTCGCCAGTCAGCACGAACTGGTTCTTGTAGTCCATCCAATACAGGTTCACGCCAGCAGAGAAACGGCGGTGGCGGAACTGATAGCCTACTTCCAGGTCGTTCAGCTGTTCCGCATAGACAGGCTTTCCCCATTGCTCCTGAAAATGGTCGCGGGTGGGTTCGCGATGGGCGATAGCATAGGAAGCATAGACACGATGATGCTGGTTGATGTCGTAGTTAAGGCCAGCCTTCGGATTGAAGAAGTCGAAGTTGCGGTTCAGGTCGTAATGAACCTGTCCGTTGTCGTCCCAATCGCCTGCGCTTCCGTCCATCTGGCAGTTGACGTGGCGGTATTGCAAGTCGGCGTATGCACTCAAACCTTTAGCAAACTCCCAGTTCACCTTCGCATAGATGTTCCCGTCTGTCTTCCGGGAACCATTGCCGTAGTATTGATGGTTTGGCTCCAATCCGGGAAGGGCAAGTGCCACGTCGGGTGCATTCTTATAATAGGGAGTACCTACCCACATAACGTGACCCAGATGTGTAGCGCAGAAGTGGTTGATGGCTCCTCCGAAATTCGCCGTCAGCCCTTTGTGGTTGTTATAGTTCACGGAAGCCACCATACCGTAGAAGTCTTTGTCGCCGTCCTTGCGCTGAACCAGGTCGGCACGCATTTTTGTGTCGTCGGTCAGCAGATATTGATACAGCTTCTTGCCTGTCTTCATCTGGTCGTAATAGTAGTTGTCGCGGGTGTAGTGCAGTGCCACGTTCATAGTCCAGTTCCTAGACAGCCACTGGTTCCAGTGCAACTGGTAGTGCTGCTGGTGGTAGTTGTCGTACTGGTCATCGTAGAACTTCATGTTCCCCTCTTTGTCATAATAGAGGCCACAGGAGTTGAAACGTCGGCCGTAAAGGCTTTGCTCCCTCTTCGACGTGTAGTTCCATGCCATGTAGGTCTTCTCCGTGCCGTTGAAGGTGATGAATTTCAGCGTTGTGTTGTCGGTGAAGTAGCCTGCCTGCAGGAAGTAGGAGTTGAAGCTCGACGTGGCACGGTCAATGTAGCCGTCGCTGCCGATGTTCGACAGGCGACCTTGAATGCCGAAATGTCCTTTCAACAGCCCAGTGCCGAAGCGCAGCGTCTCCTTATGTGTGCCATAGGAGCCGCCGCTAACATCCAAACCCACAAAGGGCTTCATGCCGATGCTCTCGGTCAGCATGTTGATGGTGGCACCGAAGGCACCCGCTCCATTCGTGCTGGTACCCACGCCGCGTTGCAGCTGGATGGACTGCACACTGCTGGCAAAGTCGCCTATGTCTGAAAAGTAGATGCGGGAACTCTCGCTGTCGTTCAAGGGAATGCCGTTTGCCGTCACATTGATGCGCGAGGCATCTGTGCCGCGAACGCGAATGCTTGTGTAGCCGATGCCATTGCCTGCATCTGTCGTCGTGATGACGCTGGGCAGCGTCGATAACAGGAACGGAATGTCCTTTCCGAAGTTCATGGCCTCAATCTGTTCGCGGTTTAAGTTGCTGTACGCCACAGGCGTCTTGCTCGTAGCGCGAAGCGAGGTCACTTGTACTTCCTGCAGACTTTTTTCTTTCAAAGAGTCTGTCACATTCTGTGCCTGAACCATGCCGACTCCCATCAGCATCGTCACAGCCAATCCAATAATTCTTTTCATTGTTTTTCCTTTATTATTAAATGTTTAACAATAAAGGGGTGCAGGCCTGAACCTGCTCAGAAGATTCCACTTATCATCCCTACGTCGGTATTGTCCGCATCAGGTGAGAGGGTTTGATCTCAGCCCGTCACGATGACGGGCACCCCTTGATAACTTGGGTGCAAAGGTACAAACTTTATTTGTTAATTCAAAATTTATAAATTCAAAAATCAAAATTATCCTTAATCCTTACTCCCTTTCTTCGGGAACCAGCCTTTGCGCACCCGTTCGCGCTGCTGGAAGAGTTCCAGAATCGACCAGAAACAGGAGAAGCTGAACACGCCGAGAATAACGGAAATATAGATGTTCTGCACAAACAAGGAACCCACACAGCCGGCTATTCCCAGGACGAGGAACACCGGCCAACACTTCACGCCGAAGTGGTATTCGCTCTTAATGACGAGAGGGTGGAAGAGTCCGATGCAAAGGAAGGTCGCCAGACCAAGTATGATGCCGTGATAGTTAATTGCGTCGAGCATAAACTTTAGTATTTAAGTTTCGTTTTTTAACCACGGATTAAACGGATTAAACAGATTTTAATGCCGGGGGTGTTTTGCCATTTCGCAGATTATTGAAGGATTTCACGGATTAGAGTCGTGGACGACTCTTTATTATTTCCATCTGAAAAGGGCTTTCATCATGAAAGCCAATCGGTGTAATCCGTCATAATCCGCAGCGTAAATAATCTGTGTAATCTGTGCAATCCGTGGTTTTATTTAACATCCGAAAGTTGAATTCATATTTAATAGAGCTGAATATATTCGTAGGTGTTGCCCACGACTTTCAAGTAGCGTTCAAAGTCCTCGAGGCCAATGACAACGGTGCCGCGACAGTCGTTCGGGTGGAAGGAAAGTGTCTTTCGGCTGGGGTCGGGGTAGTTGTTGTCGTCCTTCAGTGCTGCATCGAGGAAAAGATGCACATGATGCTCCTCGTCGTTGATAAGTCCGAAAGGCGAGACGCTGCCCGGCTCGAGGCCGAGATACTTCATCATACGCTCTGGAGAGGCAAAAGAGAGCTTGCCGCACGAGGGCTTCCCCTGTGCCTGAAGTGCCTGCTTCAGCCGCGCTTCGAGGTCGTGAATGTCGAGGTCGTGGTCACAATGGAAGCAGACGAGGTAGTGCTGATTGCCTTTGTGGTTACGCATGAAGATGTTTTTGCAGTGGACGGAGTCGTCGTCCTTCCACCAGCGTTTCGCCTCTTCTATGGTCTTGCCTTCCGGATGGTTATAGCATGTGAAAGGGATACCGTGTTCCCGGAGGAAGCCAAGTACCTTGTCTTGTCTTTCTGTTGTCATATCGAGTCTGTCTTTTGAATAATAGGCTACCTATATTGCTTAAGAGCCTGCAAAATAACAACAAATAAGTCAAACTGCCAAATTTCATGCGTAAAAAACGCTCATTGAGCATTGACAAGAAACTTTCGGGCGGATTGCAGGTTTGACAAAATGCTGCAAAATGGCTGTCTTTTCTTGCATTCTGGTTTTTGTAGGGCTTTGTGGAATCGCGTCAAAAGCTCTCGGACATGATTTTGACCATTTTTCAAAAAAGATGGGCTTAAATCGAATGTTTTTTGCAACTAGCTGGTTTTCAAGCAGTGTTTCACGCTTCCAGCCTTTAATTTCAAGTCTTAATCTGCGGAAATGACATCCTGACTTTGCAAAACAGCCCCTAAAAACGTGCTTTTTCTTGTGTTTCTGATGTATTTTTTCACCTACCGACCACAAGACTTATGGCAATAAGAACGTGGACTTATGGCGATAAGTCCACGTTCTTATTTGACGAGAAACACGTTCCGTTGATAAATTCGGCGTGTTTTGGCCGAATTTTGGCCGTTTTGAAAAATGACAAAACGAAAGCATTTCCGGATTTTTCCTTGCAGTTTGTCGAATCCGGTCTCGCGCTGTCATTAGCAACACCTAATTTGCAATTTAGGTGCGCCTAACATTAATTTTTCACTTTTCACTTTTCTTTTTCCACTTTTTTTCGTATCTTTGCACGCGAAATAACACGGACTCGCTCCACCCGTCCCTTAACAAGGGAGGGAGTTAAACTGCAAATCGTAAATCGTCTAATCCTAAATAATTAAATGGAAGACCAAGAAAGAATAATCAAAGTTGACATCCAGCAGGAGATGAAGAAGAGCTACATCGACTATTCGATGTCGGTTATTGTGGCTCGTGCCCTGCCTGACGTGAGAGACGGCTTCAAGCCCGTCCACCGCCGCATCCTCTACGGAATGCGCGAACTCCACAATTTCCACAGCAGCCCATACAAGAAATGCGCCCGTATCGTGGGCGAGGTGCTCGGCAAGTACCACCCGCACGGCGACAGTTCGGTCTATATGGCTCTCGTGCGCATGGCACAGGAATGGGCTATGCGCTACACATTGGTTGACGGACAGGGCAACTTCGGTTCGCTCGACGGCGACAGCCCCGCAGCCATGCGTTACACGGAGGCACGCCTCAGCCCGATGGGAGAGAGCATGATGGACGACCTCGAGAAGGAAACGGTCGATATGACCAACAACTTCGACGACACGCTCCGCGAGCCTACCGTCATGCCTACGAAAATACCCAACCTCCTTGTCAATGGTGCCACAGGCATTGCCGTCGGCATGGCTACCAACATACCTACCCACAACCTCAGCGAGGTCATTGATGCCTGCGTTGCATACGTTGATAACGAGGACCTTACAGTAGGTGACTTAATGCAATACGTTAAGGGTCCCGACTTCCCGACGGGTGCCTACATCATGGGTATGCAGGGCATACGCGATGCCTACGAGACGGGTAGGGGACGCATCGTCATCCGCGCAAAAGCAGAGATTGAAAACGGCGACACACACGACAAGATTATCGTCAGCGAGATACCCTATGGCGTCAACAAGCAGCAGCTCATCGAGTACATCGCGCAGCTCGTTGGCGACAAGAAGATAGAAGGCATCAGCAACGTCAACGACGAGAGCGACAGCGAAGGCATGCGCATCGTGGTTGATTTGAAGCGCGACGCCAACGCCCGCGTCGTCCTGAACAAGCTCTTCAAGATGACACCGCTGCAGACAAGCTTCAGCGTGAACAGCATCGCCCTCGTGAAGGGCCGTCCGCAGCTCCTCACACTGAAGGACTTCATCAGCAACTTCATCGCCCACCGCCACGAAGTGACCATCCGCCGCACGAAGTACGACCTCCGCAAGGCAGAAGAGCGTGCGCACATCCTGAAGGGCCTCATCATCGCCAGCGACAACATCGACGAGGTGGTGCAGATTATCAAGAAGAGCAAGACACCGCAGGACGCACAGCGTGCATTGGAGGCACGTTTCGGACTGGACGAGCTTCAGAGCAAGGCCATTGTGGAGATGCGTCTCGGACAGCTCACGGGTCTCAACCAGGAAAAGCTGCATCAGGAGTTCGACGAACTGATGGAGAAGATTAAGTACTACAACCAAATCCTCACCGACGACCAGCTCTGCCGCAAGGTGATGAAGGACGAGCTGCTGGAAATCAAGCAGCAGTACGGCGACGAGCGCCGCACAGAGATTCTGCCCAGCGCAGAGGAGTTCAACGCCGAAGACTTCTACGCCGACGACGAGGTGGTCATCACGATGTCGCACATGGGTTACATCAAGCGTGTGCCTCTGGCAGAGTTCAAGGCACAGGGTCGCGGCGGCATCGGCGTCAAGGCAAGCTCCACGCGCGACAACGACTTCATCGAGAAGATCTATCCCGCCACGATGCACAACACGATGCTCTTCTTCACCGACCGCGGACGCTGCTACTGGCTCAAAGTCTATGACATTCCCGACGGCAACAAGCAGGGCAAGGGTAGGGCTATTCAGAACATGCTCAACATCGAGCCAGGCGATGCCGTCCGCGCCTGCCTCTGCATCCGCAAGCTCGGCGACCCCGAGTTCTGCCAGAGCCACTACGTTGTGTTCTGCACCAAGAAGGGCATCATCAAGAAGACTTCTCTCGACAAGTACAGCTACGTCCGTGCAAATGGTGTCAACGCCATCAACATCCTCGAAGACGACCAGGTGATTGGCGTAGAGCTGACCAACGGCAAGAACGAAATCATCATAGCCAACGCAATGGGTCGTGCCGTTCGCTTCGACGAAGACCAAGTTCGCTCAATGGGTCGCGTGGCAACCGGCGTGCAGAGCATCATCCTTGATGACGACCCGCGCGACGAAGTTGTCGGCATGTGCATCATCAACGATGCCGAGACGGAAAGCATCATGGTGCTCAGCGAGAACGGCTACGGCAAACGGACGGACGTTGAGGAGTATCGCAAGACAAGCCGCCACGCAAAAGGCGTCAAGACACTTGCCATCACGGAAAAGACAGGCTACCTCGTGGCCATTACCGTCGTGAAGGACGATGACGACCTGATGATTATCAACAAGAGTGGCACAACCATCCGCCTCCATGCCGACGTCATCAAGGAAACCAAAGGCCGTGTCGCCCAAGGCACAAAGGTCATCGAGCTGAAAAAGCGCAACGACGTCATCAGCCACCTCAGCGTCGTGCCCCGTACAGAAGACGAAGCAACGCCCGACGAAGGTCAGACGGAAGTTCCGGAAGGCGAAACCGAAGAAAAAGAATGAATAAAATAGTGAACAAGTGAACTGAACAGTTAATGATTAAATTGTAAATACAATATGAAAAAGATCATCATTTCGATGGCACTGCTCCTGAGCGTCGGTACCATCATGGGACAGGACAAGGCTGCCATCAAGGCTGCCCAGAAAGAAGCCAAGGCACAGATGGAAGAGGCTAAGAGGATAGACGAAGCCATCACAGCCAAGATTAACGAAAAGACTGCTACGGAAGAGGAAATCTTTTCTGAGTGCAAGAAGGGTCAGGCTCTCATCCGCAAGGCTATCAAGAGCGGCGCACTTGCCGAAAACAAGCTTGGCGAAGCCTACAAGATCAGTGCCGACTTCGCGCTCCAGCCTCACAATAAGCTGTTGCAACACGCTATTGACAAAGAGCCTTTCGACACGGCATACTTCTACTCTAACCTCAAGGCGATGACCAATGCCCTGCAGGGCGAAATCAAAAACACCAAGGTTACAAAAGGCGAGACTGGCAACGAGAACTACATCAAAAACAAGATCGCCAATCTGGCCCAATGCGGTGACTATTACGTCTATGCAGGTCAGTTCAACAGTGACTGCCGACAGTATGACAAGGCTATTGAGGCTTACGAGATAGCAATGAACTACACCCAGAAGTATCCCGAAGTGGCAGGCTTGGCACAGATTCGTATTCCTAACGAGCAGATTGCCTACCTGGCTTTCCTCGCTGCTTTCGAGGGCAAGATAGACGACAAGATGAATGCATTCTACGACCAGGCCATCCAATTTACCGAAGGTGCAGTGGGCGTTAAACAGCGCAGGGCTGTTGCCTATATCGAGCGCGGCGACTCAACCGGCTGGGCAAACTATGTGCGCGAGATGACCGTCAAAGAACCGAAAGGGAATGACGACTTTATCTCTATGCTCATTTCCTACTACCTCAAGAAAGACCACGAGGCTGGTGAGGGAAGCAACCAGACGATAGATTATGTCAACGACATCATTGCCTCCGACCCCAACTGTCTCATTGCCCATTACGGAAAGGCTGCCAAGTACTTCGACGCAGAGAAGTACGACGAGGCATTTGCCGAGTATCGCAAATGTACAGAGATAAAGAACGACTATTTCGATGCCTGGTACCAGTGCGGACTCTGCAAGTTCCGTCAGGCTGACGCGCTCAACAAGACAATCAGCACCATCAAGAATCAAACGGAAGCCAAGGAAGTCCGTGAGAAGACAAAGACCCTCCTGAACGAAGCCATCCCATATTTGGAGAAAGCACGCGAATATGGACCGGACGAACAGAAGAGATGGGCTCCCTTGCTTCAGGACTGCTATACAGCTGTAGGGCAAGCCGAAAAAGCCCTGGAGATGAAAAAACTGGTTGATGAAGTGTTCTAAGATTACACTCCTTACTCTTCTGCTTTTGCTCCTTGCCCCTTGTTCTGTCTCTCCAAAAGAGAAGAAAGAGAAGCAGCCGAAGCAGGAACGGCTTTCTACGCTCTATAAGAATGCCAGGACGGCAATCAAGAACCAGAGCGGACAGGATGCCGCTCTGGGTGCTTTGCTTGGAGCTTTGAGCCGTCCGGAGCTGAAGAACAAGCAGAAGGCTAACATCTATTACACTGCCGCATTGCTCGAGGAGTCGCTCAACGGCGTGGAGAACAGGAAGGCTTTCCTCAAACAAGCCTACGACACCGTCAAGTTCTTCAACAAGCTCCGCGACATGTACGGGCAGCTGCGGCTTTGCGACAGCGTCGACGTCCTGCCCGATGCCAAAGGCAACGTACGTCCGCGCTTGCAGAAGAAGACACGGGTTAAGCGTCTCGAGCATCGTCGCAACATATACGGCGGCGGCAAGTTTTTCCTTGCCAAGCAAAACTATGCCGCCGCCTATCCTTTTTTCGACCTCTATTGCTCCTATCCAGGAAAGGAACAGCCCGACACGCTTTATCCCCATGCTGTGCTTTGGGCAACGCTTTCCGCATTTCAGGTTGACAATTATGCAGGAACCATCAAACATGTAGATGCAGCAATCCCACATACCGACTCCATTACAGCTGCCGTCCTGCAGGAATACAAAGTCCGCTCCTATGCCAGCCTGAAGAACGACAGTATGTGGGTCGCTTCACTCCAGCAGGGTGTCGTCAAATATCCGTTCCACGATTACTTCTTTGTCCAGTTGGCTGACTGGTGTTATGCGCACCGGAGGTTTGATGTGGAAAGGAAGCTGGCAGACAGACTCATTGGGAAAACGGGCGGCAAAGCCATTCACTTCTATGCGAAGTCGAAAAGCTACCTTTCGGAAGAGAACTATGAAGCTGCCATCGCCTATGCCGACAGCACCATCGAACGCCAAAGGGACTTCGCCGACGCCTACTACAACAAAGGCATCTCTTATCTGAACATGGCTGTTATCTCGCATGAAAAGAGTTGCAAGGACAGCAATAATCCACAATATGCCATAGACAAGCAACGGACTCAGGAACTCTATCGGCAGGCACGTCCCTGCATGGAAATGGTCCGCCGTCTGCAGCCTGAGAAGATGGACCGCTGGGCACCTGCACTCTATCGTATCTATCTTAACCTTAACCTCGGAGATGAGTTCGTCGAGATAGACCGCCTCTTGAACCCAAAGTGACAGAGGCTTGTTTTCAACGTAGTTTGTTACGGAGGAAATGCTGGCGGGCGTAGGCGAAGAAAAGGATGACCCCCAAGGCATTACCTATCCATGCTATCCAAAAGGCTGTGCCATAGGAAACGCATTCTGCCGCTATGCCACCAAGGATGATGCCGATGCCGAAACCGATGTCCCAAGATGTGAGCAGGGTGCCGTTGGCTGTGCCACGTTGTGAGTTCGGAGCAAGGTTGATGAACATGGTCTGGAAGGCCGGAAACATGTGCCCGTTGCCCAAACCTACGATAAAAGCTGCACCATAGAAGCCCCAGGCATTGTGGAAGGCGGCGAACACAAAATAGCCAATAAGGGAGATGAGTACACCATGAGTGGCATTCTCCGCCACCTTTCCCTTCCTCAACCCTCTTGCACCGACCAAACGGCTCGAGATAAGGCCAATACAAAGCAGTGTGAAGAAAAGACCTGTACCTGTAGTGATGCCCAGCTCCTGCTTGGCATAGATGGCAATATAGGTGCTCACCACACCATAGGAAAAACTGTAGCAAGCCATGCAGACGGCTTCCGGCCAGCCTTTCAGGAGGAGGAAGCGGTCGAGGGAAAGGAGGTCTAAAGTCCTCCCCTTAGAGGGGGAGTTAGAGGGGGTCTGTAGTGTGCAATTGATAGCAAACCCGATGCTTGCCGTGATGAGGGAAACGATGAAGATGAGGTCGTAGTCTGCTTTCCACTGATACAGGAGCATTCCTATTGTAGGTGCAATAGCTGTGGCGAGATTGTTGCTAAGACCATAGTAGCCTATTCCTTCTGCCCGTCGGCAGGAAGGCAGGACATCGATGGCCACGGTATTGTTTGCAACCGTTGCAGCTCCCATTGGTGCGCCGTGAAGTGTACGCAGGATACAGAAAGAGAGTAGGGAACCTGCCACGAGATAACCTCCAAAGAACAATGCAAAGAGACCGTAGCTGACAAGCAGCACAGCTTTTCGTGGAAAGGAATCGACAAAGAATCCGCCAAACGGACGTATGAGCAAAGCGGTCAATGCATAGCCGCTAAGCACCATGCCCGTCTCGTCCTTGGTAGCACCGAACACTTCGCTTAAGTAAAGAGGGAAGAGCGGAGTCACCACCATGAAGGAGAAATAGAGCATGAAGTTCGCGCTCCACGCCTTCAAGTAGTTGCTGTTCCAAAGCTTGTCCATTATGCCAAGCTCATTATGTCAGCGAAGACGCCGGCGGCGGTGACGCTTGCTCCTGCTCCGTAGCCCTGGATGAGCATGGGGTATTCGCGGTAGCGTTCCGTGGTGAGCATGACGATATTGTTGCTGCCCTCGAGCTTATAGAACGAGTGGGTGCTGTCGAACTCGTGAAGGGAGACACTGGCATGGCCATCTTCGAGTTTCGCCACGAAGCGCCAAACTTTGTTCTGCTTCTCAAGCTCCTGGCGGCGTGCCTCGAAGCCAGCGTCGAGCGACGGCAGGTTCTTCCAGAAGTCCTCAAGTGTTCCCTCGAAGAACGACTGCGGGATGAAAAGCTTGGCCTCCACGTCCTCTTGGCTTATCTCGTAGCCAGCCTCGCGTGCAAGGATGACAAGCTTGCGGATGACATCCTTGCCGCTCAAGTCAATGCGCGGGTCAGGTTCGCTGTAGCCTTTTTCCTGTGCCATGCGCACTGTCTCGCTGAAAGGAATGTCCTTGCTGATGGTGTTGAAGATGAAGTTAAGCGTACCGCTCAAGACAGCCTCGATGCGCAGAACCTTGTCGCCGGAGTTGCGAAGGTCGTTGATGGTGCGTATGATGGGCAGGCCAGCGCCGACGTTTGTCTCGAAGAGGAACTTCACGCCGCGCCTTTTACTTGTCTCCTTAAGGAGGCGGTAACCTTGCAAGTCGCCGCTTGCCGCAATCTTGTTCGCCGCCACGACGTTGATGTTGTGCTCCAGAAAGTCGGCATACAGCCCAGCCACTTCAGGGCTGGCGGTGCAATCCACAAAGACGCTGTTGAAGATGTTCATGCCAATCACCTCGTCGTGCAGGCGCTGGATGTTGCTCGCAGAAGAGGCGGCAAGCTGTTCGCGGAAGTTCTCCAAATTGATGCCTTCGCGTGTGAACATTGCGTTGCGGCTGCTGGCTATGCCAACGACATTGAGCTTCAATCTCAGTTCGCGCTTCAGCTTCTCCTGTTGCTGATGTATCTGCTCTAAGAGGCTGCTGCCAACTGTTCCCACGCCGCAGATGAAGAGGTTGAGCACCTGATATTCGGAGAGGAAGAACGAGTCGTGTATGACGTTGAGTGCCTTGCGAAGGAAGTCTTGCTTGATGACGAAGGAGATGTTCGTCTCGCTGGCACCCTGGGCAAAGGCAATGACGCTGATGCCCGAGCGACCGAGCGTGCCGAAGAGCTTGCCGGCAATGCCTGGCACATGCCGCATGTTCTCGCCAACGATAGCGACCGTGGCAAGGCCTCTGTCCGTGTGCATCGGGAACATCGAACCGTCCTCAATCTCCTTCTGGAACTCTTCGTCGAGGACACGGCAGGCTTCGTCAGCATCCTCGTCCTGCACACCCAGCGTCGTGCTGTTCTCACTCGAAGCCTGGCTCACCATAAAGACGCTGATGCCATTGTCCGCAAGACAGGTGAAGATGCGTCGGTTCACGCCAATCACGCCGACCATCGACAGGCCCGCCACGGTGATGAGCGTCGTGCCCTTGATGCTGGAGATGCCCTTGATGCTTCGTGTGTCGTCTTTCGGGGTGTCCTTGATGATGGAGCCGGGCGCGTCTGGGTTGAAGGTGTTCTTGATGAGGATGGGGATGTGCTTGATGCAGACGGGGTAGATGGTGGGCGGATAGACGACCTTTGCGCCGAAGTTGCAAAGCTCCATCGCCTCGATATAGCTCAGCTCCTCTATGACGTAAGCCGAACTGATAACCTTCGGGTCGGCAGTCATGAAGCCGTCCACGTCAGTCCATATCTCGAGGACACTCGCATTGAGAGCCGCAGCGATGATGCTTGCTGTGTAGTCGCTGCCGCCGCGCCCGAGGTTCGTCGTCTCGCCGCTCTCGGCATCAGAGCTGATGAAGC
Organism: Bacteroidaceae bacterium; assembly: GCA_017541265.1. Taxonomy (GTDB): domain Bacteria; phylum Bacteroidota; class Bacteroidia; order Bacteroidales; family Bacteroidaceae; genus Physcousia. The sequence goes on along the minus strand of JAFXZK010000024.1, from coordinate 18,489 downwards.
CGGGAACAACGGCACGATTTGTGAAATTGTGAAATTGTGAAATTGTCAAATGATTCGTCAGTTCCCTGGCAAGCCTGTTCTTGCCTGCCTTGAACTCTGTTTTGATGAACTCGCGGCTGTCGTACCACATTGCACCATCGATGAGCGTCGCCACGATAAGGCTGCTGATGCGCTCACCGTAGGACACGATGGCGGCCTGCGTCTTGGGGCTGAGGTCGCGGATAAGAAAGACACCCTGATAGATGCTACGCAGTTCTTCGAGCAGTTCCCCTACAGTCGCCAAAAGCCTGTCCTTTGCCTCGCCCGCAGGGATGACCGCGTCAATCATGGCTTCGTGCCGCTCCTTTATCTCGTCGAAAAACTTCTGATAACTTGCGTCGCCATTGACTGCCATCTGGCTCGTCACGATGAGCTTGTCCGTGATGCCGCCCAATGCGCTCACCACGACAATGACCGGCTCTGTCTGCCGCTCCACAATCCTCTTTACACTCAGTATGCTCTCAACGGAACCGACCGACGTCCCGCCAAACTTCAGTACTTTCATCCTTGCTCTTTTACATTTCGCGTGCAAAGGTACAAAAAAAAGTCAAAAGGTTAAAAAGTTGAAGTGTTAAAATGTTAACCTTTTCACTTTTTCACCTTTTATCTGCCGTTGACAATGGTACGACAAGGGAATGTCCCTGATTTACAAGAAGTAGGAATATCGAAAAAAGTCCCTGTTCTTATTCCGATAAGTACAGGGACTTATGGCGACAAGTACAGGGACTTATGACGATAAGTACAGGGAGTTATAACAGAGACATGCTTTTTTACGATGCAACATGTGCGTTTTTCAATTATTTTGTCGTACCTTTGCCGTTAGAAACAGTCAATGGTTAATGGTCAATGGTCAATGAATTAAACTTGCGCATTCTGCCGCAGCAGGCATACAACGAGCAGAGCATCATCGCGTATCTCCGGCAGGAAAAGGGCATTGAGGCACAGGCGGTGAAGGTGTTGAAGCGAAGCATCGACGCACGGCAGCGAACAATATATGTCAACCTGACGGTGAGGGCATACGTCAATGAGGAGCCGCCTTTGCTCGACTTCGAGCCTTATATATATAATAATGTAAGCGAACGCCCCGCAGTGATTGTCGTGGGTGCGGGACCGGGCGGCTTGTTTGCTGCCTTGCGACTCATCGAGCTGGGCTTCAAACCGATAGTCATAGAGAGGGGCAAGGACGTGCGTGAGCGCAAGAAGGACATTGCCCGCATCCGCACGGAGCAGCAAGTCAACCCTGAAAGCAACTACAGCTTCGGCGAAGGTGGGGCGGGGGCGTACAGCGACGGCAAGCTTTACACGCGAAGCAAGAAACGCGGCAACACCGACCGCATCCTGCAGATATTCGTGCAGCACGGCGCAAGCCCTGCCATCCTGTCCGACGCCCATCCCCACATCGGTACCGACCGCCTGCCGCGTGTCATTGAGAACATGCGCAAGACGATTCTCGACTGCGGCGGCGAAGTACACTTCCAGACGAAGATGACAAAGCTTATCATTGAGCATTCTTCGCAAAGCTCAGGCTCAGGCGGAACACCATTGACCATTGACCAATATAAAGGGCGTGTTGTCGGCATTGAAGCCGAAACTCCTAATGGTCAATGGTCGATGCTCAATGGTCAATGCTCTGCCGTCATCCTCGCCACAGGTCATTCCGCCCGCGACGTATATCGATACCTTGCAGAGGCAGACATCGACATCGAGGCGAAAGGACTTGCCATAGGTGTCCGTCTGGAGCATCCTGCCGAACTTATCGACCAGATACAGTATCATAGCAGGCAGGGTAGGGGGAAGTGGCTGCCTGCTGCTGAATACAGCCTCGTGACGCAGGTGCAGGGGCGCGGCGTGTATAGCTTCTGCATGTGCCCAGGTGGTTTCGTTGTGCCTGCGGCAAGCGGACCGGAACAGGTCGTGGTGAATGGCATGAGTCCGTCCAACAGGGGCGGACGCTGGAGCAATAGCGGCATGGTGGTGGAGATTAGGCCGGAAGACGCGAAGCAATTTGACAATTTGACAATTGAACAATTTGACAGTTCGCCGTTGTCTCTCCTTTATCTTCAAGAGGAGCTTGAGCGGCAGTGCTGGCTGCAGGCAAACAGGCAGCAGACGGCACCCGCGCAAAGGATGACAGACTTCGTGAACGGTCGCCTCTCTGCCAGTCTCAATGCTTCATCCTACGCGCCGGGCTTAATTGCAAGCCCCTTGCATTTCTGGTTACCGGAGTTTATCAGCACACGTCTTCGCGAAGCCTTCAAGCTTTGGGGAAGGCAGAAGCATGGTTTCCTCACCTCCGAGGCAACAGTCATAGGCGTTGAGACAAGAACCAGCAGCCCTGTCCGCATCCTTCGCGACGCCGAGAGCTTGCAGCATATACGAATAGCCGGCCTCTTCCCCTGTGGAGAAGGCGCCGGCTATGCAGGCGGCATCGTAAGCGCCGCTATCGATGGTGAGCGCTGTGCCGAGTCAGTTGCGGCTTTTCTTGCTTAGCCATCTCCTTATCGGTTCGTCGTAGAAGAGCATACAAACTGTGGCTATCAGCAGAGAAGCTACAAGCGTGACGAGTGCTGCCGCCCAAGGCTGGGAGTACCCTGCGTATGTATATCCGCTTCGCTGCACCCACGCAATATAAAGATAGACGAGGGGGAAATGGACGGCATAGAGAGGGTAGGAGAAGCGGCCAAGGAAAGAGACAGCCCTTTGCCTCCAGCCTGTCACAACCCCACGAGCACCGTACCAGATAATCGTCGGGAAGAAAGAGAAGATGCATGCCAGTTGGTAAATTGTTTCCACGTCTTTGTCGCCCAGGAAAGGAAGTCCCAGCAGGACAATCAGCATGAGGCTGCAAAGGAGGAACATGTGTCCGTGCAGCGGCTTCGGTTGGCGTTCACGGAAGACACGCGCCATCAGGAGACCCATCGGATAGGCGTAGAGCATCCTAAGGGCACCGCCGCAAAGGTTCAACGGCTCGGACGACCATCCGTAGGCTATCCCTCCGTCGTCGGTCAGCAGGGCAAAGCCAGCGATAGTGATGATGCTGGAAGCCACCCAAACTCTGAGCCACTTGGTGGAAAGGCGGTGCAACATCAAACCATAGAGCAGGCTGCCAATATACTCAAAGAAGAGCGACCAGTGCGGACCATTGAGAGGAAAAGTTTCGGTGTTGCCGCGAACATCTATGCCAGAGGGCGAGGGAATCAGGAATAAACCAAGCAATGTGGCAAGCATCAGCGCCTGCACCGTGACCTCCGTGCCGTCCCATTTCGTGCAACCTTGTACCACAAAGGCAACCAAACCAATCACTGCGCCCATAACCACCATAGGATGCAGTCTGATGAGACGGCGCTTGATGAAGCCGCCCAGCGTCATGCCGTCCTTCCATTGCCTGTCATAGGCGTATCCCATCACAAAGCCAGAGAGTATGAAGAAGAAATCCACACCCAGGAAGCTGTGATAGATTTCGCCCACAGGTGTCGGCCATACAAAGAAACTCTTCGCATCGTTAAAGACATGGTACAACAGAATCATCAATGCCGCCACACCACGCAACCCGTCTAATATATCATATCTTGGTTTATTCATTTCTCCTTTCATTTCTCCATTCATTTGATATCTTTCATAAGGATAGTGTCTGCGGTTTGTATTAAACATAACGTCCGTTAGACCCAAAGCGCAGCATTTTATTCAGTACACTTATTCATTATTATATATATAAGAAAAGAGACAATACTTGCCTGCTGTGGAAGGAAGCATTGCCTCTGTGCCGTTCTCTTATTTGTCTGTTTAGAGAATCCCTATTGCTTTTTAGAGAATCCCAAGTTCTTTGAAGACTTTCTTGAGCTTCACGACGGATTCGTCAACCTGTTCGCGTGTATGTGTTGCCATGAGCGCATAGCGTACGAGCGTGTCCTGCGGCGCACAGGCCGGCGGAATGACAGGATTGATGAAGACGCCTTCGTTGAAGGCCTTGGCCACTGCCATGAAGGTCTTGTCGGTGTCACGGACGTAGAGCGGAATGATTGGGCTTTCTGTGTCGCCAATCTCAAAGCCTTCCTCGCGGAAACGCTTCAGCGCATAGTTGGTGACGTTCCAGAGCGCTTCCAGACGTTCAGGTTCCTGCTGGATAATGTGCAGAGCCTCGCGGGCTGCGGCTGTGGCTGCCGGCGTGCAGCTTGCGCTGAAGATGTAGGTGCGGACGGTGTGGCGGAGCCAGTTGATGACGCTGCTGTCGGCAGCGATGAAGCCGCCGATGGAAGCCAGGCTCTTGGAGAATGTGCCCATGATGAGGTCAACGTCCTTCGTGAGGCCGAAGTGGTTGCAGACACCCCTGCCCTGCTTGCCGAAGACGCCGATGCCATGAGCCTCGTCGACCATGATGGCGACGTTCTGGTACTTCTTCTTCAGCTCGACGATTTCGGGAAGCTTGCAGAGGTCGCCTTCCATGCTGAACACGCCGTCCACAACGACGAGCTTCACGCGGTCAGGCTCACACTTCTGAATCATCTTCTCAAGATCCTCCATGTCGTTGTGCTTGTACTTGAGCTGCGTGGCGAAGCTCAAGCGGCGGCCGTCCACGATGCTAGCATGGTCGCGGTCGTCGCAGATGACATAGTCGTTGCGGTCCACCAGCTGACTGATGACACCGCTATTAACAGTGAAGCCCGTTGCAAAGCATAGAGCCTCATCTTTGCCAACAAACTCAGCAAGCTCCTTTTCGAGCTGAACGTGAATGTCGAGTGTGCCATTGAGGAAACGGCTGCCAGCGCAGCCGCTGCCGTATTTCTGCATTGCCTTGCATCCAGCATCAATGACGCGCTGGTCGCCGGTCAAGCCAGTATAGGCATTCGAGCCAAACATCAGCACGCGGCGGCCTTCCATGATGACCTCGGTGCCCTGCTTGCCTTCTATTTCACGAAAATAAGGGTAGATACCCTGCGCCATGAACTCTTGGGGGAGTGTGTATTTGGCGCATCTGTCTTGTAATAATCCCATGTATGATAGAATATGTACGATGTGCGATGCACATGTACGATTTGTTAGTTTGCGGTGCAAATGTACAAAAAAAAGTGAAAAGTGAAGAGTGAAGAGTGAAGAATTATTTGTTTATATGCACATTTTTGTTCTTTTTCCCTATTCCCTAATCCCTATTCCCTAATCTTTTCGTACCTTTGCAGCACGAATCATGGACAAGAGGACAAGAATAGTTTTCATCGTCAACCCCATTTCGGGCACTTCGGATAAGGGGCACATCATCGACCTCATTCCGGAATATCTGGACAGGCGCCGCTTCGACTGGACCATCCGCCAGACGGAGCACAAAGGCCATGCCGCAGAGTTTGCAAGCGAGGCAATACGCGAGGGTGTGGATGTTGTGGTGGCAGTAGGCGGTGACGGCACAGTCAACGAGGTGGCACGAAGCCTTGTCCACACCAACACCGCCCTTGGCATCATCCCCTGCGGCAGCGGAAACGGACTGGCACGCCACCTTTATATCCCGATGAATCCTGACGGTGCGCTGCAAGTCCTTGCCGACTGCCACATAGAGCAGCTCGACTACGGCATGATTGACCAGGAACCCTTCTTCTGCACCTGCGGCGTGGGCTTCGACGCCTTCATCAGCGACCGCTTTGCCAAAGCCGGCAAACGCGGGCTGCTCACCTACATAGAGAACACCCTCAAGGAGGGACTGAACTACAAACCAGACACTTACGAAATCACAATCGACGGAGAGCGGCAGGTTTACCAAGCCTTCCTCATCGCCTGCGCCAATGCCAGCCAGTACGGCAACAACGTCTATATTGCGCCCCATGCCAGCATGAGCGACGGACTGATGGACGTGACTCTGATGGAGCCGTTCACCATGCTCGAGGCGCCGCAGATTGCCATACAGCTCTTCAACAAAACCATCACCAGCAACAGCCGTATCCGTACATTCCGTTGCCAACATCTGCATATAAAACGCTCAGCTCCAGGGGTTATTCACTTCGACGGCGATCCGAAGCAGGCAGGCGAGGAATTGGATGTCAGGCTTGTCCCGAAGGGCATCCGCATGGTAGTCAACACGAACGAGCAACCCTACCTCCCACCCTTGCTCCGCACCTTCACAGACTTCTACCATGGCGTGAACGAAGAGATTTCAACCTTTGGAGCCGACCTCCGCGCCGACTTCCTCGAAGGGCAGCGCCGCATCAGCTACATCAACAAGGAACTCCTGCGCAAGCTGAGAAAGAAATAGTCAAAATTTTTCGCAAACCGGCTTCTTCTGACGGAATTTTTCCCCTTGTTTGGCGTATGCTGCCTAAAATGCGAGAAATGGGCTTAAATCGAATGGAGCCTGACAATCAGACAATTGCTGACTTATTTAGCGAGAACAACCGCAATAATAGTATCAGGTCGACAAGCTCTCCCGTAAAACGGAGCATAGTTTCCTGCAAAAACAGGCATGTTTTTACACTTACCGGAACATGCCGTTTGGGTAATAAGAGCGTGGACTTATGACCATAAGTCCACGCTCTTATGAGAAACGAGGCGTGCCCTGTTTCTCAAAATGCCGTTTTTCCCTTGGTTGGAATGTAAAAATTTCTGATTAGAATCGCTGTGTCTCCACGAACTCATCTACAGCTCACTTTCGAAGTATCGGGCGATCGCTTCCTTCTGCTCCTCCGTCAGGGGAGGCTGTGCCTGTTCCAAAGCTTGGCGCAAGACGCAGACAGCCTTGGTCTTGGTCTGCTGCTGCCCCATACGAACACCGCTCCTGTAGGGCGTAGATGGCAGCAAGGCTCTATTGAAGTTTCCGTCGCTCACCGTTTTAATAGTTCAAAGTCCATAGTCATTCACTTTTCACTCCCCACAGCTTTTCCATCTGGGCGCGGAGCCTGTCTTCTGCGGGATTGCTTTGCGGTTGCCAGAAACGCTGGCCCTGCAGCTCGTCGGGCAGATATTGCTGGCGCACGAAGTTGCCCTCGTAGTCGTGGGCGTACTTGTAGCCTTTGCTGTAACCGAGTTCCTTCATCAGGCTTGTCGGTGCGTTCCTGAGGTGGAGTGGCACTGGCTGATTGCCTGTCTCTTGAACCTTTTGCAGGGCATTGTTGATTGCCATGTATGCAGAGTTGCTCTTGGGACTTGCGGCAAGATAGACCGTCGCCTCGGCAAGGGGAATGCGTCCCTCCGGCCAGCCAAGCTTCATCACCGCATCGAAAGCGGCATTGGCGAGCAGCAGGGCATTGGGATTGGCAAGGCCGATGTCCTCGCTTGCGCTGATAACGAGCCGTCGGGCGATAAAGGCAGGGTCTTCCCCACCCTCTATCATGCGGGCCAGCCAATAGATGGCGGCATCGGGGTCGCTGCCACGGATGCTCTTGATGAAGGCAGAGATAATGTCGTAGTGCATCTCGCCATCCTTGTCGTATGCCAAAGGGTTCTGTTGCAGGCAGTCGGTGACGATGGCGTCGGTCAGCTCTATGTCGCCCTCTGCGGGAGCCGACTCATAGACAAGCTCCAAGATGTTGAGCAGTTTGCGGGCGTCGCCTCCACTGAAGCGCATCAGGGCACCGGTTTCCGCGAAGCGGAAGGTACGCTTGCCAAGTTCGGTGTCATGTTCAACTGCATATTGAGCAAGTTGCATCAAATCGCTCTCTTCCAATGGTTTGAGCGTATAGACTTGGCAACGCGAGAGCAGAGGACGTATGACCTCGAAGGAGGGGTTTTCCGTTGTGGCTCCGATAAGCGTGACCACACCCTGCTCCACAGCTCCGAGCAGCGAGTCCTGTTGTGACTTAGAGAAGCGGTGAATCTCGTCGATGAAGAGGATGGGATTGTTCTGGTTGAAGAAGCGCGTGGAGCGTGCCTTGTCGATAACATCGCGCACCTCCTTTACTCCGCTTGTCACGGCACTGAGCGTGAAGAAAGGCACTTCCAACTTGCGTGCGATGATGCTTGCCAGGGTGGTCTTCCCCACCCCAGGCGGTCCCCAGAGGATGAAGCTGCTGATGTGTCCGCTCTCCACCATGCGGCGAAGCACAGCACCGGGTCCCACCAAGTGCTGCTGACCAATGTAGTTGTCAAGCGTCAACGGACGCATTCTTTCTGCTAATGGCTGCATAACGTCTGCAAAGGTACGAATGTTAATTCAAAATTCAAAATTAATCAATCTAAAAAGAAAGAAGGATTAGGAATTATCTGCGTAAAAGCCAAGTTTGTAGAAAGTGAAGAGCAGCTGGCTGGGGTGTCTGCCCAAGAGATTGGCACGAAGCATGGGCTTGCCTGTCCTGAACAGGAATTGCATCAATCCAAGCAGATGCAGACGCTTCAGACGCAAGGCAAACGCCGAAACGCGGACATTCTTCCTCTGCTCAATGTCCATCGAGGCAAGGGTGCGGAGCGCTGTCTCCACCTTTGTCAGGTACTCGTCGGCATCTTCAAGCCCCAGATGCGTCAGCTTATTGTCGATATGATGGATGGCAATGCCCCGACGTTTCAACTCCAAGCCGAAAAGCGTGTCCTCGTGTCCGTACTCTTTCAGCGACTCGTCGAAACCGATGGAGAGGAACAAGTTTCGCTGAATCAGGAAGTTGAAGGTGGTGAACTGAGCATAAGGATGCTTCCGGCGATGCGACAAAGAGAACCGTTTCTCGTTTGCCACCTCGTAGTCATAGCGCAAACGGGCAGCCGGACGCGGGCATTCAGGCAGATTGCCTGTTCCGCCACAAACCACCAAACTGCCTCCCCCATCCCTTCCAAAGGAGGGGTGAACGGCAGCAAGATAATCGGAGATGAACGTCTTGCTCCGCACTTCCGCATCGGCATCGATGAAGAGCAGCCATTCGCCCTTGGCTTCCCGTGCAAGGGCATTGCGCCTCGCCGCCCTCCCTATATTATGAGGCGGAGAGTCATCACCAACGATAATTTCAGCATCTTCCGGCAACTGCTCCTGCAAGTCGTGAACAAGCCTGCTCACGTCATGATTGTATGTAGGTATGAGAATGGAAAGCTTCATCGTAAATTGCAAATTAATTGTAAATTGTACATTGTCAAATTGTACATCAGAATGGCATTCCGACCGCGAAGTGGAAGGTAAAGTCGCGCTTGAAGTTGGGATGCACAATGGGGAAATGTCTACGACTGTCCTTAAAAGCAGGATGCACAGCTTTCATGCCTGCGTCGAACCTCAAGATGAAGTAGTTGAAGTTGAGGCGAAGGCCAAGACCATAGGAAGCGGCAATCTGGCGCCAGAACTCATCGAAGCGGAACTGGCCGCCGGGCTGGTCCTTGTAGTCGCGGATGGTCCATATGTTGCCGGCATCGATGAAGGCAGCCCCGTCGAACTTCCAGAAGAGGTGCGTCCTGTATTCAATGTTCAAGTCGAGCTTGATGTCGCCCGTCTGGTTGATGAAGTCGATGCGCCCGTCTGTACCCTGGAAGCTGCCAGGGCCAAGCTCACGCACACTCCAGCCGCGCACACTGTTGGCACCGCCGCTGAAATAGCGCTTCTCGTAGGGCAGGATATCGGAGTTGCCGTAAGGACAGGCGATGCCCAGAGCCGCGTGAAGAGCCAGCGAGTTGTTCTTGTTGATGAGGAAGCTCTTGCAGAAGCTGAAGTCGAACTTGGCATACTGGGCATAGCCAATGCCAAAGTACTTGAACTCTCCGTCTTCATGTCGCTTGGCACCTGTCATGTTACTGATAGCGTAGAGCAGATTGCCTGCTGTCTCTAAGCCAATTCGTATCGTGTAGGCGTTGGTGCCATAGTTTGAAGCAGATGCACCAAGAGGCCTGGAGTTATACACAAAGTGGTAGCTCCAGTTCATGATGAATAGGTTTTCGTAGTTGTACTTCAGGATAGCATTGCGGTTCTGCGGATCGCTAAGGTACGTTTCACGAAAGGTGTCGCTTATCCAAGGCATGAAGACATAGTTGATGTCCAAGAGGTCGAAACGGTGTTGCAACTGCCGATTCATACGTGTCCAGCGGTAACGAAGTACACCCGTCAGCACCCGGCGATGGAACTCGGGGCGGTCTTGCGAGTCGAAGGCAAAATTAATCTCTGTCGTGGCTTGTGCATTGCGGCGGAAAGCAGAACGCAGGAAGGGGAATTTGAAGTCGGGAAAGGTGATGCCTGTCTCTATACTGTACTCGATGAAGTTCTGGTCGGCATACCCCACCAACCCCTTGATTGCCTCGAAGGCACCGCGAAGCTTGACGCTGAAAAGTTCAGAACCTCGGAAAAGATTGCGATTCTGATAAGACAACGCCAAGGCTGCGCCGAAGTCGCCAGCGGAATTGGTGCCTTCCAACTCTGCACTGAAGGAATTGATCTTGCCGGGTGTCAGGGATACGCTGACATCCAACGTGTCACTCCCGTCTGTTCTCTCATCAACGCGGACATTTGCACCCATCACAGCACTGAGGCGTGTCATTCGCGCGTATGTCTCGTGCATCTCGGTTTCGCGATAGAGTTGTCGCTTGCTGATAGCCGTGGCATTCCGAAGCACTTTAGGGCGAAGGAACTGTCTGCCTGACGGGAACTCGTAGCTGATGTCGCCTATATGGTAACGGTGGTGAGAGAAATCAGTGGAATCAGCGTTGCCTTGAGCCTGCCTAACAATCATTTCCACGTCTGCCAGATGGTGACCGATTGTCGTGTCAACGCGAAAGTGGACATACTCCTTATTGAATTTATAGTAGCCATTCTCAACCAACAAACCATAGAGCCGGCCGCGTTCCGATTCTAGGCCATTGATGCTATAAGGCCTGTTTCTCCTGTCCACCTCGGAGTTTATGGCAGGCCTGTACTTGAGGCTGTCGAGAGTGTGGCGAAGGGCATCGTCCTGAACATTGAGCGTGAAGTCGCGGATGTGATAGCGTTCGTGCGGAATGATGCGATAGGACACCTTCATCTTGTTTCGCTTTGCCTTCTCCCTTAAAGAAACTTCGGCATTCAGGTAGCCCATGTTGCGAATGCTGAGCTGCATGTTGTCGCAAGCCTGCAAAGTGCGTTCGCGGTCGTAGATGACAGGGGCTTCGCCAAGATGGCGCAAGAAACGGTTGAAGCGCTTTGTGCTGTCCCTGCCGGAAAGGCAGTAGATGCCGAGGGGAACCTTGAAGATGGAAAACCACTTGTTGTTTGGACGCTGCGGCATATAGGCCTGCAGCTCGTCCGTCCCCACATGTGTCCCTTCGCTGGCAATGCCCACGCCGGTGAGCAGGTAGCCGTCTTCGGGAATGAAACGCGACGCGTTGCATCCGCTCAAAAGAATGAGGAAATGCAACAAAAGAAGTGGTTTTATGAGTCGCTTGACGGGTTTCACGCCACAAAGATACAAAGAAAATAAGAATTAAGAATTAAGAATTAAATACAAACTATGAATTAAAATTCGTACCTTTGTGCTCGATGCAAGAAAACAATTCTTAAATCTTCTTTCCAATTCTTAATTGAATAAGATGTTTAGCAAGGCTCGTATTAAATGGATAAAGTCGCTGGAGATGCGCAAGTACCGTCTGCTTCACAATGCTTTTGTGGCAGAGGGACCGAAGCTTGTGGGCGAACTGCTCGACGCATGTCAAGTGTCTCCACAAGACACCCCCTACTCTGCTCCGCTCTATGTTGCGGCCACAAAGGAATGGCTGACTGCAAATTGTGATACGGTGAGATTGTTTAATTGTGAAATTGATGAGGTGAGCAGGGAAGAGTTGGAACGGGTAAGCCTGCTGCGTACGCCACAAAGCGTTCTGGCTGTGATGCCTATTCCACAATCAACTTTCGATTTTCAGTTATCATTTCCCGACTCCAATCTTTTTCTTGCCCTCGACGGTGTGCAGGACCCTGGCAACTTGGGCACTATCCTGCGAATTGCCGATTGGTTCGGCATTCATCATGTCCTTTGCTCAAAGGGAACGGCAGATGTCTATAATCCTAAATGCGTACAATCTTGCATGGGAGCCTTGGCAAGAGTGAAGGTACACTACTGCAACCTGCCGGAAGTGCTTGGCGGAGTGCAGATGCCTGTTTATGGCACATTCCTCGACGGCTCGGACATCTATGAAGAGGAGCTTTCCCAGAATGGCATTATCGTGATGGGCAATGAGGGGAACGGTATCAGCGCGGAAGTGGCAAAGTTTGTCTGCCACCGCCTATACGTCCCTAACTTCCCGAAAGGCTCACAAACGACAGAGAGCCTCAACGTCGCCGTTGCCACAGGCATTGTCTGTGCCGAGTTCCGCAGGCGTGGTTCTATTCTTCCTCCTCTTCGTTGATGTCCTCAATGGCAAGCCCCTCCTCTTCGAGGTCCTTTACGTCAGCTTCGGGCGTGAGGCTGCTGAAATAGGTGTCGTCATTGTCGAGGTTGTCCTCTTCAAGCTCGTCGTTCTCATCCAGTTCATTGCGGAGAGGAATTAGGTTGCCGTCCTCGTCGTACTCCCTTTCCGGCATATCCATGTGAATTTTCTCCACGGGGTCTTTCTTCTTGGCGAAGATGGCTTCCACCCAAGTCCCCTTGGGAATCTCCAAAACATCAAAGCCCTGTGCCACTTTCTTTTCAAGCGTGCCACCAGGAGCATGGATGCGGCTTGCCGGCAACTGTGTCGTGCTTATCTCGAAGCCGGCCTCAATGATATCGCGAATGGCAAGAGCTATGGAATCCCAGCCACCACCGAAATTGCGGTTGATAAGCTCCAGCAGCATGGCTGTGGAGATGTGTCTGATGTTCTCGTAGCTGAGGTCGGTGATGCGTTCTATCGCCTTGCGGCGGATAGCCACACAGCCCTTCGACTCCTGGCAATGCGTGAGCTTTGCCCAGCCTCCATTCTCATATTTGGCAACTTCGCGCTCATCTTCGGGATTATAATGCACAACCTCGAAAGCCAAACGTATTGTGTTAAGAAGTTTCTGTTCGCTGATGCTGAAGTCTTCCTCCTCGCGTTCCCTCTCCCAAGCTTCGGCAATGGCAAACTCGTCCAAATCCCAGATATTGTTGGCATTCAAGTCCAAAATACTCTCCAGCGTTTTTGTGCTTTTCTTTGCAGCTTTCTTCTTTGCCGCTTTCTTTTCTTCTTTCATACAAAGATTTAATTAAATTTGCCGCAAAGATACGAAAAATAGTTTATAGTTCATAGTACATAGTTCATAATTATTTCATAACTTTGCAATTTGAAACATGAATCAGTTTGAACTAATATCAGATTATAAGCCTACGGGCGACCAGCCGGAAGCTATCCGGCAGCTGACCGATGGCATCCGTCAGGGCGTTAGGGCACAGACTTTGCTCGGTGTCACAGGTAGCGGAAAGACATTCACTATCGCCAATGTCATCAAGAACATTGGTCGCCCTACCCTCGTCCTCTCGCACAACAAGACACTGGCAGCACAGCTTTACGGCGAAATGAAGCAGTTCTTCCCCCACAACGCGGTGGAGTACTACGTCAGCTACTACGACTACTATCAGCCAGAAGCCTACATGCCCGCGACAGACACTTACATTGAGAAGGACTTGGCCATCAATGACGAGATAGACAAGATGAGGCTCGCCGCCACGAGCGCCTTGCTGTCGGGGAGGAAGGATGTCATTGTGGTGAGCAGCGTCTCATGCATCTACGGAATGGGCAACCCCTCCACTTTCTACGAAAGCCTGCTGGAGCTGCACGTCGGTCAGGAACTCGACCGCAACGAGCTGCTGCGGCGGCTCAACGAATTGCTTTATGTACGCAACGACATTTCCCTGACTCGGGGCGAATATCGTGTCAAGGGCGACACCGTCGACATTGCCCTTGCCTATAGCGACTTCACGCTGCGCATCACTTTCTGGGACGACGAAATAGAGAGTATAGAAGAGCTTGACAGTGAGTTGCTTGCGCGCATTCAGCTCTACGACAGCTATAAGATATATCCCGCCAACCTCTTTATGACTTCGAAGGATACCCAAGAACGTGCCATCGTACAGATTCAGGATGACCTTCGCGAACAGGTCGCCTTCTTTGAGCGCCAGGGCAAAGAACTTGAGGCAAAGCGTTTGCACGAGCGTGTGACTTATGACATTGAGATGATTCGTGAGCTTGGACATTGTTCGGGCATCGAGAACTACAGCCGATACTTCGACGGACGCGCACCCGGCACCCGTCCATACTGCCTGCTTGACTTCTTCCCGAAGGACTTCCTTCTTGTCGTCGACGAAAGCCATGTATCGGTGCCACAACTACATGCCATGTACGGCGGCGACCAAGCACGCAAGACGACACTCGTGGAGTACGGTTTCCGCCTGCCTGCTGCCAAGGACAACCGTCCGCTCAAGTTCGAAGAGTTCCAAGAGATGGCGCACCAGGTCATCTATGTCAGCGCGACGCCTGCTGACTATGAGATAGCGGAGAGCGAAGGTGTCGTGGTGGAGCAAGTTGTCCGTCCAACTGGCCTTCTTGACCCTCCCATTGAAGTGCGCCCCACAGAAAACCAGGTCGATGACCTTATGGAGGAGATTCAGCAATGTGTTGAGCGCAAGGAGCGTGCATTGGTGGTGACACTGACAAAACGCATGGCAGAAGAGCTGACGGAATACCTGCTTGGCATGGGCATTCAAACGGCTTACATCCATAGCGACGTGGACACTTTGGAGCGTGTGCGCATCCTCGGCGAACTGCGTGCAGGCAAGTATGACGTCCTCGTGGGCGTGAACCTCCTGCGCGAAGGGCTCGACCTGCCGGAAGTCTCGCTCGTTGCCATCCTCGACGCCGACAAGGAAGGTTTCCTGCGCAACGAGCGGACGCTGACGCAAACTATAGGCCGTGCCGCACGCAACATACACGGCAAAGCCATCATGTATGCTGACAACATCACGGAAAGCATGGCAAAGACCATCAACGAGACAAACCGCCGACGCGAGAAACAGCTCCACTACAATGCTGAACACCATATCACGCCAACGCAGATAAGGAAGGTGGCAACGATGGGCAACCTCATCCAAAGCGGCCAGCAGGCTGAGCAGAAAGCCTATATCGAGCCAGACTATCAAGTGCTTGCCGTAGCTGAGCCAGAAACATTGACAGTCGAAGAAAAAAAGAAGCGCATAGCAAGCCTCAAACGCAAGATGGAAGAAGCCGCCAAGAAGATGGAGTTTGTAGATGCTGCCATCCTCCGCGATGAGATGCTCCGCTTGCAGGCGGAACTATAACTGCCAACCTAATCTCTTAGAAAAAACATACATCGCTGATGACGTAGGATCCGACATGGGCGTTGAGCTTCTGTGCGATGCGTTTGTGCTCCATCATCAGGTTCTGCCGGAGAGGGGCACTGGTGAGCTGCACATGCAACTTGCCCTCGCGAATGAAGACCTGCTTGGTATAGCGGCTAATGGTCGCGCCCATCACATCCGGCCAGGCTTGCATAATGCGGTATTCAAGCAAGGGCGTCTCCAAGCCCTGCTCTCTCAGAAAGACCAGCAAGGCATCATGCAACGACTCAGGATTTGACAGTTTCACGGCGATTGGTTTTAATCATCAACGGATCTCTCCGTCTTTGACACAGAACAGTTTGTTGTCACCTCCCATTGAGGCAAGAATGGCATCGAGATGGTCGCGATTGGTGTCTGTGATGAATATCTGTCCGAACCTATCGCTGCCAACAAGCTTCACGATTTGCACCACCCTTTCCGCATCGAGCTTGTCAAAGATATCATCAAGCAGCAGCAGCGGCGTAGTACGGTTGCCTGTCCTGCTCAAAAAGTCAAACTGCGCCAGCTTCAAGGCAATTAGAAAGGTCTTGTTTTGTCCTTGGGAACCTTCGCGACGCACAGGATAGCCGTTCTGAAGCATATTGAGATCGTCCTTATGGATGCCGTGCAGGGAATACCCTACAGCCCTGTCCTTGAAACGCTGACTTGTCAGCTGTTCCAACAAAGGTCCTCTCTGGCAGTGGGACACATAGCCAAGCTCGACCTCCTCCTGCTCCTGCGATATCAAATTATAGAATCGCTGGAAGATTGGTATGAGTTGGGTGATGTATTCACTACGCTTATGGAAGATGTATTCACCCTCGTAAGCCATTTGCTCCTCGAAAAGCAGCATGACTTCAGCGTCGGGTTCCTGCTCCTGTTTGAGCATTGCATTGCGTTGTTGCAGAGCCTTATTGTAACGCAAAAGCGCTTCCGTGTAGGCAGGGTCGTACTGACAGATGACCATGTCAATGAAACGGCGTCGCTCTTCGCTGCCACCATCAACGAGAATCTGGTCGGCAGGAGAGACCATCACCAAAGGAATGAGGCCAATATGTTCAGAGATCCTACGATATGCCTTCTTGCCTCTTCTCACAACTTTCTTCTGCCCAACTTTCAAACCAAGATGAATGTCCTCCTCCGTTCCGTCCTCATGTTCATAGCGCCCCTGCAACGACATGAACTCCTGCCCGTGCCTTACGCTCAGCATGTCGATGCTGCTGCTGTAACTTCGGCAGAAACTGAGGAAGTGGATGGCATCGAGCACATTCGTCTTGCCCTGCCCGTTGCCGCCAATAAAACAATTCAGCTTTGGCGAGAAGTGCAGCTCCGCTTCCGCGATGTTCTTATAATTAAATATGGTAAGGTCAGTCAATCGCATTTCGACCACAAAGGTACAAAATAAAGTTGAAAGATTAATGATTATAGATTAAAGATTAAATGAAAAAGGACAAAAACGGCAGGCTAACGAATAATTTTTCACTTTTCACTTTTCACATTTCATATTTTGTTGTATCTTTGCGCCCGAAATTATAAATCATGAATTGTTAATAGTTAAATCGTAAATAAAGATTATGTCAAAGAAACACGTAAAGAAACAGCAGGTAAACGAGTTCGACGAAACACTCGCAGCCTCCAGATCATTCTACGAGAAAAACAAGAAAGCAATCCTCTACGGAGGCGGTGGTCTGCTTGCCATCATCATCATTGCACTGCTTATCCACCAGTTCTACATCACTCCGCGCAATAACCGCGCCAACGAGAGCATCTTCTATGCAGAGCAGGCCTTCAAGGACGGCAACTATGAGAAAGCTCTGAACGGCGACGGCGCAAACATGGGCTTCCTTTCCGTCATAGACGAATACGGCAGCACCAAAGCTGGTAACATTGCTTGCCTCTATGCTGCCAAGTGCTATGCTGCCACCGAGAAGTATCAGGAAGCTATCGACATGCTCGACAAGTTCGACGGTTGCGGCGACGCAATGATCAGCCCTGCCGCACTCGCACTCAAAGGCAACTGCTATGCTGAACTCGGCGAGAACGAGAAAGCTGCAGACCTGCTTTTGAAAGCAGCAAAGAAGGCCGACAACAACACCATCAGCCCCACCTGCCTCATGCAGGCCGGTCAGATATTCGAAGTCCTCGGTCAAAATGACAAGGCGCTCGACTGCTACAACCAAATCAAGAACAAGTACCAGCAGAGCAACCTCTATTACGAGATTGACAAGTATATTGAAGCACTTAACTAAGAGTAATAAAGGAAGTAATAAAAGGGAATAAAGCATTAAGTGCCTTATTTCCAACTAAACTCCTTATTATATGTATAAAGGCATCTTCGACATTCACTCCGTGCCCGATGCAACAGGCATGAGAGTAGGTATTGTCGTGAGCGAGTGGAACGAGAAGATAACAAGTGCATTGCTTGAAGGTGCCGTGCAGACGCTCATGAAGCACGGTGTCAAAGAGGAGAACATCACCGTCAAGACTGTGCCTGGCTCGTTTGAGCTTGTTTATGGCTCGGCACGCTTTTCCAGTTCAGGTCTCGTGGATGCAATCATCGCCATTGGTTGCGTCATCCGTGGCGACACACCGCACTTCGACTACATCTGTCAGGGCGTGACGCAAGGCTTGGCAGAACTGAACAAAGAAGGAAAAGTACCCGTCATCTATGGCTTGCTGACCTGCAACACTCTCGAACAAGCTGAGCAACGCAGTGGCGGCATGCTTGGCAACAAAGGCGACGAATGCGCCGTCACAGCCATCAAAATGGTAAAGGGTTGGGAGTAAAAGCGTCTACTGATACGGATGTTGCAGCGTTGTACAAAAACATCCAGCTTTACGAATCGCGACTGATGGGTGCGGAAAGGTTGCACGCAGGACAAATTAGGACTTTTTAGATTTTTTCTTATTATCTTATTTCCTTATTTTCTATTTTTATTGTATCTTTGCATCCGCAAACGGAGAGATGCCAGAGTGGTCGAATGGACCGCACTCGAAATGCGGCGTACTCTTACGGGTACCCTGGGTTCGAATCCCAGTCTCTCCGCTCAAAAGTATAGAAACCCGCTGGTTTTCAGCGGGTTTTATTTTTCTCCTCTTTAGAGGTTCCGTTTTTCGGGTCAGCGGATTTTCCCGGTTGGCAGAGGCCGGCTAATCAAGAATAAAGTGTAGCCAGCCTGTACATGAAGAACCTGATGTCCCCGACTCCCCTGAACTGAGTCCTGAAAGCCTTGATTTTTGCGTTGAATGACTCAGC
>JAFXZK010000023.1 GCA_017541265.1 Bacteroidaceae bacterium | reverse complement strand
GCTTCGCTGGTGGAGTATATGACATCGCACCAGATTCTGCGCAATGGTCCTTTCGATGCCACTATCCACCCTGATGCCGGGATTGATGATCTCGACAAAGAGAAGATACGTTGGTTTGTCGGACTGGCAAGGGAAAAGAGACAGTTCCCATTGCAGTATTCCGAGGCGAACATACGTCAAATTCTGCTCAGCCTGCACTTGATAACGGACGACAACCGACTCAAGAATGCGGCGCTTCTATTATTCGCCAAGGATGTCCAGAAGTGGTTTACATCCGCCACAATCAAGTGTGCACACTTCTACGGGACCAAAATACAGAAACCAATAGCGTCGCAACAGATATATGGAGGGAGTGTTTTTGAAATGGTAGATATGGCGGTAAGTTTTGTGATGAGCAGAATAAACCAACATGTGGGAGAGCGTACACGTTCCGCACAGGTGGATGTTACACCCGAACTGCCGCCACAAGCCGTCACAGAGGCCATTGTCAATGCCGTGGTACATCGCAGCTACACAAGCAATGGCAGTGTTCAGGTGATGCTGTTCAAAGACCGCTTGGAGGTTTGGAACCCTGGCAAGTTGCCACAGGGGATGACCATTGCCAAGTTGAACAAAGAGCATACCTCCAATCCTGTCAACCCAGTACTTGCCAATCCAGTATATCTAGCGGGTTATATTGAGCAGATGGGAACAGGAACGACAGACATTATAGACCACTGCATGTCCTACGGACTTCGCAAACCTGAATTCCATCAAGATGAAGATTTTAGGACTGTTTTATGGAGGCCCGAAGTGCAAGTAGCAGGTAAAGTAGCAGGTAAAGTAGCAGGTAAAGTAGCAGGTAAAGTAGATAAAAATATCGCAAGAATTATCTTGGCAATTCGTGGCAATACTGCTTCTACACGTGAAATAATGGCAGCTATGAAACTAAAAGGCGGAGACAATTTCCGTAGTCGCTACCTGTATCCATCCATTGAAGCCGGTTATGTCAGTAAACTATATCCAGATTCAGAGAGCCGCCCAGACCAAGCCTATTACCTAACTGAGAAGGGCTTACAACTGCTTTCGGAATTGCTGAAAGTATAGTCTTATGCGTATCAAGCAGACCATTGGCAACAAGGAATTATGGCAGCGGGAGAAGACACTCTTCCTCACCTCGCGCATGGCACCGATAGGGTGTTATGGGAAGGTGTTCCAATGGGTTGAAGGCATTGATAAAAGGGAATGCGCTGTTTGCTTCAACACGTCGGAACTGGAAGAGGAGGTGTTGAAGGCGTTGCTGGTGTGTCGTATTCCAACAACTTTAGTGGTAACGGGACGCTTTCACGACACATACAATGTGCAGATAGAGCAGGCGTTGCAAGAGCAACGCTTGCTTATAATGGTGTTGCAGCCCGAAAAAAGCGATGGTAAAGGGTATATTGCCCGACTGAGGAACCATTATATAATCGGCCAGGTGCAACACATTGTCTGTGGCTATATCAACCCCAATGGTAGCATTTTCGGCTTGTTGGCGGGGAAACCCAATATCACCCATCTTGTCGACCGTAAAGAACTAGAAGCTGCAGAACAAGAGTCAAAACCTTTCCGCTGGACGGTGGCCGAGGACAAACGCTTGCTTCGCATGTTTTACGAGGATATGGGCATCCACGCCATACACAAAGCTATCAATCGTCCTTACAGCACCATATACAATCGCATTAAGGCGTTGACGATGAACGACGAGGTTCTGAAAGGTCGCGAATTCGAGGACTATGTGCTGGAACTTCTTGATATAGCCCATAACGACAGACTCACTCTTAAGGAATGGCGAGGCGACAAATCCCTGCCAGGCATTTATCCCGAAAGCAACAGCGCACCTGACTTCGTGTTCGAATACGATGGAAAACCGTTTGCCGTGGAATGCAAATGGCGTAATCATCTTCCAAAAGACTTAGGGAAAGAACTGCTCCCCGCAGAGAAAATGGCGCTTTTCCAGCAATTCTCTACCGAGCGATGCATGCCCGTTTATTTTCTTCTTGGTATCGGAGGTCTTCCCAATGAGCCTGACTGCCTATACTTCACCAGTTTAGATAATGAATTCTCATCAGAGATGTTGCTTAATAGCGTTATTACCTCGAAAGAATGTCTGCTGGAAAAGATAGGAAGTTTTTTTTTCTATCGCCATACCTTCTAACTATATGGAACGCCAAAAAGCACTGTATCCCAAAGCATACAAACCGTGGAGTAAAAATGACGATGCCCTATTGACGAAGTTATATAAGGAAGGAACGTCCATAAATGAACTAATGACATTATTCCACCGCAACCGTGGAGGGATAGCATCAAGACTTCGCAAATTGGGACTGACCAGATAATACCCTCGAAGATGCAATTCTAATAATTCTATGATTGAAACGAGCAACTGATTTTTGACATGAGAAGAGAGATAGACCCCCAATCATCGCCGCGTGGACGGGCATTCGAACTCTGGAAGAATGCCCCTATGCCGAAAGTGACAATCACAAAGACCTTCAATATCAGCAGGCTTGTCAAGGCAGGACGAAGAAGAGGACTGAAGACCAACATGATGATGTGTTGGTGCATCGGCCATGCGGCAAACCCCATCACTGATTTCTACACCCTGCCTGCCGGCGGACGCCTTTGGCAATACGACAGTCTGGCAGTCAACACCGTCGTGATGACAGCCAAGGGCGAACCCCATCTCTGCGACATACCCTTCTCGGAGAATCTCCACCTGTTCAACGAAGACTACCTCCGACTGACACGTCAAGTCTACGACACCAACCAAGACTACCTTCTGGGCGAACAATACATGACCATCGACACCTCGGCATTGTCGCTATGCGAAATCGACGGAGTGGTGAGCGTTTACTACGAATTGTTCACCAATCCCTTCCTGGCGTGGGGCAAATACCGGCGGGGATTCTTTAAGACCACGCTGCCTGTCTCCTTCCAATTCCACCACGCCCAGATGGACGGCTTCGAAGCCGCCCGTTTCCTCAACGGCCTTCAAGAGGCAATCAACAAATTAGAATTATAGCGATTCTCTATATCCAGATTCAGAAAGCTGTCCAGACCAAACATATTATCTTACCGAAAAAGGCTTACAACTGATTTCCAAATTGCTGAAGAAATAGCATTATCTGCTTCAAGCATACCATCAAAAACTAAAGAAAATGTCCAAGTCACAAGTGAAAAAGCTGCTCTCGGGGATGAGCAAGGAAGATGTCATCAATGTAGTGTTGGAACTCTATGATGCCAGAAAAGAGGCACGGGAATACCTCGACTACTTTGTCAATCCCGACGAGAAGGGTGAATTAGAGAAGTTCAAGAAAATAGTCTTCAAGGAGTTTGACGACGACCTTTCGCGCAATCCCCAGTGCCGTTTCAGCGTGTGCCGAAAAGCTTTGTCTGACTTCAAGAAACTGGCTCCATCAGCCGACACGTTAGCAGAAGCAATGGTCTTTTATGTAGAACGCATCTACGAGTTTTCGTTCTGCAATGGCGACCTGTGGGAACAATACTATGATTCCGGTATCAGCAATTTCTGCTCAGCTTTGAAACTCTTACTAAAGAACAACCTATTGGACTCCATGATGCCGCGCATAGTTCAGATAATGGCTTGGAGCTGGCCGTGTGGATACGGTTTTCACGACATGACGGGCGACACTTTCTGCGAACTCGTTCCTCCGCAATACCACAACAAGGTAGATGAGTCAGATGCCTTGGGCGAAGCGCAATACTACGCCATGTATCCAAGCCTCAAGCATTAGTAACGCTTCTGTGCGGTCTGTATGCCACATCCCTATTTGCCATATTGTCCAAACGCACTAGAAGTGCAACACAATATTTTCAGCTTTCCAACGTTAGTAAGGGAAAGTAATAATAATGGCATCAGACAAGGCACAATATGTAGTGGCACTCATTGCGGAGTTCGCTAAGCATTACGGATTCACAACGATTGAGGCTACAGAGTAACAGACTTAAGAATATGAAGCAACCGAAGATAACCCAGGACAATGTGCATCTGCTATTGCCCAACAAGGTAGCTCAATTGGCCAACCGCCTTTTGCAGAACGGGGATGCCAAAGATATAGCAAACGCGCTAACGATGATATACACTTCACCAGTATATGCAAAATTAGAGCAAGAGAAGACCAAATACTGGTGGCTAGGAATAAATGCACTCTATCAGGAAATCAAAGATGTTATTTAAAAACAAATACTGGATATTATGAAATACAAATGCACCATTTGCAAGTATGAGTACGACCCGGCACAGGGTGACCCCACGCAGGGCATAGCCCCTGGAACACCATTTGAGCAGCTGCCTGCCGACTGGAAATGTCCGCGATGCAAGAAGGACAAGAGTTTCTTTGAACCTGTTGAGGAGCCGAAGGCCAACCCATACGCCGGCACACAGACCGAGAAGAACCTGCACGCCGCCTTTGCTGGCGAGAGCGAGGCCCGCAACAAGTACACCTACTTCGCCTCGAAGGCCAAGAAGGAGGGCATTGAGCAGATTGCCGCCCTCTTCCTGCAGACCGCCGAGAACGAGAAGGAGCACGCCAAGCTGTGGTTTAAGGAGCTGAACGGCATCGGCACCACCGCCGAGAACCTGGCCGCTGCCGCCGCAGGC
>JAFXZK010000022.1 GCA_017541265.1 Bacteroidaceae bacterium | reverse complement strand
CTCTATTCGAAGGTGTTCGGAAGGAAAGGCTCGTCGAAGGAGTGGGACGACTTCGTGCTCACCTTGTGAAAAGGTGAAAAGGTGAAAAAGTGAAAGGGTGAAAAAATAAACTGTTAATTGTTATTATTGTGAATAAGAATAAATCGTAAATTGTAAATCGTTAAATTGTAAATGAATATGGTTGAGTATCTAACAATGCATCTTTGGCAGCTATGGGCTATAGTGGCTGTGGTCTGCCTGATTCTGGAGCTTACGGCTGGTGACTTCTTCATCATCTGTTTCTCCATCGGAGCGGTGTTTGCCTGCCTGACGGACGCTCTTGGCGGCGGCATCATCCTGCAACTGATTGTGTTTGCCGTCTTCACGCTGGCGAGCCTCTTCTTCGTGCGCCCCTTTGCCGTGCGCTTCCTGCACAAGAACGAGCCGAACCGCGTGAGCAACGCCGATGCCCTGCTTGGGCGCAAAGGCCGTGTGGTGGAGACGGTGAAGGCCGACAGCTTCGGTCGCGTACAAATCGACGGCGACATCTGGAAGGCAGTCACCAACGAACCTCAGGATATTCCCGAAGGCTCCAACGTGAAAGTCGTATCGAGAGAAAGCACCATCATCACAGTGGAAACAATTGACTCTTGATGTATGTTTTCACCACGGATTGAAGCAAGGCTCGACGACCAAAGGGTAAGTCAACAGATTAAACGGATTATATCGTCATGTATTTCTTTCAGATTTAGCGGATTTGTCAGGGCGGAGCCAATCCGATGAATCCGAGACAAATGAAGGCATCCAGAGCCAATCCGTTCAATCCGTGTAATCCGTGGTAAAAAACCTCACACTTAAACTAAGCAGTAAATAAATTGTAAATTGTAAAATTATAAATTTAACCATTATGACTTACGTATTCATCGCCATCGTTGTTCTGGTGGTACTCTTCGCCAAAATGGCACTCGTGATTATCCCTCAGTCGGAAACCAAGATTGTGGAGCGCCTCGGACGCTACTACGCTACCCTGCAGCCGGGCATCAACATCATCATCCCCTTCATCGACCGCGCCAAGTCTATCGTAGTGCTCAACCACGGTCGCTACCAGTACTCCACGACCATCGACCTCCGCGAACAGGTCTATGACTTCCCAAAGCAGAACGTCATCACGAAGGACAATGTGCAGACGGAAATCAACGCCCTGCTCTACTTCCAAATCGTTGACCCGTTCAAGGCGACCTACGAAATCAACAACCTGCCCAACGCCATCGAGAAGCTGACGCAGACAACCCTGCGTAACATCATCGGCGAACTGGAGCTGGACGAGACTTTGACCTCTCGCGACACCATCAACAAGAAGCTCTCCGCCGTGCTCGACGACGCCACCGACAAGTGGGGCGTGAAGGTGAACCGTGTTGAGTTGCAGGACATTACGCCTCCAGACTCTGTGCTCTCTGCCATGGAGAAACAGATGCAGGCCGAGCGTAACAAGCGTGCCCAGATTCTCACCTCCGAGGGTCAGAAGGCTGCCGAGATTCTTGCCTCCGAGGGCGAACGCACGGCCATCGTGAACAAAGCCGAAGCCGCCAAGCAGGAAGCCATCCTGCAGGCCGAGGGTGAGGCACAGGCCCGCATCCGCGTGGCAGAAGCCGAGGCAAAGGCCATCGAGCTTATCACCGAAGCCGTGGGCAAGTCCACGAATCCCGCCAACTACCTCCTAGCCCAGAAGTACATCCAGATGATGCAAGAGCTGGCCGAAGGCGACAAGACGAAGACCGTCTATCTGCCCTACGAAGCCACCAACCTGCTCGGCTCCATCGGCGGCATCAAAGACCTCTTCAAGACAGAATAAATCTCTTTCACCACGAATTACACAAATTGCACGAATTCACATCGCCCCTCAAAAGCATAGCTATTTGTGTAATTTGTGCAATTCGTGGTTTTATGTTCTTTTGTGACTTTTTCCTTTAGTTCTTCTTGGAATGCAAAGAAAAAAACGTAACTTTGCAGGCAGAAAGCATAATATAAAGGATTATGACAGCAAAAGAGGAGGAAATAATCCGGAAGATAAAAGAAACCAGCCGGAAGGTGGTTCCGCTTGACGGACAAGTCTGGCTATATGGTTCCCGTGCCCGTGGCGATGCTCACGAAGGTTCGGATTGGGATATATTGATTCTCCTGAACAAGCCCAAGCTGGAAGCAAGCGACTATGATGTCACCTATCCTTTCCGGGAACTTGGTTGGGACATCGGCGAGGAAATCAATCCTGCGATATATGCCAAGCAGCAATGGGATACCTGGACTTTCCTTCCTTACTATAAGAATGTGGAACGAGACAAATATGTTTTGCAATGAGTTTGACGAATGACGAACGCACGACTCTTGTCGCATTGGAGCTTAAGAAAGCCCTTGAGACATACGAAGAGATAGATGTCCTTGTTGCTGCCGACAAATGGAGCGGTGCTGCCAATCGTCTCTACTATGCAGTGTTCCACGCCATTAACGCACTGCTTATTCACGACGGTCATTCTGTGAACACCCACAAAGGCTCACATGCCATATTCAATCTCCATTATATCAAGACAGGTATTTTCCCGATTGAATTTGGCCGCCTCTACAACCAACTACAGACAATGCGTGAAGAGTCTGACTACAATTGTGTCTTCGAAGTCGAGCCGGAGGTACTGAAAGAAAGACTTGAGCCTGCCCAAAATCTTATCAGCAAGATAAAGGAACGATTAGAAGCATAGTATTCAACTTTCATTTTGAATCGGCCTATGGCATAAACACAGGAATTAGACATAATAGACAAAAGCGTTAGCTTGAATTCTTGTTTACTGATAATTGGGGAATTATAAGTAAAGCTACGAGAGTAAAAGACTAATGCTCACGTCGGTTCGGCGTGGGCTTTTACTCGTTAAAGTAGCAACGGTTATCCCCAATACCTCAGTAAACGTAGACGAATGAAGTCCACGTTTTTTGTTGTCCTTTTCAAAGCAACTAATAAACTCGAACTATATGAATAAAATTCTTTTCGCGGCAATCTTTGCCACAAGCACCCTATCCTTGAATGCCCAGGACATCCTGGTGCGAAAAGGCGGTGAAGTAGAAAACGTAAAGGTACTTGAAGTATCTCCGACAGAGGTAAAATACAAGAAGAGCAACAACGAGGATGGCCCTGTCTTCATCGAAAAGCGGTCAAACCTCTACTCTGTGAAGTACAAGAATGGTGAAGTGCAGACTTTCAACAACAAGCCAGAACCAATAGGAACAAAATACTACTATTCAAAATATGGAAAGGAGAAAAAGTTCACGAATGAGATAGATTTCTGTATCGGAACAGGCTGGGGCTTTGGATATCAGCTCAGAAGAGAATTCAATCAGTATGTCGGCTGGAACATTTTTTGGTGTATCATACATGACAGTAGTATGCTACAATCCAAAAGAGGAAGGCATCTTGAATATAAATGTTTTAGGTGTTCGGGGTAATACTCCTTCTTATAAGTGGTTTAGGGGCTATGCCGATTTAAGTGTAGGTTACTCATTAGATTATACCTATGAATGGAGAAGCCAATCCACCACTATTTATCACTCCTTTGACATAGACTGTAGCATAGGTGTTCAAGTGTACAAAAACATTTCCTTGGGCTGTAAATGCGTTTATAACATAGAAAGAGGTGGATTCTTTGGTGCAAAACTCTCTTATCTCTTCTAAACATCGGAGTTGTGCCGAGCTTGACAGCCATTGAAAAGGCATAAACATTCGAAAATAAAGCTTTTGCCCTTGCTGGGCGCTGTTACCCTTATGGTCACATATCATACCCAGGGCGATGCCCTTGGCTAAGAACTCGTTGGACTTTCTTAGACCCTTTAGGGCTAAGGCATAGCTACGAGAAAATCAGGCGGGAAAACATCGTGAGTCAGTCCCAGTACTGGAATGTTGCCACATAAAGAGGACTGCAGTCCTCCGATAAAAACTCAATAGGAGGACTGCAGTCCCACCGCGGTGGTACTGCAGTCCTCCCATGGTAGTACAAGAGTACAACTGTGGTAGTACTGCTATCGTTCCGTGGGGGTGGCGGAGGAAGTGGCCCCGAGTATCTGTCCGGCGTGTTCCTTGGTATTCACCTGTTTACCGGCGAAGATTTGCTCGATGATGCCTTCCTCGTTAATGATAAAGGTCGTGCGGATGGTGCCCAGTGTCTTCTTGCCGTACATCACCTTCTCGCCCCAGGCACCCATCGCCTCAAGCAATGTCTTGTCAACATCGGCAATGAGGGGAAAAGGCAATGAATGCTTCTCCTTGAACTTCTGATGCGAAGCTGCCGAATCCTTGCTCACACCGACCACCTCGTAGCCAGCCCCCTGCAATTCCCCATATCGGTCTCGCAAACTGCAAGCCTCAGCCGTACAGCCGCTCGTATTGTCCTTCGGGTAGAAGTACAGCACGAGCTTCCTGCCCTTATAGTCACTCAGACGGATGTCCCGTCCCTGTTCGTCCTTGCCCAAAACCTCGGGCGCACGGTCTCCAATCTTCATGGTTCTTATTGTTTGGTTGTTTTCAACACTTTGCTCGGTTAACAATAATTACACCGCTTCAGCCATCAAGTCTTTGCGACCGATAAGACTAAAAACGGTTATCTCGTTGTCCTCGTTAAGAATGCGTAGGGTGCGAAGTATCTCGTTTAGTGTGGAACCGCTGGTTGTGACATCATCCATCACAAGGATGTTCTGGTTCCGAATTGTGGCACAAAGTTCCTTGTCCTCTTCTGTGGCAAAGCGAAGGAAGTTCATTATGTAGGGGCGGAAGCGGCTCTTGCGGACATCACGGGCTATCGTGAAATAGTCTTTCTGATGAATCAGGTCGAGCATCTTCATAATAGACAACTTTACTTCGTCCTTTTGGGCTTGCGTGTATCGCGGGCGACCATTCTCCAGCACATCGTCAAGATACTGCTTCTCGTATGCATCCATATCGAAAGATATGCTGGCAGGAAGCGACTTTACCAGCTCCATCTTCCTCAGCATCGGCTGGGCAAAGCGGTAAATGTAGCGCAGCATGTACAGGTTGACTCTGCTCGATGACTCTGGCATGACAACGAGATTGTAATCATAAAGGTTGACGCGGCGGTTCAGCTGGTCGATAGCCTTCTTGATGAACTGCGTCAGGTCCGGGTTGTTCTGCAAGTCCTCCGTGAACTTGACATACTTGATAAAGGCCGAGCGCACATTCCCGTCAACCTGATCGGCGAACTCATAGCCATAGTAGAAGCATCTGCCAAAAGCCTCCACTTGATAGCCGTCGCCCGTCAGGCTGACAATATCCTCTGTGCCGTCGTGTTCGAAGTCGAACACGAAATGCTGCGCTTTATTATCGTATGTCACACCCATAGCAACGTCTCTTTCGCTTGCAAAGTTACGAAAACTTTTTATAGTGACAAAGAAACAGCCACTTTTGTTTGACTTTTCTCTGCTGGGGCAAGGACAATTATTCATTATCAAAGCAAAAAAGCGGCACGGGTTTCATACCCCCGCACCGCAGCCTTGTCCTTTCTACCGAAAGAAATGTCCTCGCATTATTCCTTTTGCACCCAGTCTGTGTCTGTCTGATATTTGATGGTAGCACCGATGATGTTGCCAAGAGCATCACGAATATATTCTGCTATGTAAATACGGTAATAATACTCATAGTAATTTGACCCGGAATATAATGTTGGGAACTGCTGGCCTAATTTAAGTATTAAACCGTCTCCTTCTGAAGTTGAGACTTTATCAGCATATCCTTCTGTTGGCACGTTTATGATTGCAGCCAAGCCTGCTACTTTTCCTAAATTAGTGATAGAGGCAGACACTATAGAATTATATCCACTTTTGATACAGAAGTTATTCACCTTATCCATATATACAAACGCCTTTCCTTCTAAATTAATTCCATTCTCCGGAACTCCGTCATTTGTGATTCTTGCTGTCACTGTTCCTTCGGGATCTGGTAGTGTTTGCTGCGTGCCACCGTTTGAAGAAGGAGGAACGACAGCACCATTGTCTTCGTCGTCGCCTCCGCAGGCCGTCATGCAGAAACACAATGTTGTCATTGACAATAAGTATAAAAGCTTCTTCATTTTGATAAAAAGAAAAAGGCGGAACCATTCGATGCTTATCTGCACTCTGGTTACCGCCAAGTGACCAT
Source organism: Bacteroidaceae bacterium (assembly GCA_017541265.1). GTDB lineage: Bacteria > Bacteroidota > Bacteroidia > Bacteroidales > Bacteroidaceae > Physcousia. The sequence continues at coordinate 58,215 of JAFXZK010000022.1, read as the reverse complement.
CCCAACAACAAGCACGACTGATTCACGCCCATGAAAGCGTGAACCTCCGCTGGCTTGTTCTTGTTGGCTGAATGTTTGGCGGTATTCGAGTGCAAAAGAACAAGAGCAAAAGCTCTGCTATCTATTTATAAGTATCGAACAGAAACGCTGGTTAGTAATTAAGTTAATTGTAATCTGTGGCCCCGCGAGGCTGAGCCTCATTGATGAGCCGTTTGCGCTTCCTGTTCTTTTTACTTCATTGGCAAAACGTATTTAAGTGTTTGACATTATTGTAATTTACATTCTATTCTGTCTGTGCGGCTTGGCTTTGAGGCTCTTGACGGCAATCCCAGAAGCCGACAATACGAATAGCATCATCATCTATACGATAGACCAGCTTGCTTAAACCACTGACGATGATACTGCGATAAGCAATAGGACGGTCTGCGTACAGCGGGTCGATAGAACCCATATTGGGATGAAGTCCAAGCAAACTGGTTGTCCTTTCAACCTCCTGCTTGAATTTTCTCGCGCTACTGATGCCAAAGCCTGTACGAATATAGTCTGCAATTTGTTTTTGTTGCCCCTTGGCGTGTTTTGTCCACTTTACCTTCATACCGCTTCGGCATATTCGCGTTCTTCCTGCTCCATACGGGCAAGTTCCTCATCCCACTCACGCATTACATCCTCGTGGTCATATTCTCTACCTGCCGCGATGTCTGCCTCTGCTTCATCCAGCATGGCATTGATTTCCTCCTTTGTGTAGCGTTTCAAAGGGAACTCGTCTTTCTTGGTGAACTTTGTCAGCTCGGCAGCCAGCCAGTTCATGTCGCTGGCAGACAGCGTGCCAGTCAGATAGTCGCGTAGTCCTGTCAATGCTTGTGTACTCATAATCCTATCCTTTATACCTTATAAATATAATGGGGCTATGAGGACAGAGTATGCCTCAAAGCCCCATCTATCTTGACGACGTTAGTCTGAGAGCTTTGCGCAGATGAACTCGCGGTTCAGGCGGGCGATGTTCGAGATGGTTTCGCACTTGGGGCATACAGCTTCGCAGGCACGGGTGTTGGTGCAGTTGCCGAAGCCCAGTTCGTCCATCTTCGCTACCATTGCCTTCGCACGCTTGGCGGCCTCTACCCTACCCTGAGGAAGCAGGGCAAGCTGGCTCACCTTCGAGCTGACGAAGAGCATTGCTGAGCCGTTCTTGCAGGCTGCCACGCAAGCGCCGCAACCGATGCAGCTGGCGCAATCCATTGCTTCGTCGGCATCTTCCTTCGGGATGAGGATAGCGTTAGCATCCTGAGCCTGACCTGTGCGAACGGTGGTGTAACCGCCTGCCTGCATAATCTTGTCGAAGGCGTTGCGGTCCACCATGCAGTCCTTGATAACGGGGAAACCTGCCGAGCGCCAAGGCTCCACGGTGATGGTCTCGCCGTCCTTGAACTTACGCATGTAGAGCTGGCAGGTTGTGGCGCCGCGCTCTGTCTTGCCATGAGGTGTGCCGTTGATGTAGAGCGAGCACATGCCGCAGATACCTTCGCGGCAGTCGTGGTCGAACACGAAAGGCTCTTTGCCCTCGCCTATAAGCTCCTCGTTCATGATGTCGAGCGCCTCGAGGAACGAGGTGTCGTCGGGAATGTTCTTCAACTCATGCGTGTCGAAGTGACCCTTGTCCTTAGGACCGTTCTGCTTCCAGAACTTTATCGTTACTGATATATTCTTTGCCATGATTCTGTAAGTTGACAAGTAAACGAGTTGACGAGTTAACAAGTTATTGGTTTGCAGACTTGATGAGTGCAGACAACATCCTAATAATTTCCTCTATCTGGTTTATCAATTTCCGAAAATCCTCTATTAATAAATATCCAAGATCCTTTGAGATTATAAGTTGTGTCTCCAATTCAGATGCTGAACCAAGTGCATTACTTAGAAATTTGACGGTTTCCTTGTCATATAGCCGGCCATAGCCTTCGGCGATATTTGAAGGGATTGATACGGCAGCACGACGCATCTGAGAAACAATTCCAAAGAGTTCTTCTTTTGGAAAAGCTTTTGTGGCCACATATATTGCAGCAACATGATCCATACTTTTCTGCCATACTATCAAATCCTTGTGACTTTTCACTTGACCTTGCTCGTTTACTTAAATTAGTAATATATTATATTTTAACTTGTCGACTTGTCAACTTGTTAACTTGTCAGCTTCTTAGGTGAAACAACTTGTTAACTCGTCAACTCGTCAACTCGTCAACTAATTTTTGTAATTGCGGGTTTGTACTTTAATTATCTCATAGTTGAGGGGCTCTTTGATGAGCTCGGGAGCCTTGTCGTCGCTGCCTTGGTAGTCCCAGCAGCCAACGTAGAAGAAGTTCTCGTCGTCGCGCTTTGCTTCGCCTTCCTCTGTCTGATGCTCCTCGCGGAAGTGGCCGCCGCAGCTCTCTTCACGGTGCAAAGCATCGTAAGCCACAAGCTCACCCATGAGGATGAAGTCGCGCAGATGGATGGCCTTGTCAAGTTCGACGTTCAAGCCTTCCTTCGAACCAGGAATGAAGAGGTTGGTGTCGAACTCCTTGCGAAGCTCCTTCAAGAGCTTCAAGCCTTCCTCCAAGCCTTCCTTCGTGCGCCCCATACCGACGTGCTCCCACATAATGTGGCCAAGCTCCTTGTGGATGGAGTCAACAGAACGCTTGCCCTTGATGTTCATCAGGCGGTCAATCTCCTTCTCAACAGCCTTCTCCGTCTCTGCGAACTCAGGCATATCGGTGGAGAGACGCGGCCAGATGGCTTGGTCTGCAAGGTAGTTCTGGATGGTGTAAGGCAGTACGAAGTAACCGTCGGCCAAGCCCTGCATGAGAGCAGAAGCACCGAGGCGGTTGGCTCCGTGGTCGGAGAAGTTGCACTCGCCGATTGCGAAGAGGCCAGGAATAGTGGTCTGCAACTCATAGTCAACCCAAACGCCGCCCATTGTGTAGTGGATGGCGGGGAAGATCATCATGGGATAGTAGTAATCCACGCCGTTCTTCGTGCAAGCCTTCTCGCCCGGATTGACGTCCGTAATCTCTTCGTACATATCGAAGAGGTTGCCGTAACGCTGACGAATCTCGTCGATACCGAGACGCTGGATACTCTCTGAGAAGTCGAGGAACACGGCAAGACCTGTGTTGTTCACGCCGAAGCCCTTGTCGCACCTTTCCTTTGCAGCACGGCTGGCAACGTCACGAGGAACGAGGTTACCGAAGGCGGGATAGCGGCGCTCGAGGTAATAGTCGCGGTCTTCCTCGGGAATCTCATAGCCCTGCTTCGTACCAGCCTGGAGTGCCTTTGCGTCCTCAAGCTTCTTTGGAACCCAGATACGGCCGTCGTTACGCAGCGACTCGGACATCAAGGTGAGCTTCGACTGCTTGTCACCATGCACAGGAATACAAGTCGGGTGAATCTGAACGTAAGAAGGATTAGCCATCATTGCACCCTTACGGTAGCACTGAACGGCTGCTGTGCAGTTACAACCCATTGCGTTGGTTGAAAGGAAGTAGGTATTGCCATAGCCGCCAGTAGCGATTACGACTGCATTTGCGCTGAAGCGTTCCAGCTTGCCGGTCACAAGGTTCTTGGCGATAATGCCGCGAGCACGACCGTCAACAATCACAACATCCTCCATCTCATAACGGGTAAACAGCTTCACCTTGCCTCTTTGAACTTCCTTGCTCAAAGAAGAATAAGCGCCAAGCAGCAACTGCTGACCTGTCTGCCCCTTAGCATAGAAGGTACGGCTCACCTGAGCGCCACCGAATGAACGGTTTGCCAACATGCCGCCATACTCGCGGGCAAAGGGAACGCCTTGAGCCACGCACTGGTCGATAATGTTGTTCGATACTTCTGCCAGACGATAAACATTAGCTTCGCGAGCACGATAGTCACCGCCCTTTACCGTATCATAGAAGAGACGATAGACGGAGTCGCCGTCGTTCTGATAGTTCTTGGCTGCATTGATACCGCCCTGAGCTGCGATAGAGTGAGCGCGGCGGGGCGAGTCCTGGATGCAGAAGTTATACACATTGAAGCCCATCTCTGCGAGAGAAGCGGCTGCACTTGCACCAGCAAGACCTGTGCCGACAACAATAACGTCGAGCTTCAGCTTGTTCTTCGGGTTCACCAGACGCTGGTGAGCTTTATATTCTTTCCACTTCTCAGGCACTGGACCTGCGGGAATCTTAGAATCTAATACTTTTGCCATAATCTTATTGACTATTTAACAATTTCACAATTTGACGATTAAGCACCACAACTGCCGCTGCAACAGGGGCTGAAGTTCTGGATTGCAAACACAATAACTACGGCAGCGAACATGAGCACAACGATGGTTGCGTAGATGTTGCCGATGCAGCGCCAGCGCTGGAACCACACCTTGCCGCTCCAACCCATTGTCTGCAGAGCGCTCCAGATGCCGTGTGTCAGGTGGAACCACAGTGCTGCAAGCCATACAAGATACAAGCCTGCATAGACGGGACAGCCGAAGGTCTTCTTGATCCAGAACACGCCGTCGGCAGCTTTGTAGGCATACTCGCCTTCCATCAGCTCGGCGGCCATCATGTGCCACCAGAAGTTGTAGAGGTGCAGGCACAGACCCAGGCAAATAATAATGCCGAGCGCCAGCATGTTCTGACTCGCCCACTCTACCTTTTCGGGCTTGTCGGTCACCTCGTAACGGTTGTTGCCGCGTGCCTTCCGGTTCTGGATTGTCAGCCAGAAAGCATAGATGAAGTGAATGGCCACAAGGCCTGCCAGACCAACGGTCGCCGCTACGGCATACCAGTTAGCTCCCAGCATCTCACAAATCCAGTTGTAGCCTTCCTCGCTGATGAGTGCCACAACATTCATTGACGCATGGAACGTCAGGAACAGGACAAGTGCAATGCCGGTCACGGACATCACTACTTTCCTGCCGATTGATGAATTAATTAACCACATAGAAATAATGAATTAAGTTATGATTTAGTGTTGGTTTATGTGCGCGTGTACCTTAATTTAAGTATATAACGAAGGCAAAAGTACACAAAAAAGGTTAAATGTGCAACTTTTTCGAGGAAATGTTGCGGAATTTGCCTACTTTTGTACTTGATTTAAGAGTTGGAAGTTATGAACAGGAGTTAAAGTGAGGAGTTATGAAGGGGAGTTATGATGAGCCGTTACCCTTTTCGACTAAAGGCTGCCGCCAAAGCTATCGGCCCATCATAACTCCTTATTTTAACTCCCCATCATAACTTCTCATTATAACTCCCCATAAAGAAAAACAGATGGAGTTCAAATATGATGTCGTAGTCGTCGGTGCGGGCCATGCGGGATGCGAGGCGGCGACGGCTGCCGCGAAGCTGGGCGCGAAGACGTGTCTCATTACGATGGACATGAACAAAATCGCCCAAATGTCGTGCAACCCAGCCATCGGCGGCATTGCCAAAGGGCAGATTGTCCGCGAGATTGATGCCTTGGGCGGTCACACGGGCGAGGTGACGGACGCGACTGCCATTCAGTTCCGTATGCTGAACCGCTCGAAGGGACCGGCCATGTGGAGCCCTCGCGCCCAATGCGACAGGGGTAAGTTCATCTGGAAGTGGCGCGAGATTCTCGAGAACACACAGAATCTTTCCATTTGGCAAGACCAGGTAGTGGAACTGCTCACAGAAGAGACGCCCAACACAACGTGCCTAAATGCCAAACTACACGTGTCTGGTTTGCGAACTTTACAGGGTGTGTTGTTCAACGCTCCCTGCGTAATTATCACGGCAGGCACGTTCCTCAACGGCTTGATGCACATCGGTCGCACCAAGATTCCTGGCGGAAGATGTGCTGAGCTGCCGAGCCTCCACCTCTCGGAGAGTATCGCGGCCTGCGGCATTACTGTAGGCAGGATGAAGACAGGCACGCCTGTTCGTATCGACGGGCGTTCTGTGGACTTCTCTTTGATGCAAAGGCAGGACGGAGAGAGCGACTTCCACAAGTTCTCGTATATGGGTGAGCCGCGTCTGTTGCCACAACTCCCCTGCTGGATTACCTATACGAACGAGGCGGTACACGAGCGTTTGCGCGCCGCCCTACCCGATTCTCCGCTCTACAACGGACAGATTCAGAGCATCGGGCCGCGTTACTGTCCGAGCATCGAGACGAAGCTCGTTACTTTTGCCGAAAGGACTGAGCATCAACTCTTTCTGGAGCCAGAAGGCAGTTCGACACAGGAGCTTTACCTGAACGGCTTTTCGAGTTCGCTCCCCATTGACGCTCAGATTGAGGCCTTGAAACTCATTCCCGCTTTCCGCAACCTGCAAATCTACCGTCCGGGCTATGCCATTGAATATGACTACTTTGACCCTACGGAGCTTCGTCACTCGCTGGAGTCGAAGAAGGTGGACGGTCTCTTCCTCGCCGGACAAGTGAACGGCACGACGGGCTACGAGGAGGCTGCGGGCCAGGGACTGGTGGCAGGTGTGAACGCGGCACGCAAAATCGGCGGACAAGAGCCGTTCGTGATGCGCAGGGACGAGTCCTATATTGGTGTCTTGATTGACGACCTCGTGACGAAGGGCGTGGATGAGCCTTACAGAATGTTCACGTCTCGGGCCGAATACCGCATCCTGCTTCGCCAGGATGACGCGGATGCCCGCCTCACGGAACGCAGCTATTCGATAGGGCTGGCAAGTCGCGAACGTTACGACCACTGGCTCTCCAAGAAGCAGGCAATCAGCGAGATAGAGGACTTCTGCAACAACTTCAGCGTCAAAGCCGCGCTTATCAATGAAGGCTTACGCGCGTTGGGCAGCGAGGAACTACAGCGCGGCTGCAAACTCATCGACCTCATCATGCGACCGGGACTGACATTGTCGAACCTCGCTCCGCTCATCCCCGCCTTGAACGACAAACTGAACGCCCTACCCGACCGTCGCGAGGAAATCATTGAGGCGGCAGAAGTGCGCATGAAGTACAGCGGCTACATCCGTCGCGAAAAAGAGATTGCCGCCAAGATTCAACGCCTCGAAGACCTCCGCATCAAGGGACGGTTCCACTACGAGGACATCAAATCGCTCAGCACGGAAGCCCGTCAGAAGCTCTCTCGCATTGACCCCGAGACAATGGCACAGGCCAGCCGAATCCCCGGCGTCAGCCCCTCCGACATCAACGTCCTGCTGGTAATGATGAACAGATAGTTTCATGTGAAACAACAGCACATATTAATACATAATATACTGAATATGAATAACGAGTATCTACTGAAAAACCTTCGAAATGTGCCAGACTTTCCTGTCCCTGGCATACAGTTCAAAGACGTTAGCACGCTGTACAAGAATCCCAAATGCCTGAAGATAATGGTCAACGAGCTGTACGACCTCTACAAAGACAAAGGCATCACGAAGGTCGTTGGTATCGAGAGCCGGGGCTTCGTGGTTGGTGCTGCGCTGGCTGTCAAGCTGGGTGCAGGCTTCGTGATGTGTCGCAAGCCGGGCAAGCTGCCTGCCGAAACACGCAAGGAAAGCTATATGAAGGAGTACGGCAAGGACACCATCGAGATTCACACGGACGCTATCAACGAGAATGATGTTGTGCTCCTGCACGACGACCTCCTCGCTACAGGTGGCAGCATGAAAGCGGCTTACAACCTCGTTAAGCAGTTCAATCCCAAGAAGATATACATCAACTTCATCATCGAACTGACCATCGAAGGTCTGAACGGCAGAGCTGTTTTCGACAAAGACGTAGAGATGACGACCCTCTTAAAGATATAGGTTTCCAAATTAGGCACACCTAATTTACAAATTAGGCTAACCTAAATCGCCAATTAGGCTAACCTAAATTGCCAATTAGGTTAAGCTAATTGACCAACTAGGTTAAGCTAATTTACTGAAAAAATACAGAACAACGGATGGAGAAGGAGGAAAAGGAGAAGCTCAGAACCTACCTGATGGGCATTGTCGGCAGCCTGCCGGAATGTCCTGGATGTTATCAGTACCTCGACGAGACGGGTACTATAATATATGTAGGCAAGGCGAAGAACCTGAAGCGGCGCGTCTATTCCTATTTCTCCAAAGAGCACGACACCTTGAAAACAAAGATGCTTGTCTCAAAGATACGCGACATCAAGTACATCGTCGTCAAGACCGAAGAAGATGCACTCCTGCTGGAGAACAACCTCATCAAGCAGTGGTCGCCCCGTTACAACATCTTACTCAAGGATGGCAAAACGTATCCAAGCATCGTGGTCACTAACGAATACCTGCCCAGGATATTCCAAACGCGCAAGATAGACAAGCATTTCGGCACATATTTCGGTCCTTACAGCCACGTCCCGACGATGTATCTTCTGCTGGATCTCATTAAGAAACTCTATCCGCTACGCAGGTGTCGTGAATCCATAACAGCCGATTCCATCGCAAAACACAAACATAAAGAGTGCCTTGAATACCATATAAAGAACTGCAAAGCACCCTGCACGCTTCGGCAAAGCCATGAAGAATACATGGAATATATCGCCGAGGCAAAAGAGATACTGAAGGGAAACACAGCACAACTTGAACGTCAAATGCTCTCACGAATGCAGGAACACGCCGCTAAACTTGAGTTCGAGGAAGCAGAAGCTATTAAGCGGAAGTACTTGCTCCTTGAGAATTATCGTAGCAAGAGCGAGGTCGTGAGCAATGCCCTCCATAATATCGATGTTTTTAACCTCGAAAATAACGAAAAGGTGGCGTACATCAATTACCTTCACGTCACAAACGGTTGTATTACGCAGGCTTTTACTTTCGAGTACGCAAAACGTCTGGACGAGTCGGACGAAGACCTTCTCGCTGCAGGAATCATCGAAATGCGGCAACGCTATAAGAGTGAAAGTAAGGAAGTTATCGTTCCGTTCCCCGTGGAACATTTAAGCAAAGATTTAATCATTACTATACCTGTAAAAGGAGACAAAAAGAAGTTGTTGGAGCTTTCAAAGCTGAATGTCCTGCAATACAAAAAGGACAGAATCAGCCAAAGCGACAAGCTGAACCCGGAGCAAAAGCAGGTTCGCCTGATGAAAGAACTGCAAGAAGCCCTACAACTCCCTACCCTGCCGATGCAGATAGAATGCTTCGACAACTCGAACATCAGCGGAACGGATGCCGTAGCCGCTTGTGTGGTGTTCAAGAAATGCAAGCCAAGCAAGCAGGACTATCGCAAGTATAACATCAAAACGGTCGATGGACCCGATGATTATGCCAGTATGCAAGAGGTGGTAAGGCGGCGATATGCCCGTATGATAGACGAAGGCGCTCCCCTACCCGACTTGATTATCACAGACGGAGGCAAGGGACAAATGGAGGTTGTGCGCGAGGTTGTGGAGGATGAACTGCACCTCTCCATCCCGATTGCAGGTCTTGCAAAGGACGACAAGCACAGAACCAACGAGCTTCTCTTTGGCTTTCCACCCCAAATTATCGCGATGAAAACGGACTCTTTGCTGTTCCGACTGCTCACACAGATACAGGATGAAGTACACCGCTTCGCTATCACATTCCACCGCGACAAACGCAGCAAGCGTCAGGTGGCAAGCGCTTTGGATAGCATACCAGGCATCGGACAAAAGACAAAAGAAGCGCTTTTGCGCAAATGGCACAGCGTGAAACGCATCCGCGAGGCGGAAGAAAGTAAACTCGCAACCGTTGTTGGAGCGGCAAAAGCAAAGATTTTGAAGGAAAAACTTGCAGAAGCGGACGAAAAATCGTAGCTTTGCACATTATATAATAATGAATAGAGTAGGGGAGAGATGAGAGTTGTCATACAAAGAGTAAACCGTGCCAGCGTAAGTGTCAATGGCTCAACTGTGTCAAGTGTCGGGCAAGGACTGCTCCTTTTGCTTGGTGTTGAAGCTGCCGACACAGAGGAGGACATCCAATGGCTCTGCCGTAAAGTGCTGGGACTAAGGGTGTTTGATGACGAAGAAGGCGTGATGAACCGCAGCATTATGGACGCTGGCGGCGACATTATCGTAGTCAGTCAATTCACACTTTTCGCGAGCTACAAGAAAGGCAACCGCCCCAGCTGGATTCGCGCCGCAGGGCATGAGCACGCTATACCAATGTATGAACGCTTCGTTAAGGTGCTTAGCGAAGGCCTCGGAAAGCCTGTCGGCACGGGCATCTTCGGCGCTGAAATGCAAGTGGAACTCGTCAACGACGGTCCCGTAACAATATGTATGGACACAAAGAATAAGGAATGACAATACAAGAAGCACAGGAACGTGTAGATCAATGGATTAAGACCTACGGGGTTCGATACTTTAACGAACTCACCAATATGGCCATACTGACCGAAGAAGTAGGGGAGTTGGCTCGTGTGATGGCTCGTAAATACGGCGAACAATCGTTCAAAGAAGGTGAAAGCCAAGACGTTAGCGAGGAAATGGCGGACGTTCTTTGGGTGCTCATCTGCCTTGCAAACCAGACAGGAGTCGATTTAACCAAGGCACTTGAAGCAAGCTTCGAGAAGAAAACCCTTCGAGACAAGGAAAGACATAAGAACAATATAAAACTCAAATAACATGGAAACAATCGAAAAGAGCAAGTATGAGCAGATGCTCGAGCAGTACAAAACGGACATCAAGGACAGCGATGTTGCAGCAAAAGTGGCCGAAATCATCGAGAAAAAAGTGCCTGAGAACGACACTTTAGAGGTTAAGAAATTCCTCATGGGCAGCGTGGAGTTGACCACCTTAAAGACGACTGACAGCGAGGAGAGCGTGCTGGCCTTCACGGAAAAGGTTAATAAGTTCGAGGATGCTTACCCCGACCTGCCGCACGTCGCTACGATTTGCGTCTATCCCTGCTACGCCAAAATCGTTAGCCAAAGTCTTGAAGTAGAAGGTGTTGAAGTGGCTTGTGTGAGCGGGAGCTTCCCCTCGTCGCAGGCTTTGATTGAGATAAAGACCGTAGAGACAGCGTTGGCCTTGAAGGATGGTGCAACAGAGATTGACATTGTAATGAGCGTCGGCAAGTTCCTCAGCGGTGATTACGATACAGTTATCGATGAAATCAGCGAATTGAAGGCGATTTGCGGCGAACGGAAGATGAAGGTTATCCTCGAGACAGGCCTGCTGCCAACTGCTTCCGACATCAAGAAAGCCAGCCTCCTCGCCATGTATGCCGGGGCAGACTACATCAAGACGAGCACCGGCAAGGAGAAGCCTGCTGCAACGCCCGAAGCAGCTTATGTGATGTGCCAGGCAATCAAGGAGTACTACGACAAGACAGGCATCCAAATTGGCTTCAAGCCTGCTGGCGGGTTGAACACCGTCCATGATGCCCTCGTCTATTACACCATCGTCAAGGAAGTCCTTGGTGAGAAGTGGCTGACGAACCAATGGCTCCGTCTCGGAACCAGCCGTCTTGCCAATTTACTCTTGAGTGAAGTGGTAGGGGAAGACGTGAAGTTCTTCTGAAAAAGGTGAAAAAGTGAAAAGGTGAAAAGCGAAAAGAACAACGAGGTGCGAATGATTGGAACACTTTTCGCCCGTTAAATTGCGTATTTAACCTCGCGAGAATCGTTTCTTTGCAGCCATAGGGTAGGGCGGACGAAAAGAAACGATTCTCGGGAACCTGTTTTAGGCTTAATCGTTTGATGTAAAGCTGATTAAACCATAAAACGAGGAAGACAAAAAAACTTAAAATAGAAATAGAACGGACAATGGGCATCGGTATGTCGGAAAAAAGTCGTACCTTTGTCGTCAAAAGCTTAAACATACTATATATAATATGAAGAGACTATCCTTTGCTGTGGCTGCTTTGCTCATGGGCATGAGCCTTTCGGCACAACTACGCTTCGGCAACCAACCGGCACAAAACAACGCCCAGAGTGACCTGGAGAAGAATATCCAAAAACTCGTGATGGCAAGCGTCATGATAAACAACTTCTATGTGGACAGCGTGGACAGCAAGAAACTTGTGGAGGATGCCATCGGCGGCATTCTCTCGAAGCTCGACCCGCACTCCGCCTACACCAACGCGAAGGACACAAAGAAGTTCACCGAGCCGCTGGAAGGTTCGTTCGAGGGTATCGGCGTGCAGTTCAATATGCTGGAGGACACGCTGCTCGTCATTCAGCCCGTACCGAAAGGACCGAGCGAGAGGGTGGGCATCTTGGCCGGTGACCGCATCGTCAGCGTGGCAGACACCGCCATTGCGGGCGTGAAGATGAGCCGCGAGGAGATTATGCACCGTCTGCGCGGCAAGAAGGGCACCATCGCCCACCTCGGCATTGTGCGTCGCGGCATCAGGGACACGCTCTACTTCGACGTGAAGCGCGACAAGATTCCCGTCAACTCGGTGGATGCTGCCTACATGGTAACGCCCACCATCGGTCTCATACGCTTCAACAACTTCGCGCAGACAACGCACAAAGAGGTGGTCGAGGCCATCGGGAAGCTCAAGGAGCAAGGCATGAAGGATCTCATCATCGACCTTCAGCAGAACAGCGGCGGCTTCCTTCAGGCGGCAGCCGACATCGCCAGCGAGTTCCTCGAGAAGGGCGACATGATTGTCTATACCAAAGGACGCAGCGTGCCGAACCAGGAGTTCCGCAGCACCGGCGGCGGCTGTTTCCAAGAGGGTAGGGTAGCGGTGCTCATCGACGAGTACAGCGCATCGGCTGCCGAGATTCTCTCCGGAGCCATTCAAGATCAGGACAGGGGCATCGTGGTGGGTCGCCGTTCGTTCGGCAAGGGACTGGTGCAACGCCCCTTCGACATGCCCGACGGCTCGATGATTCGCCTCACGACAGCCCGTTACTACACCCCAAGCGGTCGCAGCATCCAGAAGCCCTACGAAAAGGGGAAAGGCCTTGACTATGCCAAGGATGTCATCAACCGCTACAACAAGGGCGAGCTGACCAACGCGGACAGCATTCACTTCCCCGACTCGCTGCGCTATCAGACGCTGCGCAAGGGGCGCACCGTCTATGGCGGTGGCGGCATCATGCCCGACTGCTTCGTGCCCCTCGACACGACACGCTATGCCAAGTGCTACCGTGAACTCTCCGCAAAAAGCATCATCATCAACGCCAACCTCAAGTACATGGACAAGAACCGCGAGGAGCTGGCGATGGCTTATCCCACCTTCGAGAAGTTCAAGGACGAATTCCAAGTCCCGCAGGAACTCATCGACGGCATCTTTGCCGAAGGCGAGAAACAGGACATCAAACCCAAAGATGACGAAGAGCGACAGAAAACAATTGAGAATATCCGCTTCATCGTCAAGGCACTCGTGGCGCGCGACCTCTGGGACATGAGCGAGTACTTCGCCATTATCTACGAGAACGACGAGGTGGTCAAGAAAGCTGTTGACCTGATAAATGCCGCTCCGAAATTTCCTCTGGAGAAAAAGAAGAAGAGAAAGTGATAACCTTCAACACGCAGAACACGGCAATGCCCGACATCCGCGAGGCAGAGGTCTCAGCATGGGTGCGGCAGGTGGCGGCTAAATATAATAAGGTAATAGGTGACATCAACTACATCTTTGTGAATGATGAAACCATCCTCGACATCAACCGCCGCTTCATTGGCCACGACTACTACACCGACCACATCGGCTTCGACTACTCCGAGGGCAATGCCTTGAGCGGCGACATCTACATCAGCCTCGACACCGTGCGCACAAACGCCGAGATGTTCGGCGCAACCTTCGACGAAGAGCTGCACCGCATTATCATCCACGGTCTGCTACACCTCTGCGGCCTCCGCGACAAGACCTCAGAGGAAAGAGCACAGATGCAACAAGCAGAAGACAAAGCCCTAAAACTATAAGACCTATACGACCTAATAAACCCAATCACTAAAGTGGAAGATTTCGACATAAGAAAAGAAAGCCGACAGAAGGAAAAGGACTTCGAGAACGCCTTGCGGCCACTCACCTTCGAGGACTTCAGCGGGCAGCAGAAGGTCGTGGAGAACCTGCGCATCTTCGTGGAGGCTGCCAAGTACAGAGGCGAACCCCTCGACCACACACTCCTGCACGGCCCTCCTGGACTGGGCAAGACAACCCTCTCCAACATCATCGCCAACGAGCTGGGCGTGGGCTTCAAGCTCACCAGCGGCCCTGTGCTCGACAAGCCAGGCGACCTTGCTGGCATCCTAACGTCCCTCGAGCCGAACGACGTGCTCTTCATCGACGAGATACACCGTCTCTCGCCCATCGTGGAGGAGTACCTCTACAGCGCAATGGAGGACTACCGCATCGACATCATGATAGACAAAGGTCCGTCGGCCCGCAGCATACAGATTGACCTGGCACCCTTCACGCTGGTGGGTGCCACTACCCGAAGCGGCTTGCTCACCGCTCCCCTTCGCGCACGATTCGGCATCAACATGCACCTCGAATACTACGATGCCGAGACGCTCCGCAAAATCATCATGCGCTCCAGCACCATCCTCGGCGTGCCTATCGACTTCGAGGCCGCCGGAGAGATAGCCAGCCGCAGCCGAGGCACGCCACGAATAGCCAACGCCCTGCTGCGCCGCGTCCGCGACTTTGCACAGGTTAAGGGCAACGGACGCATCGACCTCAGCATTGCCCGCATCGCCCTCGAAGCCCTCAACATCGACCGCTACGGCCTCGACGAGATAGACAACAAGATACTGACCACCATCATCGACAAGTTCAAAGGCGGTCCCGTGGGCATCGGCACCATTGCCACCGCCGTGGGCGAAGATGCAGGCACCGTAGAGGAAGTCTATGAGCCGTTCCTCATCAAGGAGGGCTTCATCAAGCGCACCCCCAGAGGACGCGAAGTGACGGAACTCGCTTACAGGCACCTCGGACGAACAATGGGAACCCGCTACGGCAACCCTCTGCAAGGAGACCTCTTCGACTGAGCTTCTTATTATTCTGATTACTCTGAATACTCCGATTATTCTGATTAAATAATTCAAAATGGTTCTCAACTACATCTGGATTGGCTTCTTTGCCATCGCTTTCCTTATCGCTGCCGTGCAGCTCTTGCTGGGCAACACCGAGGTGTTCCCTGCCATCATGAACAGCACCTTCGACAACGCCAAGACGGCTTTCGAGATTTCCATCGGGCTGACAGGTGTGCTTTCCCTCTGGATGGGCATTATGAAGATAGGCGAGCGCGGCGGACTGGTGGATGTGCTGGCTCGCTGGTTGTCGCCCCTCATGGTGCGCCTCTTCCCGGAGATACCGGCAGGCCATCCCGTCTTCGGGCACATCTTCATGAACTTCAGCGCGAACATGCTCGGCCTCGATAATGCAGCGACACCTCTCGGCCTCAAGGCAATGGAGGGCTTGCAGGAACTGAACAAGCAAAAGGACACCGCGACGAATGCCATGATTATGTTCCTGGTGCTCAACACCAGCGGACTGACCATTATCCCCGTCGGCGTGATGACTTATCGCGCAGTTGCCGGTGCAGCACAGCCAACGGATGTCTTCATCCCAATCCTTATCGCGACAGCCATCGCCACGCTCGGCGGCATGATTATCACCAGCCTCTACCAGCACATCAACCTTTTCAACCGCGCCATCATGGCGTTTGTGCTCGGCATCTGCCTGGTGGTGAGCGGCGTGATATGGCTCAGCACACAAGTGGACCGCGAGACGATGAACCTCTGGAGCACCGTCGTGGCCAACGTCATCCTCTTCACCATCATCATCGCCTTCATTGCGGCAGGCGTTCGCAGAAAGATCAATGTCTATGAGGCATTCATAGAAGGAGCGAAAGGCGGCTTCGAGACAGCCGTCCGCATCATCCCATATCTTGTGGCGATACTCGTTGCCATTGGTGTCTTCCGCGCTTCAGGGGCGATGAGCTTCATCGTGGACGGCATAGGCAGGTTCGTGGAGTTCTGCGGCGGCAATGCCGATTATGTGGCAGCCCTGCCGACGGCCATCATGAAGCCCCTCTCTGGCAGCGGTGCTCGAGGCATGATGGTCGATGCCATGCAGCAGTATGGCGCCGACTCCTTCGTGGGCCGCCTCTCCTGCATATTCCAGGGAGCAACCGACACCACCTTCTACATCCTCGCCGTCTACTTCGGCTCCGTCAGTGTCCAAAAGACACGCCACGCCGTCGCCGCTGGCCTGCTGACCGACATCTGCGGTGTCATAGCAGCCATGGCTGTTGCCGCCCTCTTCTTCGGATAAGGATGGTGCGGTGCGAAACCATACACAACCAGCATCGGCGTTCCTTCAGCCACGACTATCGGGAGAAGGGGCTATATATGGTGACGGTTGTCGTAGAGGGACGGCAACCAGTATTCGGCCACATAGAAGGCAGCGCAAGGGGAAAGCCCGGTACAAGCGAGGCACCGCATGTTGTGCTTTCTGAACTTGGACGGCAAGTACAGGAAGAGGAAACAAAGAAAATCAACCATTACTACCCTATGGCAGAGGTATGGCGCATTTGCATCATGCCCGACCACATCCATCTGCTTATATGGGTAAAGGAAACCCTGCCAGAGGGCAAGCACCTCGGCTCGATTGTTCGCGGCTTCAAGACGGGCTGCACCCGCGCCTGGTGGGCGCTGAACCCCATTGCCCCCATCGGAGAAGCGATGGGCACAGCCGCCCCTGCCGCCGTGCCCGAAGCTTCTCCTTCGGGTTCCGCTGCCGTGCCCGAGGCTTCTCCCTCGGGAATCCGCCGCCCCGTCCTTTTCCAGAAGGGCTACCACGACCGCATCATCAACCGCCCCGGTATGCTTGAGAACATCAAGCGCTATATGGCCGAGAACCCTCTCCGCGCCCGCATCCGTCAGGAATGCCCGAAGCTCATGGAGCGGCAGCTGCACTTGTGGATTGCTGGCCGTGAATATGCCGCCTTTGGCAACCTCTTCCTGCTGAAGTACCCCCTGAAGGAACAAGTCTTCTTCCACCGCAAGGATGCAGCGACAGGCCAGCCCACAGAAACCACCGAGGCATACCAACAGGAGCGCCTTCGCCTTTTGCAACTGGCAGAAGAAGGCACCGTCCTTGTCACGCCGGGCATATCGAAAGGCGAAAGCCTCATTGTCAATGATGCCCTCGAAGCCAGCCTTCCCCTTATCCTCCTGCAGAAAGAACCCATCGGCGAATACTGGAAGCCCTCGCAGCGCCGCTTCTATGCCTGCGCCTCTGGTCGCCTGCTCATCCTTGCCCCCTGGCAAAACGACGGCACCAGCGACTATGCCCGCTTCCACCACCTCAACGACCTCGCCAAAGAAATCTGCACTGCCACCGAGATGCGGATTGTCAGCTACAGCCACCTGAAGTAAAGCCGCCGTGCCCGAAGCTTCTCCTTCGCGGCAGTGTCTCCCTACGAAGAACGTGCCTTTATTGCCATAGGAGAACGCCTTTATTTTATACAGAGGCTATGATGTCGGCTTTCGGGACGTTTTGCCAAGAGAAGAGGGGCAGGAGGTCTTGGGGCTTGACAGGAGTGGGGGAGGGGAGAATGCCGGAGATGGAAGCGAGAAAACCGATGATTTTATCGGGAGTTTTATGCTTCTCGCGAAGGACAGAAAGGTCGAGGGAGCGGTCGCGCTTGCAGAGGCGCTGGCCGCTTTCGTTGATTAAGAGAGGATGGTGAAAATAAAAAGGTGAAAAATGGAAAAGGTGAAAAGGTGAAAATGACTCAATGGTCTGGCGCAAATGTATCTGTTGAGGAGTACTGAGCAGGAGGTCGCGACCGCGGACAACCTCTGTGACACCCATAAGGGCATCGTCAACCACGACTGCCAACTGATAAGCCCAGGCTCCATCCTTGCGTCGGACAATGTAGTCGCCACAATGCTTCGCAAGGTTGACCTGCTGCTCGCCATAATGCCCATCGCAAAAGGAAATGACCTCGTCCGGCACGATGAGGCGGATGGCAGACGGCGTGTGTTTCAAGGTTTCATCGAGAATTTTGCCCCTGCAAGTGCCGGCATAGACGATGCGTCCGTCCGTTTCGTGAGGCGCTTGCGTTGCCATGATGTCGGCCCGCGTACAGAAGCAAGGGTAGGTGAGACCTGCGTCCTGCAACAGGCGAAGATAGTGCTCGTAGATGTCGCTGCGCTGACTTTGCCACACTACCTCGCCGTCCCAGGGCAAGCCGAGCCACTGCAGGTCGTCCATCAACTGCAAGGCAAAGTCGCGACGTGAACGCTGAGGGTCGAGATCCTCGATGCGCAACCGCCACTGCCCGCCCTTGCTCTTGGCGGAAAGCCACGAAAGCAAAGCACAAAACACATTGCCGAGGTGCATGCGGCCTGTGGGCGAAGGAGCGAAGCGGCCTGTTATCATATCTTATCGGAATAATCGGAGTATTCTGAGTAATCGGAGTAATCAGAATTATCTGAATGGCCTTTCCTGTCGCAAAGGTACGATTATTTTCGGTTATTGTTGGTTAATAAAGCTTTTTTGTTTAACTTTGTAGCGAGAAACAGCTAATTATTAACCTTTATCACCATGAACAAAAAAACAATCAAGACAAACCAGAAAGAAAGTAAATCCATGTCGCGGCGGCAGTTCCTGACTGCTGCGGGCACTGGTATCGCTGGGTTTATGATACTGCCCAGCTTCACGTTGGACGGCGTGCGGATTGCCCCGAGCGACCGCGTCGTGCTGGGTTTCGTAGGCTTAGGGCAGCAAGGATGCAGCGACTTCCGCAGCTTCTCGGCATGTCCGGGCGTGCAGGTCGCCGCCTGCTGCGATGTTGACAGCATCAAGCGCGAACGCTTCCGCCGCTACGTCACCAAGTGGCAGAAAGAAAAGTCGATGCCCGTACGCTGCGACGTCTATGAGGAATACGAGCGGATGCTTGAGCGAAAGGACATCGATGCCATCGAGATAGCGACGCCCGACCACTGGCACGCCCTTGTAGCCATCCATTCGTTACAGGCTGGCAAGGACGTCTACCTGCAGAAGCCACTGGCGTATACCGTGACTGAGGGTCTGGCCGTGCAGCGTGCCGTGAGAGCCAACAACCGCATTCTCCAGATGGGAAGCCAGCAGCGCAGCAGCTCGGAGTTCCAGACCGCCATTGCTATGGTGCGCAGCGGCGCCATTGGGGACATCAAGGAGATACACGTCCGCGTGGGCGACCCGCCAAAGCCTTTCGACCTGCCCGAAATGCCTGTACCCGACAATCTCAACTTCAACCTCTGGCTCGGCCCGCTCAACGACCCGAAGATACATTACCACCCCGACATCTGTCCGGTCGTCACGCTCGACCCCGACAAGAACGAGTCGCTGTGGGGCGCTTGGCGCTGGTACGCTGAGACGGGCAACGGATTCCCTGCCGACTGGGGCGCACACATGTACGATATCGCGCAAGCAGCCATCGGCATGGACGGCTCTGGACCTGTCGAGTTCATTCCTCAAGGCTATAACGGAGCCGAATATGCCACGATGAAGTACGCCAACGGCATCATCATGCAGGAGCGTCCGTTCACCAAGAACCCGAATGACAAGGGCATCAAATTCATCGGCGACGACGGCTGGCTGAGCGTCGCACGCGGCTACATCGAGTGCTCCGACAGCAAGAAGCTCAAGAAGCAGCAGGAGGACATTGCCGCCGGGCAGTACGAAGTAAGTTCGCCTCACATGCAGAACTTCATCGACGCCATTCGTGAGCACAAGGATCCTATTGCGCCCGTCGAGTACGGCTGCAGCACGAACACACTCTGCTGCATCTTCAACATTGCCCGCGAACTGAACCGTCCCGTGCATTGGAATCCAGCAACCCTCTCCTTCGAAGGCGACAAGGAAGCCTTCGCACACCGGCTCTACTACTATGATTACCGCCGTCCGTACACCCTTCCGTACCTGGAAAGAAGGGGTTAAAAACAGACACCGCGTATCGTTACGAAAATAAGTCCGTGTACTTACGACAATAAGTCCGTGTACTTACGACAATAAGTCCATGTACTTATGACAATAAGTCCATGTACTTATGACAATAAGTCCGTGTACTTACGGCAATAAGTACACGGACTTATTTTTACCCCTGCAGGAGGTCAGAATACACGCTCCGCGACGAAGGCGGCGAGAAGGTGCAAGGATTCGGTGATGGAGGCGTCGCGTGTGTCGTCGATAAGGCCGTCGGCCATGCGCTGCATATCCTTCATGTGCCATTGGACATACTCCAGTCCGCCTGCACTTATCGTGAAATCAATGAGCTGCTGTATCTCTTCGGCACTTGCTTCGCGACGGCGAACCTTCAGGGCCAGCTCTTGCATTGCTTCGCTGTCGCTGTGCTTCACGGCATAGATGGCAGGCAGCGTGAGCTTGCCCTCCTTCATGTCGTTGCCGAGAGGCTTGCCCACCTCTGCTGTGCCATAGTCGAAGACATCGTCCTTCAACTGGAAACAGATGCCGATGAGCTTGCCGAACCGTGCCAAACGCTCTGAATCGGCTTCCGAACCGCCTGCTGCCAAAGCACCCAGACGGGCACAGAGGGAAAAGAGGCTTGCCGTCTTGCGGCCGATGATGTCGAAGTAAACGGCTTCCGACAGCACCTTAGAGTCTTGATTGTCAAGCTGCAACAGTTCGCCGTCGGCAAGCGACTGACCGAGCTGCGAGATGTATCGCACCACACGCACATCATCGGTCAGGGCAGCACATTCCAGCGCCTTGCTCAGGATAAAGTCGCCGGCCAAGACTGCCACCTGATTGGAGAGAAAGGCATTGACAGAAGCCTGTCCGCGACGGCGGTCGCTCTCGTCCACCACATCATCGTGTACAAGCGAGGCCGTGTGGAGCATCTCAAGAGCCAAAGCCACACGGATGACCTTTTCGTCAACCTTGCCCACCATACGGGCTGCAAGCATCACAAGCATGGGGCGGAGCTGCTTGCCCGGTGCCTTGAGCAGATGCTCCACGACCTGTTCCAGCAAAGGATTGTCGCTGTAGAGCGTCTGTCGGAAAGCTTCGCGGAATTGCTCCATTTCGGCCGCAACAGGAGCCTTTATCTTGTCAAGTACGTCCATTTATTGCATCTTTAGGGTGCAAAGGTACAAAGAAAAGTTGAAAAGTTGAAAAGTTAAAGAGTTAAAAAGAAAGAAGAATTGAGAATTATTTCGTAACTTTGCACTGACAACCTTTTAATTATTTGAACTTTTCAACTTCTCAACCTTAATTGATTGATGCAGAAACTCTATTTACTGGACGCTTACGCACTCATTTACCGTGCATATTATGCTTTTATAAAGAACCCGCGAATCAACTCGAAGGGCGAGAACACGTCGGCCATCCTCGGTTTTGTCAACACGCTGGAAGAGGTCATTGCCAAGGAGAAGCCAACGCATTTGGGCGTTGCCTTCGACCCTCACGGCGGGACTTTTCGCCACGAAGCCTTCCCCCAGTACAAGGCACAGCGAGAGGAAACGCCCGAGGCAATACGCTTCGCCGTGCCGGTCATCAAGGAGATTCTTGCGGCATACAACATTCCTGTGCTCGAAGTGCAGGGATACGAGGCGGACGATGTCATTGGTACCCTCGCGCATCAGGCAGACGAGAAGGGCATCGAGACCTATATGATGACGCCCGACAAGGACTATGGGCAGCTCGTCACGGAGCGCGTCAAGATGTATCGTCCGCCGGTTGGAAAGAACAGCGAGGCAGAGATTCTGGGCGTAGAGGAAGTGAAGAAGAAGTGGGGATTGCAGTCGCCCTTGCAGGTCATCGACATGTTAGGACTGATGGGGGATGCCGTCGATAACATTCCCGGCTGCCCAGGGGTAGGGGAGAAGACGGCGCAGAAGCTCATCGAAGAGTACGGAAGCATCGAGAACCTCTTGGCATCAACCGACAAACTGAAGGGTGCGCTGAAGGAAAAGGTTGAGGCAAACACAGAACAAATCAAGCAAAGCAAGTGGCTGGCAACTATCTGTAAGGAGGTTCCTATCAGCCTTGATATGGATATGCTGCAAGTCTGTGAACCTGATTACGACAAGCTTCAGGAGCTTTACAAGCGCTTGGAGTTCTGGCAGCTGCTGAACAAAAAAAGCCCCCTCCCAGCCTCCCAAAAGGAGGAAGAGAACCAACCAGTCAAAAACAACGATGGCTCGATGCAACTCGACCTGTTCAACAGCAGCCCCATCCCTGCTTCCCAAAAGGAAGAAGCACAGCCTGTGCAGCTCGACCTCTTCAGCATGAGCGAAACAACACAGCACGTTACGTCGGCCAACACAACACGCCTAATTGGTCAACTAGACACGCCTAATTCGCCAACTAAGCAGGCCTCGTTTCCAGACACACACTTTGTCCTTGAAAACGGAATCGTGGTCGGCCACAACCTGAAGGCAAGCTGGAAGGAACTGAAGGCGCAAGGACTGACGGAAAAGCCTATGTTCGATACCGAGATAGCGCACTACCTGCTGCACCCCGAAATGCGGCACTATCTCGACTATCTGCTTTCTGTCTATGGCTGCAAAGACGTGCTGGGACTGAAACAATGCCTTGAAGCAGAACTCAGGCAAGAAGGGCTTTGGAGCCTCTTCACAGACATAGAAATGCCCTTGATGCCTGTCCTTGCTGAAATGGAAGAGGCTGGCGTGATGATTGACACAGAGGGACTGAAGGAGACAAGCCGCCTCTTCACCGAACAGATGCTGAGCCTCGAAAAGGAGATACACGCCCTTGCCGGCATCGACTTCAACATCTCCAGCCCCAAGCAAGTAGGCGAAGTGCTCTTCGACACACTCAAACTCGACAGCAAAGCCAAGAAGACAAAGACTGGACAATACGTCACGAACGAGGAGGTGCTGGAGGCCTTGAAGCGGAAGCACCCGATTGTCGGCAAGATTCTCGACTACAGAGGACTGAAGAAGCTGCTGAGCACCTACATAGATGCCCTGCCGCAACTCATCAATCCACAGACTGGACACATCCACACGTCGTTCAATCAGACTGTTACAGCCACGGGTCGACTCTCTTCGTCGAACCCCAACCTACAGAACATCCCTGTCCGCGAGGCACAGGGCAAGGAGGTTCGCAAGGCCTTTATCCCTTATCCGGGACAGCTATTCTTCAGTGCCGACTACAGCCAAATCGAGCTTCGCATCATGGCGCACCTCAGCGGGGACCCCAACCTCATTGAGGCTTTCCTGCAAGGCAACGACATTCATGCGGCAACGGCGGCAAAGATATTCAAGAAGCCACTTGAGGAAGTCACTTCAGACGAACGGCGAAAGGCCAAAACTGCCAACTTCGGCATCATCTACGGTATCAGCGCCTTCGGGCTGGCAGAGCGGCTGGGCGTGTCGAGAACGGAAGCCAAACAGCTCATTGACGAGTACTTCGTCACCTACCCTGGCGTGAAAGCTTACATGGAGAAAAGTATCGAGATGGTTCGCGAGAAGGGTTATGCAGAGACCATCTTCCACCGTCGCTGCCAGTTGCCGGACATCAACTCGAACAATTCGGTTGTTCGCGGTTACGCTGAACGCAACGCCATCAATGCTCCAATACAAGGTTCTGCAGCCGACATCATCAAGATAGCGATGATTCGTGTCAATCGTCGCATGAAGGAAGAAGGCTTGAAGTCAAAGATGATACTGCAAGTTCACGACGAACTCAACTTCTCTGTCCTGCCCGAAGAAAAGGAGCGCCTACAGAGTCTCGTCATAGAAGAAATGCAAGGTGCTGCTTCGCTCAGCGTCCCCCTCATCGCCGACTGCGGCTGGGGCACCAACTGGCTCGAAGCACATTGAAGCAGTTCATAGTTAAGAGTTAAAAGTTAAAAGTTAAAAGTTAAGCTACGACATGAACTTTCTTTGTTCGGTAGGATTTGCAATCCGACCGTAGGGATTATAGGGATTTATAATCCCGCAACTATTCTCATGTCGGCATTACAAATGCCTATATTCACTTCTGGTGGATTGCAAATCCGCCAGAACAGGGGGCACACTGAGGCAGTTCATAGTTCACTATTCACAATAACAACTGAACTTTGTTCTTTATCGATAACGACAGCTTCAAAGGTAATAGGAAACATTTCCTCTGGATTCATACTTGTCCCACCCCAAGATAAATCATATATCTTGAACAAATAAGTATATGAATAGCCAGACTGCCAAGAAGTATATTTCGCTGGAACCTGAGCTGTTGCTCCCTTTATGTTGATAATCTCACCACTTCCATCTGTGCTGACAAGCGTATAATCTACCTTGATGTTCAACGTGGCACCAGCCTCATTGGGATTGACAATTGCAAAGTAATTGTCGGATGGCTTTCCTGCGAACGATGCAGAATATGAGGCACGCCCAAGATAATCTCCATTCGGTTCGTAAAATTCTTTTGTTGAATAGTTCAATGCTCCGAACAACTTATTAGTCTCAGCAGGGCCATTCGTGTCAGCTACAAATGCTATGTGAGGCTTATTGTAGTCTGCTGAACCTTGGTTGATGGTGCCCATAGTAGGATAATATACAATGTACTGACCATAGTCGCTGAATATCTCAATATTGTCTGTATAGAGCCTTGCTTCGCCATCTGCAACAGTTTCATCATTCTCATAGAACTTCAGGTCCCTGACACTATAGCCGGGAATAGTCTCATAGAAAGCTAAACGAAGCTGAGTAGAGAGAGGATGGAAACTCAACTCTACTTCCTTGCCGTAGTCGTTGCCCTTATAGACCGTTTTTGCATCAGCAACATAGGCTTTGGCCAAGTCTGCTGTCTTACCCTTCATGGTGAAGGCTCCGTCCGTTATCTTGCCCTTATCGTCAACGACGCCATTCATTTTGCTTACATCGATGGGAGACACGAACACCTGACCATCGCTGAGCCCGGCAGCTTCGTTATACACAGCCATGGCATCGCCAGTGGAGTAGGCAATGAAGTTATACTTCTCTGAACTATTGTCCCAATATTTGATGGGCTGATTCCAATCATTGATATTGGTTAGTCCCACATAATCCCAAACGCTGGGCTCTGAACCATCAACATACTTCACAAAGTAATCGTCGAAGACAACTGTCTGCTTGCTGTCTACATACTTCACACCTTCTACAACGAAGTGATTGTTCAGCTTGCCTTGCATTCCAGCACCGATGCTGCGAGTTTGAGGCGTGTCATCATGTACAGTGAAGACAATCTTGTCGGGTTCAGTAGGATTGATTGGTGTCCCTTCACGCGGAAACATCTCCTTAATTTCATTGATGTTGAAAGCCCTCTCGCTACCGTCGTTGAAGCGAATCACCCACTGATTCTGCGCGTATGCACTGTATAATCCAATGCCAAACAGCATTACTACGGAAATAAATAAATGTCTTTTCATCGTTTAATTGTTTATGAAAGTTGCTTATATCACCATCGACAACATGCTGAGGTCGGCTTCTTCGCCGACGACCCAGACGATGTCGCCTTGGCGGAACTGGCGTTTGGCTTGGGTGGCATCAAGATGTCCTTGTTCGTTTTCTATGCCTAACACCATGCTGTGATAGCGCGAACGGAAGTCAGCATCTTGCAATGTCTTTCCTATAAGGGGACTGCTCTCGCTGAGATGAACGGAGATAATGGACATGCTGTGCTCGTCCTTTATTTGCTCATTGGGTTGCAGGATTTCCTGTTCGCTTCTGGCACGCATAGCATTGATGGCTTCTGTACCAGCCACTACCTCCAGTTCATCGCCTGGATAGATGCGGTTGCTGCCGCCAGGAATGTTGATGCGATGGCCTGCACGGATAATGGCTACGATGTGTACGCGGTCAGTCTTTCCGAAATGAAGTTGGGCAAGCGACCTACCTCCCCAACGGGAGTGCTGCGGTATCTTGACACGCGCTATCTGAAGGTCTTTGCCGCGAAGCTTCCTACCGTAACCGAGGGTAGCCTGTTGTTCCCTTTGGCGCAGGTTCTGCTTGAAAGTGCGCTCCACACGGATGCTCACATACTTCACGCCACGACTGACAACCATCAGCATAAGTATTGCCACGCTAATCAGTGCGTTCCATACCCACCAAAGCGGAGAGACAAACATTACAATATTATATATAATAATGAAGCCCATGAGTGCTTTAAGGAAGATGGCAAGTTCAATCATCACTCGGTTGATGCCACCCAGCCCTCGCAGATAGTGTACGTTTTCGTTTCTGTTCTTGCGAACGACGATAGCCCGGATGCAAGGCGACAGCAGCAACAGCGTAATGACGCAGCAAACGATAAGCCCGTATTTCTCGCCCATAGCGTGTTGGCACAGCGGCAATACCGTTGAATAGCAGAACATGGTCAAGGCTATACTGATGGTTAGGAAAGCTGCCGTCTGGTAGAGTACCGCTTTGATGAAGTTGTGCCAAGCCTTGGCAGTTGAGAAGTCATAGCCGGTCATAGACTGTTGAATGGCGGCGGCTAGTTCTTTCCGTTTCTTCCTTCTCTCCTGTATTTTGGAATTTAATAGAGGCTCAATGCGAGCGCTAACCTTTGGAGCAAACTTAATGATATAGGGAGTAAAGAAGGTAGTGGTAATGCTCACTGCTACTACGACAGGATAGAGGAACTGGCTGGTCACGCCAAGCTCATTACCCAAGCCTGCGATGATGAAGGCAAACTCACCTATCTGCACCATCGAGAAGCCACTGCTCACTGCAGTCTTCACGTCGCCGCTTGTCACGAAGAAACTCAAACTGCCAAAGAACATCTGCCCAAGTATGACAGCAAGCGTCAGCACAAGTATAGGAAGCCAATACTCCGTCAGCACGGAAACTTCCACCATCATGCCGACAGACACAAAGAACACAGCGCCGAAGAGGTCTCGCAGGGAGCTTACACTCTTCTCTATGTTCTCAGCCTCGAGCGTTTCCGCCAGAATGCTGCCCATCATAAAGGCACCGAATGCAGGGCTGTAGCCAACCTCAGAAGCCGACGCTGCCAATAAAAAGCAAAGGCCGACAGAGACAACAAGCAATGTCTCACTGTTGATGTATTTCTTTGCCTTGCGGAAGATAAGTGGCACAAGGTAGATGCCCACCATGAACCACAGCATGAGGACAAAACCCAACTTCAAGAAGCTCTTTATCAGTTCTGTGCCTTCGAAGGTTCTGCTCACAGCCAAGGCACTCAGCATCACCATCAACAGAATGCCCAAAATGTCTTCCAAAATAAGCACGGAAATTACACCCGATGCGAAAGGCTTGCTGCGAAGGCCAAGGTCATCGTACGCCTTGTAAATGATGGTAGTGGAACTCATGCTCAACATACCGCCGAGGAAGAGCCTGTCCATACTGCTCCATCCGAAGAAGGACGCAACCAAACCGCCAATGCCTATCATACAGTACATCACCATGATGGCAGTCATGATGGGCTTTATACCCATGCGCACAATCTTCTTGAAAGAAAACTCCAAGCCAAGCGTGAACATGAGGAATATGACACCAATGTCGCTCCACTCCTCAATACCTTCAATGCTACTCACCGAAGGCGTGTAGGGCATGTGGGGCCCTGCAAGGAAACCTGCAACAATGTAACCTAATACAAGCGGCTGCTTCAATCGCTTGAAGATGATGGTTACTATACTTGCAACGACAAGTATATAGGAAAGGTCGATAATCAGCGGGGACACCCTATATCAATTTACAATTTTACAATTTACTATTTACAATTTATTTTACTTGCTCATGTCGAGCATTCTGTTGATGCACTTCACCGCTTTTTCTGCTGTTTCTTCATCAACTTCTATCTCTGGCCATTCGTAGCGGAGACAGTTGTAGAGCTTTTCCATAGTTATGAGCTTCATGTAGTTGCACTCGTTGCAGGCACAGGTACTGTCGTCGGGTGGGGCAGGCAAGAAAATTTTGTTAGGACAAGCCTGCTGCATTTTATGCAGGATGCCGCTTTCCGTTGCTACAATGTATTCCTTCGCATCGTCCTCCTGACTAAACTTCAACAGTGCAGCCGTACTGCCAACCTTGTCAGCCACCTTCACTACAGGCCCCTTGCACTCTGGATGCACAAGTATCTTGGCATCGGGATGAGCGGCTTTCAATTCAAGGATGCGCTCCAGACTGAACTTCTCGTGGACGTGACAAGCTCCATCCCAAAGCACCATCTGTCTGCCTGTGATGGAATTGATGTAGTTGCCAAGGTTGCGGTCTGGACCGAATACAATCTTTTCGTCCTTAGGCAGAGCATTTACTATCTTCATGGCATTTCCACTGGTAACAACAACATCGGTCAATGCCTTGACGGCTGCGGTGGTATTCACATAACTGATGACCGTATGACCTGGATGTGCCTTGACGAACTCGCCAAACTCCTTTGCCGGACAACTTTCTGCAAGCGAACAAGTGGCATTGAGGTCTGGCACGAGCACCTTCTTGTTCGGGCATAGTATCTTGTTGGTCTCGCCCATGAAATGAACGCCACACATCACGATGATGTCTGCATCTGTCTTGGCTGCCTGCTGTGCCAATGCCAGACTATCACCAACGAAGTCGGCTATGTCCTGTATATCGCCCTGTGTATAATAATGCGCCATTATGACTGCATTTTTCTCTTTGCACATTCGGCGTATCTCGTCTTTCATGTCAATGTCGGCAGGCACAGGTTCTGTTACATAGCCTGCTTCTCTCCACTTCTTGTCAACCATATTTATATTATTATATGTTTATATTTTATATAAAAAAGAATAGTAATGATGATGATGATGTAGGGTTGATAAGTTTATAACTTTCGGTGCATTTGGTTTGGTTTTATGATATCAACACATTATCTACAGTATAATATAGGTTATTCACCTCTGTATTTAAGTATTTCTTCTTTATTTTTATATGTTTATATATAATGTGCCGTGGAATTATCAACATCAGCTAATAACATGCAAAGTTAATAATTTTCCTTGATATGCTGTATTGATAACTTCATTTTTTTGCGTTGAAACTATTTTTATAACTTTATGCGAGTGTGAATAAAGAGTAAGATGATGCCTTTTTGTTGCATTTAGTGTGAATAAGTAGTGAGCAATCAACTATGTTATCAACATAAATTGTTAACTTTGTCCACCTAAATTAAAACTATTAAATGGTAAGTATGATATGAGAAAGCTGAAGGTGACGGAAATGGGACGCATGAGCGTGGACGAATATAAGGTGTCGGAGAAGCAGCCTGTTGTTGTTGTTCTCGACCATGTGCGCAGCCTTTACAATGTGGGCAGTGTATTCCGCACAGGCGATGCTTTCCGCATCAGTGGTGTCTGTCTGTGTGGTATAACAGCGCAGCCTCCGCATCCCGAAATACACAAGACGGCGCTTGGAGCTGAAGATAGCGTCAGCTGGAAGTATTTTGAGCGGACGGAAGATGCGGTGCAGAAACTCAAGGAGCAGGGATACACTATACTCGCCATAGAGCAGTGTGAGGGGAGCACTAAGCTTCAGAATTTCAAGAGAGAGTTGGATAAGAAATACGCCGTCATTTTTGGCAATGAGGTGAAAGGTGTGCAGCAACATATTGTGGATATGTGCGACGGTTGTCTTGAAATACCTCAATATGGCACTAAACACAGTCTGAATGTGAGTGTTACGGCTGGCATTGTCCTTTGGCATTTGACAGAGAAAGCAAAGGGGTTGTAAAAAGAGCGTGGACTTATGGCTATAAGTCCACGTACTTAGCTTCATAAGTCCACGTTCTTATTGTGATAAGAACAGGGACTTATTTTAAGGTAGTCTTGTGCAGTGCTACAGACACCGCTATATACCATATTATAATAGCGGCAAGTGAGCTGGTTCCAAGCAGGAACAATGGCAGGCAGCCAAGCAGGAAAATGTATCGCTGCTTGTTGTCTTCCCAACTCAAGTTTTTGAATTTAAGCGCCAGCATGGGCACTTCGCATACCAACAGCATGCAGAAAAGCAGCATAAAAAGGAACAGGAAGACGGCATTGAACTTCAGCGACACGAGGAAAGCATGTTCGCCCAGTACAAGGCTGCCCCAGAAGAGTGCGTTGGCAGGCGTCGGCAAACCGATGAACTGTTGGTGCTGGCGCTCATCGAGATTGAACTTTGCAAGCCGCAGAGCAGAGAAAGCCGCCATCAGAAAAGCCGTGTAGGGCAGCAGATGCTTCACTGGCATCAACTGCTCCGGGCAATGCACTTCGGTGAAAAGATAGAAGAGAATGCTGCTTGGAGCCACACCGAAAGTAACCACATCGGCCAACGAGTCAAGTTCTTTGCCTATGTTTGAAGAGACGCCAAGCGCTCGTGCCACCATGCCGTCGAAGAAGTCGAACACGGCGCCAATGACAATCATCAGCACAGCCCACTGGTACTGGCCGTAAAAGGCACAACCCGTGGCCATGCAGCCGCAAATGAGGTTACAACAAGTCAGGGTATTTGGAATACTGAACATGGAGTTATTCTGCTTGCTTTAATTTAGCTATTATTGTCTCGTTGCCTACAGTCTTTTGATGAAGCTTCACGCAGACTTCTGTGCCGAGAGGCAGGTAGAGGTCGACACGCGAACCGAACTTGATGAAGCCCAAATGTTCATCCACATAGCAATCTTCACCTACACTGGGATAGGTGACGATACGCCGTGCCATAGCACCGGCTACCTGCCGTGCCAATATCTCTGTCCCGTCTGGTGTCTCAATGACGATTGTGCTGCGCTCGTTCTCCTCACTCGCTTTTGGCAGCCAAGCTTTGTGGAAGTTGCCGTCGTAATGGTGGACATGCTTGATGGTGCCGTCAACAGGAACCCAGTTGGCATGAACATTGAAAAGACTCATGAAGATGCTCACCATGATGCGGCGGTCGTGGAAGTACTCATTCTCTTCCGTCTCTTCCACCACAACCACGCGGCCATCGGCAGGTGCCACGACAATCCCTTCCGTCTCTCCTTCGAAGGAGCGGATGGGGCACTGGAAGAAGTTCAGTAAAATGCCGTAGAGGACAGCACTCACGGTTATGCAGATGTCAAATGGAAGGCGCGATTCGAAGATGTGCAGTATGGCGAAATTGAGCACCACCAATATAATGGCGCTCCAAAGAAGCGTGTTTTTTCCTTCGTGATGAAGACGTATTTTCTTGAGTTTTCTTAGTCTCTTACCCATAATTATTGCATAGTGCGGTTCAAAGTTAACACTTTTTTTTGAACCCACAAGGGCAAAAGAGACGTTTTTCTTCGTTGCGGCAGAAAAAAGACCTTATTCCCTTGCCCGTTACAAAAAAAAGCATTAACTTCGCCATCTCTTCTTAACTTAATGACTGACATGGAGGATTTTGTACACTTACACGTTCACTCGCAGTATTCATTGCTCGACGGACAGGCATCTATAAAGAAGATGGTCGATAAGGCCATCGGCGACGGTATGCGAGGCATGGCACTCACCGATCATGGCAATATGTTCGGTGTCAAGGAATTGTACGATTACTGCCAGCAGGTCAATAAGAGTAGAAAGAAGAAGGGTGAGGAGCCATTTAAGCCCATCTTCGGTTGCGAGATGTATGTGGCGCGAGGTGGCGACAAGAATGTTCATGAGGGCGGAAAGGAATTCCAGTCCGGCTGGCACCTCATCGTGCTTGCCAAGAACTTGACAGGCTATCATAACCTCATCAAGCTTGTGTCGCGTGCATGGGTGGATGGCTTCTACATGCGTCCGCGTACCGACCATAAAGACCTGGAAAAGTATCACGAAGGGCTTATCATCTGCTCTGCTTGCATTGGCGGCGAAGTGCCGAAGAAGATACAGAACGGCGACATTGCTGGTGCAGAGGAGGCTATCAAGTGGTTCCACAACATCTGGGGCGACGACTACTACATAGAGCTGCAACGTCACGAGGTGACGAACCCCACACAGATTGCTAACCGCGATACCTACGAAGTGCAGAAGCGCGTCAATCCCGTCCTCATCGAATTGGCACGCAAGCATGGTGTGAAGCTCATTTGCTCCAACGACTCGCACTTCCTCGATGAGGACGATGCCGAGGCCCACGACCTGCTTCTCTGCCTCTCGACAGGCAAGGATCTGGACGACCCGAACCGTATGCGCTACAGCAAGCAGGAATGGTTCAAGACGAGGGCAGAGATGAATGCCGTCTTCGGGGATATACCCGAAGCACTTGCCAACACCTGTGAGGTGCTCGACAAGGTTGAGATGTTTGACCTGGAGTCCAACCCCATCATGCCCTTCTTCCCTATTCCCGAGGAGTTCGGTACGGAAGAACTTTGGCGGCAGCGCTTCACGGAAGAAGACCTTTTCCGCGAGTTCACCAGCGACGAGAACGGCGAAAATCTCTTGCCGCGAGAAGAGGGCGAGAAGAAGATAGAGAAGCTTGGCGGCATCGACAAGCTGTACCGCATCAAGTTCGAAGCAGATTACTTGGCAAAGCTCGCCTACGAAGGAGCCGCACGGCTCTATGGCTCCCCGCTCTCGAAGGAAGTCGATGACCGCATTCGCTTTGAGCTGCACATCATGAAGACAATGGGCTTCCCGGGTTACTTCCTCATTGTGCAGGACTTCATCAACAGCGCCCGCAACGAGTTGGGCGTGTGGGTAGGTCCCGGACGAGGCTCGGCTGCAGGCTCGGTAGTTGCCTATTGCCTGGGCATCACACGCCTCGACCCGCTCAAGTATGACCTCCTGTTCGAGCGTTTCCTCAATCCCGACCGTATCTCCCTGCCTGATATCGACACCGACTTCGACGACGATGGTCGCGGGAAAGTGCTGCAATGGGTGATGGACAAGTACGGCGTGGAGAATTGTGCCCACATCATCACCTACGGCGCAATGGCGGCCAAGAGCAGCCTGAAGGATGTAGGTCGCGTAGAGAAAGTGCCCCTTGCTACGGTCAATGCCTGGTGCAAGGCGATGCCAGACCGCTTGCCAGACGGCAAGAAGTCAACCTTAGAGAACTATATCGACGCAACGCCGGAACTGAAGGAGGCACGTTTCTCAAGGGACAAAAGAGAGTCGGACACCATCAAGTATGCCCTCAAACTCGAGGGTACCGTACGCAACACAGGCATCCATGCCTGCGGCTTCATCATCTGTCGCGACCCCATCAGCGACCATGTGCCAGTCTCGACGGCAGACGACCCCGACTTCCCCGACCGCAAGACAGCCGTCACGCAGTACGACGGCCATGTCATTGAGAGCACCGGACTCATCAAGATGGACTTCCTCGGCCTCAAGACACTCTCGCAGCTAAAGGAGGCGTGCCGCATCGTCAAGGAGGCTCACGGCATCGACATCGACATTGACAATATCCCTATCGACGATGAGCTGACCTACAAGCTCTATCAGGAAGGACGCACGGTCGGCACGTTCCAGTTCGAGTCGGCAGGCATGAGAAAGTACCTCAAGGAGCTGCATCCGACGGTCTTCGAGGATCTTATCGCCATGAATGCCCTCTATCGTCCTGGGCCAATGGACTACATTCCGCAGTTCATCAAGCGCAAGAATGGCATTGAACCCATCACCTACGACCTCCCGGCCTGCGAGGAATATCTGCGCGACACCTACGGCATCACGGTCTATCAGGAGCAGGTCATGCTGCTCTCGCGCAAGCTGGCGGGCTTCACCAGAGGCGAGAGCGATGCCCTCCGCAAGGCGATGGGTAAGAAGAAGAAGGACATCGTGGACCAGATGAAGCCTAAGTTCATCGACGGCGGCACGCAAAACGGGCACGACCCGAAGGTGCTCGAAAAGATATGGAGCGACTGGGAGAAGTTCGCCTCGTATGCCTTCAACAAGTCACATGCCGCCTGCTACTCATGGGTGGCATACCAGACGGCCTACATGAAGGCACACTATCCAGCGGAGTTCATGGCAGCCCTCTTGACGCGCGGCAAGGACGATGTGAAGGAGGTGACGAAGCTCCTGGAGGAATGTCACGCCATGAAGCTCGAGGTGCTCGGGCCGGATGTAAACGAGTCGCACCGCGACTTCGGCGTCAACGACCGTCAGCAGATACGCTACGGCCTGATGGCTATCAAGGGCTTGGGCGAATCTGTCGTGCAGGCCATCGTGGACGAAAGGGAGAAGAACGGGCCGTTCCGCGACGTCTTCGACTTTGCGGAGCGCGTCAACATGTCAACAGTCAAGCGCAACGGACTGGAGTGTCTTGCCTTGAGCGGTGCCCTCGACAGCATCGCAGGCAACATACGTCGCGAACAGTTTATAGCAGAGGACATGAAGGGCAACGTCTTCCTCGACTTGCTCATACGCTACGGCACACAGTACCAGCAGGCACAGATGGAGGCACAGTTCTCGCTCTTCGGCATGGACGCGGTGGAGCTTAAGAAGCCCGACGTGCCAGAGGCAGAGGAGTGGACGATGCTGGAGCGCCTGAACAAGGAGCGTTCGCTGGTGGGCATCTACCTTTCGGCTCATCCCCTCGACGAGTACTACGTCATCCTACAGAACGTCTGCAACCTGAAGATGGCGGAGATGGAATACCTCACAGCCTTTGCCGGAAAGAGCGTCCGCCTGGGCGGCATCGTTACCGAGGTTCGCGCTGGCACGACAAAGAACGGCAAGCCTTTCGGCGTTGCCACCATAGAGGACTTCAGCGGCACAGGCGAGATTGCCCTCTTCGGAGAGAACTGGGTGAAGTGGGGAGCTTACTTGAGCATCGACCGCTCGGTGCTCATCACGGGCAGCGTGGAGGAACACCGCTTCCGTCAGGGCGAGTATGAACTGCGCATCGGACGTATCGATTGGCTTGCCGATGTCAGCGACAAGGTGATAGAGCGCATTACCGTCACCGTCAACACAGGCAAACTGGAAAAGGACGATGTGGAAATGCTCACGTCGTATGCAGAAGAGAACAAGGGCAACACGGCATTGCAGTTGGTCTTTGTCGATGCCACCAACCCCCACAACCAGTTGCACATGACATCCCGATCCCATCGCATCAAGGTGAAGCGGCAGTTCCTGGACGACATCGAGAACAGCGAAGCACTGTCGTATAGCATCAACTAATAGCCCCCTCTAACTCCCCCTAAGGGGGAGAACATAAGATAGTTAAATCGTAAATAAATAGTAAATAGTAAATTGTTAAATTGTAAATCAATATGGCACAAGCAATCAACTCAGGCAACTTCGAGGCTCTGGTGGCAACCGGCAAGCCTCTCGTATTGGACTTTTGGGCAACATGGTGCGGCCCCTGTAAGCGCCTTGCTCCCGTTATCGAAGCTTTGGCAACGGACTATGACGGCAAAGCCATCGTGGGCAAATGCGACGTGGAGGAGGATGAAGACCTCGCCATGCGCTTCGGTGTCCGCAACATCCCCACCGTTGTCTTCATCAAGGACGGCAAGGAGGTGGACCGCAGCGTCGGCCTCGTACCCCGTCCCGTTCTCGAAGACAAAATCAAGGCGCTTCTATAAGCTTCAATAACCAATAACCTATAACCCATAACCATTATGGCTTCATTTGAAGAAGACCTCCTCGCCGATGCCGAGGACGACCGCCTCACGGTCGAATACATACAGAACTACCTGCCACAGGAACTCAAGGACAAGTTCACGGAGGAAGAACTCTACTACTTCATCGACGTCATCGGTGAGTACTATGTCGATTTGCTTGACAAGCACAATGGTGACGAGGACATCGACATCGACGTGGAGGAAGTGGCAAAGTACGTCGCCCGTCAAGCTAAGAAGGACAAGATGGGCGACTTCGACCCCGAAGACCTCCGCTGGGTTGTGGACGGAGAACTGGAATACGGAGAGCAAAATTAAAAAATTGAAAAGGTGAAAAGGTAAAAAGAATCCCTTTCACCTTTTAACCTTTTAACTTTTTCACCTTTTATATGAACCAACCCTTACTTATTTACAATACCCTGAGCCGGCAGAAGGAACTCTTCAAGCCGCTCAACCCGGGGCGCGTCGGCATGTATGTCTGCGGCCCCACTGTCTATGGCGACGCGCATCTTGGTCATGCCCGCCCTGCCATCACCTTCGACCTCCTCTTCCGCTACCTCCAGCATATCGGCTACAAGGTTCGCTATGTGCGTAACATCACGGACGTAGGGCATCTGGAGCATGATGCCGACGAGGGTGAGGACAAGATTGCAAAGAAGGCCCGCCTCGAACAGCTCGAGCCGATGGAGGTGGCGCAGTACTACACCAACCGCTTTCACGAGGCGATGGACGCCCTGGGCTGCCTGCCGCCAAGCATCGAGCCGCACGCCACGGGCCACATCATCGAGCAGCAGCAGCTCGTGCAGCAAATCCTCGATAACGGCTATGCCTACGAGAGCAACGGCAGCATCTACTTCGACATTGAGAAGTACAACAAGGACCACCGCTGGGGCATCCTCTCTGGGCGTGACCTTGAGAACATCAAGGACGCAAGCCGTGACCTTGCCGGTGTGGGCGAGAAGAAGAACCAGGCGGACTTCGCCCTTTGGAAAGCCGCACAGCCCGAGCACATCATGCGCTGGCCTTCGCCTTGGAGCGACGGCTTCCCCGGCTGGCACTGCGAATGTACGGCTATGGGGCGCAAGTACTTGGGTGAGCACTTCGACATCCATGGCGGCGGCATGGACCTCATCTTCCCCCACCACGAATGCGAGATAGCGCAAGCCGTTGCAAGCCAGGGCGACCAGATGGTACACTATTGGATGCACAACAACATGATTACCATCGACGGCAAGAAGATGGGCAAGTCCTACAACAACTTCATCACCCTGCCGCAGTTCTTCACGGGCGACCATCCCCTGCTCTCGCAGGCCTACACGCCCATGACCATCCGCTTCTTCATCCTGCAGGCCCACTATCGCTCGACCGTCGACTTCGGCAACGAAGCCCTGCAAGCTGCCGAGAAGGGCTTGACCCGCCTCATGGAAGGCATGAAGAACCTGCGTCGCTTGCAGGAGGGACAGAAGGTGAAAGGCCAGCCGCAGGTTGAGATGAAGTATGTAGATGAATTGCGCACGAAGCTCTACGACGCGATGAACGACGACCTGAACTCGCCCATCGTCATCAGCCACCTGTTCGATGCTTGCCGCGTCATCAACAGCCTCGTGGACAAGAAGGCCAGCATCACCGCCGAAGTGGCACAGGCTCTGCTCCAGCTCATGGAAACCTTTGTCACCGACATCCTCGGCCTTCGTCCCGATACAGGCACCACCAACAAGGCCCGCGAGGAAGCCTTCGGCGCTGTCGTCAACATGCTTCTAGAGCAGCGTCAGGCAGCCAAGGCAGAGAAGAACTGGGCGCTCAGCGACAAGATTCGCGACGACCTCGCCGCCCTCGGCTTCGAGGTCAAGGACACCAAGGACGGCTTCAGCTGGACGCTGAACAAGTAAGTTTTCTTGAACACGGATGACTCGGATAACACGGATAAGGAACCAATCCGTTCAATCCGAGTCATCCGTGTTCTTTATTATTTCTGTGAGGTGTCTCCGCGTTCGGGCGGATTAGTGTTCGGGCGGATTAGTGTTCGGGCGGATTTGCAATCCGCCCGTATCGAGTATAAGCATTTATAATGCGATAAAACAAGTATTTTGGGATTACAAATCCCGATACTCCAAACTGGCGGATTGCAAATCTGCCAGAACGACGTATAGCTTAAATCCGTGCAATCCGTTGTTGTTAATTATGATACAACGCTTAACCATAACTCTCCTATGGACGATATGGTTTTAACGTGAACAGGGAGGCCTGGCGAACGCAGCGTGGAGTGTCCGTTGCTTAGTCATGACAAAGCAATGATAGGAACGTGCTTAGTGTTTTTGCTGTTCTTTGGTTTTTAGTTCGTCGGGTGCGTCGTTGGTGAACATGTTCACGGCGGGAGCCTCGCGCTCAAAGAGGTGACGGATGATGTCAGGCTCTACCTTTGTGGTCGGGTTGAAGTCCTCGCTTGCCATATACTTCAGGATGGAGTAGCGCAGCTGGCGGGCGACGGGCGTGTCCTGACCGATGGGAAGGGTGGTCAGGAGCAGGCGGCCTTTGAGCACTCGCACCTCTAAGAGCATCCCCAGCTTGCGCGACACATGCCAAGTGTCGATGGGCTGCACGATGGGCTGGAAGTCCTCGGGGAACTCCTTCATGTTGATGACCTGCGCGTAGTTGACGAGTTCCCACCAGTTGAGGTTCTGCCAGTCGTCGGTGGGGAAGTCGCGGAAGACAGGATGCTCGCTCTGGATATAGGCACCGGTGGTGTGGGGCGGACGCATCTTGAACCACGAGGTGTTCCAGAAGACTGGCAGGAAGCTGTGGACGACATCGTCGCCGTAACGAATCTTGCCGGCTGCCGTCAGCAGAACATCACCACCCTTTTGTAAGACCTTCAGAGCCTTGTCGTCCAAGGTGTCAGTCTCCATCACCTTTTCACCTTTTAACCTTTTCACCTTTTCACCTTTTTCAGGATAGACCCAAAACTCCCAATGGTTCTTTATTTTGTCCGAGAGCCTGACGGTGAGCGTCAGCTTGGCGGGCTTATCGAACTGCGCCAATGGGAGGTTTACGGTGCCAAGCTCTGTGTTCTTGCCGATTTTAATAGTGGATAATGGG
This sequence comes from Bacteroidaceae bacterium, assembly GCA_017541265.1. Lineage (GTDB taxonomy): Bacteria > Bacteroidota > Bacteroidia > Bacteroidales > Bacteroidaceae > Physcousia. The sequence continues at coordinate 19,795 of JAFXZK010000022.1, read as the reverse complement.
AAATGGATGACGGACAATTCTTCATTATCCCTTGAAATCTTTGCACAAGCCTCTATGTTCTCGAGTGCTTGGTCAGAGGCATTATAGACCTCGACGGGGACGTGCAGCGTCTCGTCGTTGGTATAGACGAACTTCGGGAACTTGGCCAATGGCACGACGGGCGAACAAAACTCCGTCCAGTCCTCCTTTGTGCAATAGCCTTTCTCGCGCCAATGCACATTCAGCGGCCCGACGAGTGCCGTCCCCTGTCCGCTGTAGTCGTTCAAGCCCAGCAACTGGAAGCCGCTGTAGTCCTTGGTGCGCAGGTTGCGCTCGATGTCGTACTTGTAGCACAGTACCTGCAGGCGTCCGCTGGCCATCAGGAAGTTCTCTGCCTGCGAAGCCATACCGTTGTCGCGCAGCAAGTCCTGGAATATCTCAAAGTTGCGGGCTTTATAGACTCCAGTATATTGCGGCATCTCCTTCAGGTCTGGGAAGACACACCATTGTCCCACCTCGTGGGCGATGATTGGGTCGTTGTTGGGTTCCGCTTTCTTGTAGTTGGACGGGTACTGCATCAGTCGGTAGAAGTCATCGTCGCTGTGGGGCGCCTTCTTGTCCCAGTCCAACCCTCGTGCTCCCGACTTGACATGATAGTCCGAGCCTTCGTCCCATGCCCAGCTGCCGCCCACGCTGGCCGCGCAGTAGATGCGGTTAGGGTCGTGCTCCTTCATCGCCTTCACCCATTCCTGGCAATATGGCACCCAGTCGCCCGCTGGTTCATTGCCAGCCGCCATCATGCAGAACGAAGGATGGTGGCCGTAGGTGTCGATGATTCGGATGCTTTCGTCCATGAGGTACTTGTCGATGGGCATGCCTCGCCGAAGCTTCACCCCATGATTGGGCCACGTCGGACCTTCGGGCTGCAAGTAAAGGCCCAGACGGTCGGCTACACAGAAAGCCGCTTCGGGCGGGCAAAAGGAATGGAAGCGGATGTGGTTGAGGCCGTATTCCTTGCACTTGCGCAGCACGCGCTCCCACTCGGCCTCGTCCGTTGGCGGATAGCCCGTCTCGGGGAAGGTGCAGTTCTCTACTGTGCCGCGCAGGAACAGGGGACGGTCATTGATGTAGAGCTGCTGCCCCTTGGCCTGTATGTCGCGGAGGCCGAAGGTCACGCTGACGGGCATTCCCTGATAGTCCACCGTTCGCGTATAGAGCTGCGGATGGAACTCGTCCCAGCGCATCGTGTCGGCTCCAAGAGCAAGATGATAGGTGGAGTCGTTGACCACAATATCTATGGTGCCGTCCTTGATGTGGGGAATCACCCGCTTGCGCCAAACGATAGGCCCTGCCTGCAGCTCCATCCTGCCGATGATGCCGTTCCAATTGCCCTGCGTCTGGTCGGTCACGGAATGCGAGTCCTTGCCGACACCGACATTCTCTATGCCGTTGTACACCTCTATGCTCAGCTTGTTCTCGCCCCCATATATAATATAAGGTGTGAGGTCGAACTGATGGGGAACAGACAGCGACATCAGGTGCCCCACCTCGTGACCGTTCACCGTCACCGTCGTCTCTATATGCGGACGTTCGAGGTAGAGCGTCACCTGACGACCTTTCCAAGCCTCTGGCACTTGTATTGAGCGCTCGTACCAGGTACGGCCCACATAGTGGCGCTCGGGTGTCAGGAAGAAAGGGAACTTCATCTTTCCCTCCACGCGATACTTCTCCATATAGGGGTTGAAGTAGAAGCTGGAGTCGTAGAGCGAGCACGTCCACTGGGTGTTGACGTTTACGGGGTCGCCCTTGCCGTTGGTCAGCATCGAGCCGGGGAGCGTGACCGTACCCTCTTCCCTTTCAGAGCGGAACTGCCACTTCTCGCTCAGGTCTATTGTCTGGGAATAGATGGGTGCAAGCATCCATGCCAGCATTATGACAAGTGTTATCTTTTTCATCATTGATTACTTCTCTACATCATTAATGAATAACTTCTTAGCTATGCAGCCTTCTATTATTGTAGGGTCGAAGGATTGTTTTTTGTCGCGCACCTTGCAGTCCTCGAAGGTGAAGTCCAGGAGCTTGTACTTGTCCGAAGTGCCTACGTCGAAGAAGTTGTCTGTCTCGACATCTATGTTGCGGAAGGTGATGTCGTTCGCCTGCGACAGGGGCATATCGGGACGGTCACCGGGCTGGAAGAACTGCGTCCACGGCCTTACCACGAGGAACGAGCTGCATGTGCCGCTGATGTTCTCTATGCGAATCTTCTCGTAGTGCTGGGGCGTGTCGGGGCGCATCTTCAGCCACAGCACACGGTTCACGCCGTTGATCTTTATGTCGGAGAGCACGATGTTCCAGTCGTGGATGGACTCCGAGCCGAGCGTCAGGCATCCGTGCGCCTTGCCATAGCGACAGTTCTTCACCAGCACATTATAGACGGGGCCGTTGTTCGGGTCTTTGTCTGCCCAAGTTCCTTTGCCGCCCTTCAGCACCACGGCGTCGTCGTTCACCTGCATATAGCAGTCATGCACCAGCACGTCGTGGCACACATCGAGGTCGATGGCGTCACTCGACGGTGCGCCATGCTGTTTGGTGTCGCCAGGGGGGACAACCCCTTTTGTCGGTGCATAGATGAAGTTGTCGAGATAGCGCACACGCTCGCAGCGGTAGAGATGGTTGGTCCAGAACGGGGAGTTGATGAGGTTGATGTCCTGAACCGTCACGTTCTTGCAGTTTGAGAGATAGACGAGCCTTGGGCGCATGGCCTCCAGATTGGTGCAAGCCTTGTTGTACATGCGCCTCAGCCAGAACTCCTCCCAATAGTTGAAGCCATTGCCGTCGATGCAGCTCTGCTGGGAGGTTAAGCCCGATTCACTAGGTGTTTCTTCCCAATCGAGCTTCGCGCCGTTGCCTGCGATGCAAAAACCGTCAAGTCCGTCTGCATTGATGAGAGCTGCAAAATACTGTAGGGTTTGTCCTTCCATGCGAGTCTCCAAGAGCTTGTAGTCGCGTATGCGGTCGGAACCCTTTAGCCGTCCTTTCACATAGAGGTTAGTCCCCTGCTTGAAGAAGAGCGACCCGGTGAGGAACGTGCCTTCTGGGATGACGATTACGCCGCCGCCCTCGCTGGCGCAACGGTCTATCACGGCTTGTATGGCCTCCGTCTGCACAAGCGACGAGTCGTTCTTCACGCCATAGTCTGTTATCACGTATTGCTTGCCAAGCTTCTGGATGTCCACCTTTGTGATGTTACTGAAAAAGGCATCCATTTGGGTGCCATCGGGCCAGATACCTGCATTGATATGCAACGCGGGCATCACTATAACTAACAAAAGAAATATCTTTTTCATCGCATCATCATTAGTCTTTTGTAGATTCGTACATAAGAGTTCAATCCCGAAGGCACAAGAGCCCAATCGCCGTAGGTGGTACGTTTGTAGTTAATGTCCACCACGTTGATTTCGTTGAACTTGCGCCACTTCACGCCTCTGCGGTCGTATGCCGCTATGCGGTTGGCAGGAAGGTTTGTCACCTCGATGCGAATGGTGTTCTCGCCTTCGTGCAACAGGCGGTCAAAGTCTAGCGTAAATGGCACGCACCAAGCACAACCCACATACGTATTGTTGATATATACGCGTGCCGACTCCCTGACATCGCCTAAGTCAATTCGGTAAGCGACATTTTTGGCGTCGTTGGCTGAGAGAGAAAAAGTAGTTTCATAGACACCTGTTCCCATCAGTTCCTTTAGGCTGTCGTTGGGTAAAGATTCCCATGTCTTGAGGCCGTCGATGGTCATTGTATCAGTAATGGCAGGCTGCGATTCTATGAAACTGAGCGACCATTTATTCTCACTAAGGTCAATAAGGGGTGACCAACTAACGTGTATGTATTTCTGTCCTTGCGGTTGCAACGCATCAACGGGTTTGGTAACGGTGGTTTTGCCATCAGGCAAAGCATCTATGAAGCAACTCTCACCGCTGCGGAGCGAGACGGTAACGATGGCACCCGTAGAGGCAAGCCTGACCTCTCTCATCCCAAAGCTTTTTGGGGTAAGGTTCGACACAAAGTAACGGTAGCCATCACCCACCTTCCTGCGAATCATCTTCATCCCCAATGCCGTGCGCAGTTCTTCTGGCTTGGCATACTTCGCCAGCTCCCGGCTCTCTATATTATATATAATGTGTGCGCCCTGACGCTTCAGGCGCTCCAAATGCTTCCGCGCGGCTTTGCTTAATATGCAGCCCGGTGGCAGGATGAGTGCCGCATAGCGTGTCCCTGCTGCCGTCTGCAACATTCCATCCGCAAATGAAGTGCCAAGCAAATACTTTTCCGAGATGTAGTCGCAATCATAGCCCAGCGAGTCAATCTTTAGTATCGAGGAAATGAACTCTGGCGCCTTCTTGTCCATCGAATTGATTTCAAACAGCATCAGTCGTTTGTCGAGGTTCGTCCGCCACATATTCCTTACTGGCAACAGCACAAGGAAGTCGTTATCGGGTTCTCCCTCCTGCAAGCGTTGCTGACAGAAATCGATGTAGCTTGTCAGCAAAGGAGCGTCGCGCCAAATGGAATTGGTTGGCGACATATCAATCGAAGCATAGAACTTCCAGCCCGGCCACGGGTCATCCTTCGGAGAATAGCACGCTCCGTGGAAGAACATCCTGTTCACGCCAGAGCAGAACATGAGGTCGAGGTCTGGCTTCATCTGCGAAAGGGAAGTGCGGAAATGCTCTGTCAGCCAGGTGAACGTCTCGCTGGACACCAGCCGCTTGCCTGTCACATGAGCAGCAGAGGACGCATACTTCAGCATCGAAAGGTCGGAAAAGTTCTTGCGCGTCATTCCCGGGTCTGTGCGCAAGCCCTTGATGCCAAAGTCGGAAAGGCCAAAACCTTCTATCTCTGGAATATCGACCGCCGCATATATATCAATGAGGTTGGCAGGCGAACCGTGTGCCTGATTGCGAACCTTCACGCCTCGCTCATGGCTCCACCTCACCCATTGCTCGGTAAAGTTCTTCAACAGGAGGTCGGAAAGCGTCTCGCGATAGTCGCTGATTACCTGTGCGTCGCCATCCACAAACTCCTGCAACTTGTCTTCCAGCCTGTATCCCCGTCGTGCATGGAACTCACTCAGCAGCGTAGGCGTCCAGTCGGCTCCAAACACCTCATAAGAGTCATTGAAGAATGTTGCCGGCATCGGAGCACCGGAAGACTTGAAGGCTCTGTCGAAACGCGAGAGGTAATGAGCCACAGCTGTTGAGTCGAAGTGGTCGATAACGTACCCTTCACCGCCAGGAGCAGCCCGCTTCACCTTCTGGCGCGTGCGGCTTTCGTAGAGCGCAATCACGCGACGCTTGCCTTTTACCTTGCTCTTAAAGTCCTTCTGGATTATCAAAGACCCACCCCGTCCCTCCCTTAAAGGAAGGGAGATGCTTCCCGCCAAGCCTGCTTCAACAAGAGTGTCAATCACCACAAGCTTGCAGGCAGCCTCGGAGAGAGGCGTCTCGGGGGAACCGAAAGGCCAACCCGTTCCGAGGTTCATGTCTATCTGTATGCCCTGACGTTTGCCTTCGTTGATGGTATATTCCACCATCTTCATCCACTCTGGCGAAAGGAAGGAGATGTTGTTCTCGTCATTGCCCTGCACACCATAGAGAGGCGTTATCTCAAGGGTTCTTATGCCATGAGAAGCCATCTGCTGCATCTGCCACTTCAGTCCTTGTTCTGTAACGGCAGAGCCTAACCACCACCAGCGTGCTCCTGCCTGCGATGTGGGCGACTTCGTCAGCTTATAGTATTCCACAGCACCCAACAAGACACATCCTGTGCCATAGTCCTCGAAGTCAGGAACACTGGTGTACGTCACTGGCTGTCCGTCCTTCGGCTCCTTGCCTGTTCCCTGCAAGTAACCGATGAAGCCGTCCTCGTGTATTGCCTTCGTAGCGATGGCGTTCCAAGCCTTGTCTATGGCTGGACGATATTCTTCTTCAGACAAAAGGCCGTTCCGCACGCCCCAAGCCATTCCCATCAGGAAGAGGGCTGTGCCAGACGTTTCAGGCCCGCCGTATGTTGTTGGCGACATCAGGCTTACGTTCCAAAAGCCATCCTCGCGCTGGCATTTCAGCAAAGCCTTCATCATTGCCAGATAGTCATCCTTCAGCTCCTCACGGAATGCCTCAACCCCATTTTGAATTTTGTTCCGCTCATTAAAAGAGCGCCTTGGTTCTAAAGAATCCAAGAATTTTGAATTTTGAATTTCCTCAATAGTCTTTACGTATGCCGCTACAACCCAGCCATTGCCACGGCTCCAGTAGCAGTTTTGCCCGTCGCTCTCCTTGTAGGGGGGAGCGAAATTTGCGTCGCGCCACCACAAGCCCTCCTTAGCATTCCACAGCCCGCCGCCACATGTGTTGCGCGTCCATTCATAGCAGTCGCGGGCAAAGAGGATATAGCGCGTGTCGCCCGTTATGCTGTACATCTTGGCGTATGCCGGCATAGCCATCTGTATGGCATCTATCCATGTCCAGTAGTCTGTCCGATGCTCAGCCATCTGCTTCTCCATGTTCACGCGGCAGCTGTCTAACATTCGCTTGTCGCCAGTCATCTCATAGCGGTCAAGATAAGTTTGTATGCAGCACTGGTCGTCGGCATTCCTTGTCCTGGTGCCGTTGCGAGGCGTCCACTTGTGGTAGTTGCCCCAGTCATCAACATACTTTATATAGCTTGGCTGCGGGTCAATGCCGTAAAGCGCCATCAGCCCCTCGTAATACACCCCTCTCGTCCAAAGGGAGCTGGGGCGCTTCCTGCCAACAAAGGTATCTTTGGTAGGGTCGGGCCACTTCGCCATGAAATAGTCGTTCACCCGCCGCGCCGTCTCAAGCACATCGGCACTTAAGGGAAAAGGTGAAAAGATGAAAAGGTGAAAAAGTAAAAGAACAAGCACCTTCGCCTTTAACCATTTGGCTGCACCATATTTATCCATATACTTCACCCTTTCACTTTTTCAATTTTTCACCTTTTCTTTATATCTGCCCCGTCTCGACTTGGCGGACGACACGCTCGATGAGCTTGTCCTCCTCCTCCGGGTGATACTCCTTCTTCAGGCTGGCGCGGAAAGTCCAGGCAAAGACCTGATAGAACGCCGCCTTTGCCGGACCGAAGAATGCCTGCACGATTTCGTAGGAAGACTGGTTGCACTCCCTGTCCACAAGCTTGATGAGCAGCTTGCCCTGCGAATAGGTGAGCTTCTTCATCTGCGGCGTATAGGTTTCCTTGATGTCGCGTTCCACTGCGCTTATGTGTGCGCTCTTCTGTTTTTGTGTGGGCAGCATCTCCAGCGCCTCGTAGGTCTCGGCGATGAGTCCGTTGACCTCCTGGGCGATGGGCAGCACCTTCTTGACGTTATAGACAAGGCGGTTGTAGGCGCGTCGCTGCCTCTCGCTCTTGAACTTCAGCGGCGGATATACCCACAGCTCCGGCAACAGGTAGCACCACATTGTGTCGCCATTCTCCACGACGGGCTTCGCATAGCGGTACCGCTGCAGCTTGAGCTTGTAGTTCACTGGCTCTTGTGGCAGCAGTTCATTATCTTCTCCCTGGGCGTACATTACGCAGCTCAGGAGCATAGCAAAGGCGAACACTATTTGACAACCTGACAATTTCACAACTTGACAATTGTTTTGTGGTGCAAAAGTACGAAGAATTAATGAAGAATGAAGAATTATAGGTTTAGGTCAAGAATTATGTTTTTTTAATCCTTGAACACGCAAAGCGAGGCAGCTTCTTTTCTGGCTCGCAACGATTATAACGGCAGATTCCGGCACACTTCACAGCGCACCGAAACCACCGGAATTCCATGTAACTAAAAACCTTTAATTTATTGATATGTGTAATCGACTTTAGTAACGCCTTTCTCACGCATAATTTTCTTTAGACGGTCGATATGTTCCTGTGGAACACCCTTGCAAACGTTGACACGTACATGATGGTCCTTGCGGATTGCAACTTCCTCCAGATGCTGCCCCACATCATCTACATCCCATTTCCACGAGCAGATGGTGTAGTTCTTCCAGCTAAAGCCGTCAAAGATGCCTCCTCTTGTCCAGATGGAAGTCTTTGCTCCGCTGTCCTTCGGAGGTGTGCCTGTTAGCAGGATGGTCAGCTCCGGGTTGATGTTGCCCTTGATGCCAGCAGGAACTTGAACTGGCTTGGTGATGAGGTTGAGCGAATGATTCTTCAAGGAGGCTTCTATTTTCTTCAATGCTGAAGCAGGCAGGTCGGGCAAGTTGTTGATGTCGAGTTCCTTGCCGTCGAGCATTAATTTGTAATGCTTTTCTCGAAATATCCAAGGATAGGTGCAAACGGGATGCTCCTCAATGAAGGAGTTGTCGTCTGTCTGTACCCAAGTACCCTTGAGCCAAGTAACGATAATACCATTGCCTTGCTTCTTTAGTCGCTCAGGAGCATCACTTGGTACGATTAAGGCTTTCAGCAACTTGCCAGGATTCTTTTCTGTTACATCAATCTCTTCTATTCCCTTCACAGCATCTGTCTTTACAAACCCATCTCCAGGCATAGCCATCGTGACGGCCTTGTCTTCTACATTTGTTTTCGGTTTGGCAAAGGCAACCAAAGCCAGTGCCATGAGTGCCGGCAGGACGAGTCCCTCGCTCATCAGCCAGCGGTTTGAATTGTGTGTGTGCATCATCTTGATTCGATTTTTGAGTGAGTGGTGGCTAAGGTTGTTGCAAACCGTCTGCAGTCGGCTGCCAACCGCCTTTGTCACAAGTAATAGTTGATATGTCTTTGCATCGATGCCAAAGTTAAGTACGGCGTTGTCTGCCTCGTATTCGTGGACGGTCTTAAGATCTCGTCCCAGAAGATAGACAAAGGGATTGAACCATTGGATAGCCTTCACTATCTCAAGAAGCAAAAGGTCGTAGGTGTGTCCAAAACGGATGTGAGCCTGTTCGTGAGTCAAAATAGGACGACGAAGATGCTCATAATCCGAAGCACTTATTATTATATAATGTAGGAAACTGTAAGGAGCGAAGTCGCCCCCTTGGATAACCACAGTATTGCCGAACTCGTCTTTGGTGTGTACGCCGCCCCTTATCTCCTGCCAAAGACGGAAGAGCTGCACGAAAAAGATGGCGAGGGAGGCAAAGAGGCCGAAGAGATAGATTGCACCTAAAGCCCCCTCCCCGCTCCCCCTTTGGGGGAGTGCCACATTCTCGTCAGACTGAAAAGCTTCAGTTTGGGAAAGTGTCAGCGGCTCTGAGGCACTCCCCAAAAGGGGAAGCGTAGAAGGGGCTGAGTTCAGCGGCTCTGAAGCACTCCCCAAAAGGGAGAACGGGGAGGTGACAGTTATTTGTATGGCAGGCAGCACCAAAGACGCAACCATTACACTTAGCAAGGCCAGTCGATTGAGGCGATGGAACGTCTCGCGGCTCAGCAGCAAGGCAAAGGCTCCATAAAGGATTGCCAGCAATAAACAAGACTTTATAATGTACGCGAACATAATCAACTATGAACTATGAATTATGAACTATGAATTATGAACTATGAACTATGAATTATGAACTATGAACTATGAACTATGAATTATGAACTATGAATTATGAACTATGAACTATGAAGCTTTAGCTCGACGAAGTCAACTATGAATTAAAGAAAGTATCTCTTGCAAGTCTTCGTCGGAAAGCTCTTCGTTTTGTATGAGGAAGGAGCAGAAGCTTTTGGCCGAACTGCCGAAAAGCGTGTCCTTCACATCGTTCACCACATGAGTTATATACTTCTCGCGCGAAAGCATCGGCGAATAGAAGAAGGTACGACCAGCCTCTTCCTTCTTTCTGTGCTCCACATAACCTTTCGCTTCCAGGATTTTCAGGAAGGTTGCAACCGTCGTGTAGGCAGGCTTCTGCTCCGCATAACCCTCCACAATCTCATTGACGGAAAGGGCATGTTCTGCGTCCCACAGGACATTCATCACTTCCATTTCGGCACGAGTAAGGGGTTTCATCTCTTTCGTTTGACAATTTAACGATTAAACTTTTTGGCGATTATTCGCCTATTTCTGTTGCAAAGGAACGGACTTTACGACACGTCGGCAAGAGAAATCCATAAAAAGACAACAGGCGAGGCCGACTTTTAACATATTTATTTAGTTTTGCTCTTCCGTTTATTAGTAGTTAACACTCGGTTTCCTTGCTTTTTTGTCGAGGGTATTGTCTCCCCTCACCTAATTATTCGCCCTTTCTCCTTTTACTCTTTTCCCTTTTCATAGATGCGTTAAGTTGGCCGAAGACTTTAAGGTTCATCCGTTTCTCCTTGTCTCTGTGTCCTAAAAATAGGTTGCTGATGATGCAAAAGAAAGGCTAATGCCCCTCTTTTGGTCCCCTCACGTTACTTTTAGTACCCAAACAGTTTGAAATTCACAAAGATTTTTGTACCTTTGCGGCGTAAACGCCGCCAAGGCTGGAAAACAGGTGCCCTGCACAAGCACCTTTGCTTACTCGTATCAGGCAATTATCAAACAAAAATAGAAACAATATGAGAAGAAAATCTTTCTTTTTGATGCTCGCCCTGCTCTGCACCCTCGTGCAGACAACGTGGGCTCAAGACGTATGGGACGGCTCGACATCCAGGCCGACCTACCACCCCGGTCGTCAGGTTATAATCATCAGGACTGCGGCCGAGCTGGCCTATGCCCAGCAACACTGGGATGATGACTCCGGCGACGGTGTCGACAAGGATTATTACGAGCACAACTACATGCTGGAAGCCGACCTCGACTTGAGCGCTTACTCGTGGCAGCCTCTGGGATTCAATACCGGCAAGCCGTACACGGGCATTTTCTTTGGCAACGGCCACACCATCAAGCTCGCCATTATAGCTGCCGCGGATAACTATCAGGGCCTGTTTTCCGAAATCGCAAAGACGGGCAATGTGGAGAACCTGCATGTAAGCGGCCGCATCGAGTGTTCCAGTTCGCGCATGGTGGGCGGCATTGCCGGCCAGAACAACGGCCTCATTTCCAACTGTTGGGTGAGTGCCGATGTCATCTCCTATTGGCGTGGGTCCAGCAATACAGCCAAGGTGGACGGCATCTGTGGCGAGAACCAGGGTGGAGTCGAATATTGCTGCATGACGGGCGACGTGCTGAACCACGATGCCGACGTGGGCGGAATCGTAGGCTATAATAACGGCAACATCAACCACTGCACGTTCTACGGCATCCGCACGAGCAACCACAGCCAAGACAATGAGTTCGTGGGCGACCAAAGTGAAAATCTATGGAATGCGCACGGGCGAGACCTATATGATGATGCCACGCTCGCCAACTACCTGAACAGCTTCAGCTCCGTTGATCGCTGTGAAATGTATCGCAGCGCCATCCAATTCCCGAACCGCGCAGTCGTTCACAACGAAGGCTTCGGCGTCATAACGCCTGCTTCCCTTGGCACTCACGAGGGAAAGACCATGCGACTGACCAAGGCTTTCGGCTCGCTGCAGAGCATCTCCGTCACCGACGCGGGTGGCAATGCTATAGCCCTCAGCGGCAACGAGACCGACGGCTACACCTTCACCATGCCTCGGGGCGGCGTCGACGTACGGGCCAAGTTCAGCGGCAGCGACTGGCTGTCCGCCCATGCCGGCACGCAGAGCGACCCCTACGTTATCAACAGCACGGACGAGTGGGCTGCATTCGCCTACTATGTCGGTCAGGGCAACGATTTCAGCGGCAAGGTGGTGAAGCTGGGCGCCGACGTCACTATCACCACGACGGTGGGACTCCGAGAGCAGAACGAATACGGCAGGCGTCCTTTCAGCGGCACCTTCCTCGGCGAGGGCCACACGCTGACGGCCAACCTCAGCAGCACGGCCACCGGCACGAGCCCCAACGAGCAGGGCGTAGCCCCCTTCCACTGCATCTCCGATGCCACCATCAAGAATCTCACCGTGGCCGGCACCATCAGCTCCTCCAGCCACCACACGGCGGGCCTCGTAGGCTTTGCATACGGCGAAAACCTCCTGGAGAAATGTATCGTCACCGCCACGCTCAACATCAACAGCAACTATGCCGGCGGCATCATCGGTCATGGCGAGATCTCAAGCACCACCTTCAAGGACTGCGTCTTCGCCGGCACCATCAACGGTGTGGGAGGCGAGCGTGCCAACATCGGTGGTCTCTGGGGCTGGAGCGACTCCGGCTACCCCTTGTTCCAGAACTGCATAGAGAAGGGCACCTACAACAACATCTCGTCCATGCACCCCGTGGGCTTGTGCGGCCCTAAGGGTCGCTTCAACGACTGCTACTACGTGAACGCGCAGATCGGCACGCCGGATTTAGCCTGCGTCTCCCCTGGAGCCTATCAGGTTCAGGCCTCTGTCCCGCAGAACAAGGTTTATTATCTGGTTAATGCTGCCGACGGCACAACGTACTATCTGCCCTGCGAGGTGTCGGGCCTCCAGCCGCGTTACTTCTATACGGGCAGAGGTATAGAGCCCAATGTGACGGTGACGTGCAAAGGTGCCACCCTCGTCAGAGACGTTGACTACACGGTGAGCTATGCCAACAACACAAAAAGTGGCCGGGCCTCGGTAACCTTTACAGGCCATGGCAATTATGGTGGTCAGGACAGCGAGGCGTTCACCATCGGTAATGTCGAATACATCGACGCATGGTGGGACTGGAACCGTCCCAACCTCGACCTGACTGACGGTATGTCGTACGAAGTGGTATGTGACAAGGAATACGATGTCCGCATCAAAATCCATGGCAATGTCACGCTTATCCTGTCTGAGGGTATCACGTTCAAATTAACCAAAGGCATCGAACTGAGCGAGGGAAATACGCTCACCATCGAGGGTCCCGGCAACCTGGTGGTGAAAGGCGCATACGAGATGGCCGGCATTGGCTCATCAAGGATGGGCACGCTCATCATCAACGGCGGCAACATCGATGTCACGGGTGGAATGGCAGCAGCCGGCATCGGCGGCAACATGGACAATAGCTACGGCGGCCGCGTCGTCATCAATGGCGGTGTGGTGAGGGTCACCGGTGGTCCGGGCGCCGCCGGCATCGGCGGCGGCGACAAGACGTGGAACGGTTCTCCCGACAGCTACTGCGGCGACGTCGTCATCAACGGCGGTCAGGTGACTGTCATAGCCGGGTCGAATTCTGCCTCCATTGGTCATGGCTCCAGAAGCCCCAACAGCGGTACGCTGACGCTCGGCTGGACCAACCCCAGCGATTTCCTCCATACTATTGAAGGCGATTTCGGCGTGACCAGCGTCACCTTTGCTGGTGGAAAACAGTTCGTTATCGAAGGCACCACGACCATCGCCACGGCCTCAAACGCAGGCACTCAGAAAATCGTGCCCTACATCCCGGTGGGCTCGCTCCCCGGCAGCGGCACGCAGTCTGATCCCTATACCATCAGCTCTGCAGCCGAATGGGAGGTCTTCACGAAAAATATAGGTAACAGCTACAGCTACAGCGGCAAGTTCGTAGAGCTTAGGGCCGACATTAGCGTGACGCAGAAGTGCGGCTACGTGACGGGAAACACACCGACCAGAGCCTTCAGCGGCACTTTCCTCGGCGGTGGCCATACCATCACGATGAACATCAGCGACTGGGGCAACCAAGGCACAGCCCTCTTCAGCTACATCAACGGCGCCACCATCAAGAACCTCACCGTGGCAGGCACCATCACCGCCAGCCAGGCCCACGCCGCCGGCATCGTAGGCTTTGCCGACGGCACCAACCTCATTGAGGGCTGCACCGTCACGGCCCAGCTCAACATCCGCAGCGACTACGCCGGTGGCATCGTGGGCCATGGCCGCGAGTCGAACACCACCATCAAGGACTGCATCTTCGCCGGCACTATCGCCGGCCTCGACGCGAATCGTGGCAACGTCGCCGGCATCTGGGGCTGGTGTGGCAACGGCACTTACACCTTAGACAACTGTATAGAGCGCGGCACCTTCACCCGCATCAGCTCCATGCACCCGATATGTCTGCAGAGCGACAAGGGTACCATCAGCCGATGCTACTACCTGAACCCAGTGCGCGGCATCACCGCCACCATCAGCGGTGCCTACCAGGTGAGCAACGAACCCGTCGAGGGCGAAATCTCCAGGCAGCTGCAGCTTTTAGACGGCAAGACATACTACGTTCCTTGCGCCGTCAGCAACATCGAGGAGTTCTATGAGCTGGCTCAAGGCGGCACGCTCAGCATCACGCCGGCCGTGAAATTCCCTGATGGTACGCAGCTCAGCTCCGGCACCGACTACACAATCACGCTGGACGGTGCCAGCGTGGACGCTTCCTCTGCCAGCGTCACAACTCAAGGTAAGCACACGCTCGTCGTCAACGGCACGGGCAGCTGCAGCGGCTCGAAGTCTTTCAGCTTCACGGTGATTGACCCGATTGAGGGAGATGGCACAGCCGAGAAGCCCTACCTCATCCGCAACGCTGACGAGTGGGAACTCTTTGTCCTGCTGGTCAACAGAGGCACCAATAACTTCAGTGGTCAGTACGTGAAGTTAGGCACTGACTTGGCCGTCACGACCATGGTGGGCGCGAGCGCCAACACTCCCTTCAAGGGCACCTTCATTGGCGACGGCAAGACGCTGACCTTCAACATCTGCAACGACTCCGCACCCTTCGGCGAAGAGTTCTGCGCTCCGTTCCGCTATGTCGATGGTGCCACCATCAAGGAGCTGAAGGTGGCCGGCAACATCTACACCAACAGGATGCGTGCCGCAGGTCTGGTGGGCCGCACTGCCGGTACGACGACCATCGCCGACTGCCAAGTCAGCACCATCATCCACAGCAGCACCGGCGGCGACGGCAGCCACGGCGGCATCGTGGGCATGCCTACTGGTCCGCTGAACATGACGAACTGCATCTACGACGGTCGCCTGCTCACTTCGAACAACACCATGCACTGCGGCGGCTTCGTGGGCTGGCACAACGGTCAGAGCATCAGCATCACCAGCTCCCTCTATGCCCCCGACACGGCTCTCGTCGGTTCTGAAGGCGAGACACCCGTCACCGTAGGCGCCACCTTCGTGCGCGGCACCGACGTAGGCACCGACTGCTTCTACACCCAGCCGCTGGATGTCGCCCAGGGTACGCGCGTCTATACCGAAGCCCTCGCCGGTGAGCTCTGCATGAAGGCTCAGGCCGCCGACGGCAACTGGTACTATCTGCCCGTCACGGTCAGCGACATTAAAAACTCCTACATTATGGAAGGCGCCTCCCTCAGCATCACCCCGACCATCGCGGGCTATGGCGAGACGAACCCTGCCATCACCACCGACTTCACGGCCACGCTGAATGGCAGCGCCACTTCTTTCCCCCTCAACATCACCGCTGCGGGCGACTACACGCTTGTGCTCACCGCCGTCGATGGCTCTGATACCTACTCCGGCTCGAAGACCGTCGGGTTTGCTGTGAGCAAGCCTTTCGATGGCGCAGGAACAGCAGAGAGTCCCTTGCTCATCGGCAGCGAAGCCGACTGGAATCTCCTCGCAACCAGCGTTGCCGAGGGCCAGAACTACGCAGGTAAGTTCCTGAAGCTGAATGCCAACATCAGCGTATCGACGATGGTAGGCACCAGCTCCACCAACTCGTTCTCGGGAACCTTCCTTGGCAGTGATGACTACACGCTGACCTTCACATGCGGGTCATCTGAGGCTCCCTTTGGCGAGGAGTACTGCGCCCCGTTCCGCTACGTGAACGGCGCTACCATCCAGAATCTGAAGGTGGCCGGCAACATCTACACCTCCCGGAAGTATGCTGCCGGTCTGGTGGCCACCAGCTTCAATCCGATGACCTTAAAGGGCTGTCGCGTGAGCACCGTCATCCACAGCAGCGTCGCAGGCGAAGGCACCCACGGCGGCATCATGGCTATGCCCACCGGCGAGCTGACCATTACGGACTGCATCTACGACGGTTGTCTGCTCACCACCAATGGCACCACGCAGTGCGGCGGCTTCGTCGGTTGGCACAACAACCAGCCCATGAACGTCAGCAGCTCGCTCTATGCCCCTGTGCTCAGCAGCTCCTCCGCAGAGTCCCCCATCGCCGTCGGTGCCACCTTCGTGCGCGGCGGCAATGTAGGCAACTACTGCTACTACACCACGCCGTTGGGCGACGCACAGGGCACGATGGTCTATACCACACGTCCCGAGGGCGAGCTCTGCATGCAGGCACAAGCTGCAGATAATAATATGTACTACCTGCCCTGCACCGTCGGCGGTGTCCTGGCTGCTTACGACCAGGAGGAAGGAGTCAGCATCACGCCCACAGTGACGGGCCTCGACAATACGACTCTCACCTTCGGCACCGACTTCACGGCCACGCTGGACGGCACCGACGTCGCATCGTTCCCCATCAACGTCACAGGGAAGGGCGACCACACGCTCGTCCTCACAGGCAAGGGCGATAACTACTCCGGCTCGAAGACCTTCCAGTTTGTCGTGACGGCTGCGCTCGAAGGCCAGGGTACGGCTGAAAGCCCCTACCTCATCCGCAGCACTGACGACTGGGCATTGTTTGCCACCAAGGTGGCCGGCGGCCTGAACTACAGCGGCAAGTATGTGAAGCTGAATGATGACATCACCATCAGCATACCCGTTGGCGAGCGCGAAGACAAGCCCTTCAGTGGCATCTTCCTCGGCGGCGGTAAGACGCTGACGGCTGACATCACGAACACCAACGCCGACGCTCAGGGCACGGCTCCGTTCCGTTACATCAAGGATGCCACCATCCAGGACGTGAACGTCAGCGGCACCATTGCCTCCAACAGCCGCTACACGGGCGGTCTCGTTGGCTTTGCCGACGGCACGAACTCGATAACCAACAGCACCATCACCGCTACGCTCAACGTCAGCAGTGATTATGCCGCAGGCTTCGTGGGTAACGGTCTGTCGTCCACAACTACCCTTCGGAACTGCATCTTCGCCGGCACCATCAACGGCGTGGACGGCAACCGCAGCAACATGGCTGGTATCTGGGGCTTGGGCGGCACGCCCACGCTCGAGAACTGCATGGAGAAAGGCACCTATACCAACGTCGGCTCCCTGCATCCCATAGGCTTGCAGCACAATGCCGGCACCATCACCGGCTGCTACTACCTCACCCCACGGACGGGACAGCCCGACCACGCCTGCGCCGTCAGCGGTGCCTACCTGGTCAGTGCTTCTGCCGCCGAAGGCGAGATTAGCAAGCTCGTGACAGCTGTAGATGGAGGCACCTACTACATGCCCTGCACCGTCGGTGGCGTGAAGAGCGTCTATCCCAAGAGTGGCGAAGCCATCGCCCTGGCCCCCACCGTCACGGCTGCAGACGGCACCGTGCTCACGGAAGGGACCGACTTCACCTTCGCTACCAACCCCGCTACGGTGAAAGACGCGGGCAACTACACCCTGACCGTCACCGCCCGTGGCAACAGCTACACCGGTACAAAGGAGATTGCCTTCTCCGTATCAGGCAATGTGGCCGTCACAAGCAGCTCTACCGAATTGAACGGTGGGGTACATACCGTATATGAAAACGTGACCGTTTCCTCGCGCATCAAGGTCAACGGCGATGTCGTCCTGAACCTCGGCGAAGGTACCAAGCTCACTGCCCCGAAGGGCATCGAACTGGGCAAGGGCAACAAGCTGACCATCAACGGACCGGGCACACTGGTAATAGATAACTGCGATGACGACAAGTCAGGAATCGGCGCCGTAGAGGTGGGTACGCTCATCATCAACAGCGGCTACATTGAGGTCAATAGTGGTCAGTATGCGGCAGCCATCGGAGGCGACAAGAACAACATCTCCGGCGGCAGCATTACTATCAATGGCGGCGTCGTTATCGCTCGCCATACAGGAATTGCCTATGCTCCAGCCATAGGCGGTGGCTACGATGACAAAGAGGGTCACTATGGCGTATGCGGCGACATTGTCATCAATGGCGGTCAGGTCAAGGCCAGTTCCTTCGCCTACGGATTCGGTCAGGGCATGCAGCCAAGCGCAAACACCATTACAGAAAACGACTACACCAGCGGCACACTGACCTTTGGTTGGACCAATCCGGACGACTACATCCATGATTGCAGCCTCAAAAGCGTTACTTCACACAATCTCAACGTCGCAAGTGTCAACTTTTTCGAAGGCAGGAAGTTCATAATTCAACGTACGAATGAGGTATGCACAATGGACAATATATATGGCGAAACGCTCATACCCCTGCTGGCACCCACCAACACCGGCAACAACAGCGAGCTCATCAGCTCTTGCGACGGCATGAAGCTACCCGTCATGCTCGACGGCCGCACGCTCTACAAGGACGGTGCGTGGAACACGCTGTGCCTGCCCTTCAACGTCAGTCTCAGCGGCAGCCCGCTCAACGGTGCCGAAGCACGTCCGCTCACCAGCGGCTCTATCAGCGACGACCAGACCACTATCAGCCTGGAATTTGGCGATGCTGTGACGGAGCTCGTGGCTGGCACACCTTATATCATTAGGTGGCCGAAAGCCAACGACTACATGAACGACGACGCGCATAACATCGTCAGCCCCGTGTTCGGCACCAAGACCATCGATGCCACCGACCGCAGCTATGACAACGGCGAAAGTGGCGACAGGCACGTCCGCTTCGTCGGCACATACGACACCAAAGCGTTCAGCAGCAAGGACTACAGCATCCTGCTCATGGGCGGCGAGAACACGCTCTACTATCCCGCCTCGGGTGCCGGCATCGGCGCACAGCGAGCCTATCTCAAGATTGGCGACGAAGGCGCAGCAAATGTCCGCCGCCTTACGGCCTTCGACATCAGCTTCGGCGATGATAACACCACAGGCATTATCAGCATCTCGACAGAGGACAGCAGCAGTGCCAATGGATGGTACACCATCGACGGTCGCCGACTCAGCGGAAAGCCTACGGCGAGTGGCGTATATGTGAACAATGGTCGGAAAGTATTGATTAAATAATAGCATCAACAGAATATGAAACAGATATTTCTTGCAACATTTGCAGCCGCAGTCCTCCTGTTGGGCATGACAGGCTGCTCCAAAGATGCCCCAACACCCTACATCAACACAGCAGAGCTCGAAAAAAGCCTTGTCGGCGTATGGTGGGACGAATATGAATATGCCGACGTGACAGAGACCGGAGTGCCATTCACTCGCGTGCTGCTGGCCATAAAGGCCGATGCCGACCACACAGGCTGCATCTATCTGGGACTGTTCGACGACACAGACGACCTGCCATTGGCCGTCTATGGCGGACCGAAGGATGCAGGCTTCAGGTGGCAATTGCTCCCTGGCGGCGACCTGCAACTCTCTGACCCTATCAGCGGGGAGACCAGTGTGTTCACACGCAGCGCTGATAGTTATGCCAACAGCATGACCGATGTCTCTACAGCAAACCTGACCTACGACAACAATCAGGTGACGATGACCAACGGCAGCTATTCCGGCACGCTCGTCAAGGCCGATGCCGGTCAGGAAGCTGATATCCAGAAAAGGCTCACCATGCCGACCACTACCCTCAACACCAACCTCAACGACGAGGTCATCAACATCAGCGATTCTCCTCAGAACGCTTGGGGACGATAGGTATGTAAGGTAAGGCGGTCGTGATTAAGTGATTATCAGGACACCGAGCCGCAGAGGCACAGAGGAAAAATAATTTCTCATTTTCGCATATTTGCACGAAGTTATATTTTTCTCTGTGTCTCTGTGTCCTAAAAATAGGTTGCTGATGATGCAAAAGAAAGGCTAATTGCCCCTCTTTTGGTCCCCTCACGTTACT